>JADKBM010000004.1:322707-645414 GCA_016715115.1 Acidobacteriota bacterium
CGCGCATTTCGTCGGACTCCACGCCCTGCAGGCGATCCCGATCGTCGCGCTTGTACTTAATAGTCTGCGTGTACGCAAGGCGTCACTGTTGACCGGCGTTTTCGCACTCGCGTATTTTGCGTTGTTCAGCATTCTCTTCGCGCAGGCGCTTCGCGGATTCCCGATCTGGCATTCGTGAATTTCGATTTGCGATTTGCGATTTGCGATTTACTTGGAATCTGGAATCTTGGAATCTTGGAATCTGAAGTATTTGAACAGTTCCGCGTGTTACACACGCTCGTTGGAGTCGTTTTTGGTTGACACCACGTTCCGCTCCGCTTCACTTGGTGCCATCGTGCGTGCGTGTGCTCCGCACACTGAATCGATTTTCCCGACAGGCTTCCGGAATCTTGGAATCTGGAATCTGGAATTTGAATTTCGGAATCGGCAGTCCCGCCTGTTAATCTGATCTTGAACCGACGAATACTGCTAATCCGAAATCACAAATCCCCATTCCAAAATTAAGTCGTGGAACATTTCATCGAACGCAAACAGTTGATCGACCGGCCGCGCGCCGAGGTTTTCGACTTTTTCGCCGATGCCGGAAATCTCGAACGGATCACGCCGCCGGAATTGAACTTTCATATCATCACGCCGCAACCGATCGACATCCGAAAGGGCGCGCTTATCGACTATCGTCTTAAACTTCGCGGGATTCCGATCACCTGGAAGACCGAGATCACACAATGGAATCCGCCGTTCGATTTCGTCGATTCGGCGCTGAAGAGTCCATACAAACAGTGGATCCATCTTCACACGTTCGAAGAGGACGAAAACGGCAAAACGATGATGACCGATCTCGTACGCTATCGGCTCCCGTTTGAACCGCTCGGCGACCTCGCCCATTTCCTCGTCCGCCGGGAACTTGAGAACATTTTCGACTTTCGATTCAAGGTGATTGCCGGAATCTTCGTCCGTTGATCCCAACCGCACGAAGATCGGGACCATTTTTTGCCGGTCAAACGGATTGGAAGCGCGGATCCATCGCCAGCCTGCCCATTCAGATTCGACCAGAAATACAGAATCAAATTCGCAGATTCGTGTTAGAATCTGCAAAAAATAACCGATACCCGGGGGGAATACGATGAAAACATTGATGACGGCGGCCTTGTCTGCACTTCTGTGCCTCAGCGCCTATAGCCAGAGCGTTGGCGAGGTGGTCGATTACAAATGCAATTGTTTTGGGCAGGTGTGGGTCAAGGCAACGGTCGAGGCCGTTAGTGGAAATTCGATCAAAGTCCGTTTCGGCAATCTCGACAATCAGGTTGCCACCGTCACCTTGGATTCCGGATTGATAAGGCTGCGCGCCAAGCCCGAGGACCCGCAAGTTGTAAATCTTCGCAAATCATTTGCCGAACAGGTTGCCCCTCGGTTTCACAGACCTATCGAGCAATTCGCACATTATTACGATTCGCAATTCCCGGCGGCGGGCACGCCGGTTCGTCCCGACGAATGGAAAAAAGCGATGACCGACCTCGCCGAACTGGATTCCCTCTGCCGTGGCCAGTATCGGGGCGTCACCGATTTTCCGGGCGATTATGTCCGGCCCGGACGAATGGATTACCGTTTCTCGACGTGGTGCAAGATCGCCGCCAACCGGACGGCACTCGAACCGAAAGTGCGGGCCGGTGCGGCGAAGTCAATGGTCGGGATGGGCTACACCGAAGAAAATCTCAATTTCGGATTCAACGAGCCACAGAATCCGGTTCGAAAGGAAACGCAGCAACTAATCTGGGAACGAGCAAAATGGCGTGCCGAGAAAACTGCGTGGCTCAAGCCAAAATACGCTGAGTTCGGTGTCGGTGTTCCGCCGGACGCCTTTGACGATGTCGAGAAGCGGGCTGACGAACTACGCATGATCGTCGAACGCGATGCCCCGACTCGCTCCTGGACCCAACCGAAATTCAGGGACGCCGCTGTCGAGAACTTTATGAGGGCGAAGTTCGCCGCTGAATATCCGGGTTCGACGGTTCTCAAGATCGGGCTCGATTACACGACTTGGGTCCAGCGCAAGAGTCTGGACTATGTCGGAAGCGATGAGACATTCAATTACTACAAGGTCAGCTACAACTCATACAAACGCGGCTGGGTCTTGCTGAAGATCCCCAACCGTCCGTTTTGTCAGGCCCAGGAATGGGTCGTCGGCCGCAACGGGAAGGGACTTGTGGCGGTCGCCGTCGGCGGCAGCGGGACGTTTATGAAGTGCGAATGAGATGAATTGGACGCCTGACCGCCTTCCGTTTCCGCAACTCAGAACCGAACGTTCTATCCAAACCAAGACGTACAAACGTTTCCGATACTGACCGGGTAAACGCGAAACGCCCCGGCTAGTCGCAAGCCGGGGCGTTTCGGGATCTGCGGCGCGGAACCCCGGTTATTTCGTCGTCGGGCTGACGAATGTAAAACTCTGCACCGCTCCGCCGATCAGTTCGGCGGAATTTGCGACCTTGCTGTTTGCCCGGCCGGAGATGACGACCGCGAACTTGCTCCAGGCGAGAACGATCACGAGCGTCTTCTCGCCGCCGATGGTCAACTGGTAAGCGGCTCCGCTATAGTTTCCGATCTTCGCATTCGTCTCGCCGAAAAACTTGACATCGGGATTTCCCGCCAACGATTCCTTGAATCCTTTGAGAAATGCCGCAAGATCTGTATCGGACTTGATCTCGGGATTATTCGGGTCGATCGTAACCTTAATGTTGCCCTCTTTGACCTCACATCGATATTCACGGCCATCCTCACCGTCCACAACTTCGACACATCCTTCGGGAATCGCGATCTCAAATCCGTCCGCCTCCGAGGTGTAAACGTCGTCGCCGACATCGGCCAACGAAGGCAACTGAGCCGCCGCCGCGACGGCAAACGCCATCGTCATAATCACAAACGAAATAATGTTGCTGATCTTCTTTGTCATAATTTGCTTCTTGGTCATAGTCCTTTTGGTTTTAGTTGATGAATCGTAACTGAAATCGATCGATTGTCAAACGATGCGCGACGAGCCGAAAGACGGGCGGCCAGAACCGCCGCCGTCGACCCGTCGATGCCTCGCGACTAAATTCCCCGACTTATTTGTCGGCCACTACGCGACGGTTCCGCCGCACGAAGAGCCCGATCCCGCCGTGCAGCCGAAACAATGGTCGGCGGTTCGGATCTGACGGTTCGCGAGTTTCTCACGGTCGAAATCAAAGATCGTCCGTGGGGATTCGATCCCGAGTTCGAGCATCTGATTGAAATCGCAGTCGAACAATCGTCCGTTCCAATCGACGCTGACAAGATTTCGGCACATCAAGCCCGCGATCGTCGCCGGATTGAACGCGTTGACGAGCTTGGCCATATAACCCGCCTCGTTCCCCGAGCGGCGCAGCCAGTCAAGAAACCGCGCGATCGGCATATTCGTGATCGTGAAGAGATTGTTGAATTCGATTCCGTGCCGCGATCTTAACTCGCGCTTGAAGTCGGCCTCGATCGCCGACTGCTCGGGCGGCAGGAACGCACCGACCGGGTTGTAGACGAGATTCAGAACGAGCCGTTCGTCCGAACCGTAGCCGACGCCGTTCAACCGTCGGATGGCATCGATCGACTTTTCGAACACTCCCGGGCCGCGCTGAGCGTCGGTCTCCGCCGATTGAAAATAAGGCAGGCTTGAAACGACTTCGACACCGTTCGCTGCAAAGAATTCGGGCAGGTCCTGCTGACCCTCTTCGAAGATCACGGTCAGATTATGCCGGACGATGACGCGCGCGTCGGCCGCGCGCGCCGAGACTACGAAATGCCGAAAATCGGGAATCAACTCGGGAGCCCCGCCGGTGATGTCGAGCGTCGGAATCCGGAAGTCTCTCAGTACCCGAAGACATTCGTCCAGGACCGTCCGGGGCATTATTTCAGTTCGGGACGGCGAAGCGTCGACGTGACAATGCTTGCACGCCTGGTTGCAAAGCTTGCCGACGTTAACCTGAAGCGTGTCGATACGTTCGGCAACGAGAGGTCCGCCGAGCTTTTCGCCGAATCCCACGGAAGCCTTCGGAATCGCGGTCGAGCCATTGCGCGTTATTTGAATTCCGGAGTCCAGCATTTCGATTTCAGCCTCGTACAAAGCGCCGCCTGAAGGCGGAACTCCGAACCTACATACTCACCTTGTCGTGCGCGTTGTGCGACTGGATTCCGTGGACGAGACTCGCGCCGCCGCGGATTGCCGATGCAAGATGCATCGCCTCGGTCATCTGATCCATATTCGAACCGTTCTCAAGGCAGGAATTCGTGAACGCTTCGATGCAGTACGGACATTGAACCGTTACGGCGACCGCGAGGCCGATGAGCGCCTTTTCGCGTTTCGACAACGCGCCCTCTTCCTGACACGCCTGATACCAAGCGAGAAACTTCTCGAAAAGTTCCGGCTTGTGCTTCGCCATCTCGCCGAACCGTGCGAGATCTTCTTCGTTGTAATAATGCATAAAAACTCAAAACCAAATTCGGAGTTCCGCCTTCAGGCGGCACTTTCGGTAAATCGAACCGGCGTTCGCTTGGGAAATCGCCGACTGAAAGCGAAACTCAGAACCGCATTTCTCAGCTTCTCGTTCCTTGAAAAGATTCCGTAAAGAGCTAAACTTATTCCAATGCCGCGCGCGATCATCATTATGGCAAAGGTTCCGCGACCCGGAACCGTCAAGACCCGCCTCGAAGGCGTGATTTCCTCCGAAGCGTGCGCCGAACTCGCGACCGCATTTCTCAAGGATACCGTCGAAAAAGCGCTGCGCGTCTGCGAAAACACGATTATCGCCTTTTTCCCGCCGACTGAAAAAGCCGCAATGACGGAAGTCGCCCCCGAGCACGTCCGGTTATTCGCTCAAATCGGCGAAACGCTCGACGAACGGATCGTTTCCGCTTTTCAATTCGCGTTTTCCGAGGGCGCCGATTCAGCCGTGATGATCGGAACCGACAGTCCGACGTTTCCTGCCGATCACATCGAACAGGCGTTTGAATTCCTCGAACTGGAAACCGATGTCGTGCTCGGGAAGACCACCGACGGCGGCTTCTATCTGATCGGCCTTCGCGGTTTGGATGCGCGGGTCTTCAACAACGTCCGCTGGAGCACATCTCGGACTTTCGAAGACGTTTACCGAAACGTGATGGCCCGCGGACTCCATCTTCGCGAAGTCCCGAGCTGGTATGACGTCGACGAGCCGAAGGACCTCGAAGAGCTTTTCAATGAACTCCGCCACAACGCGAACGCGCTCCGCCGGGCGCCTGAGACAGCGCGGATCCTGCGCGTTTGATCGCGAAACCTAAAATCTTCTGAATCTTTCTTCCTTCTGGGCAAATCGCTCGAGGTCGCGGTTGAATTTGCCGCGCTCGTCGAACAGCGGGAAAAGCTGAAGTCCGGGCGAGAGAAATGCGGCGCGGAGTTCGACCGGACGCGATCCGGCGCGGTCGATGACGCGGACGCGGGTGCCGCGGACCTCTTCGATCCACGACGCGAACTCGCCGGCATTGCCGATCGTCGCCGAGAGCAAAAGCAGCCGAATACGCGGCGGACTAAGAATTATCGCTTCTTCCCAAACGTGACCGCGATCTTCGTCGGCAAGATAATGCGCTTCGTCAAGGATCACGAAGTCGGTCCCAACCTGTTCGCCGGAGCGCAGCGCGTCGAAAAGTTGATTGCGATAGATCTCGGTCGTGCCGACGATCAGCGGCGCATCCCGGTTTTCTTTGCGGTCTCCCGTCAGGATGCCGACATTCTCCGCGCCGAACTCGTCGGAAAACTCGATGTATTTCGAATTGGTCAGGGCCTTCAACGGCGTCGTGTACCAAGCGCGTTTTCCCTGCTGAAGCAGCCTGCGGATCTCCTCGCGCGCGATCCAGGTCTTTCCGCTTCCGGTCGGCGCGGTGACCAGAACATCTTCGTATTCAATAGCTTCGAGCGCTTCGACTTGAAAATCGTCGGGCTTGAACGGAACTTGCGCCGGCGTTCCGATCCCGGAGAGCAGCTTTTCGACCGCAGCGAGCTGCGCCGGTGTCTGTGCATTCTCCCGCACGGGCACGGAACTTTCGCCCGCAAGCCGACGTTTGTAGTCTCGTTCCTTATCCGGGCCGATATTTGAACGCGCGTCGTTACGGTTGCGCCGCTTGCCGGGTTTGTCTTTGCGTGATCGGGCCATCTGTTGTGAATCTTATCGGTAGTTTCGCGCGAAGGCAAAGGTGAAGCGATTTTGAAAATTGTCGAACGACAAATTAACGTTTCGCGTACGGAGTTGGATCCAGATTATTCATTTGGAGCAATTTCCCGCGAAACATCACACGGAATGCGCAAGAAATAAGATCAAAAATGCCATTTTCGCGTTTTTGGAGTGTATCGCCGGAAAGAAATTTTCTATCGCGTTGTTTCGATTGAATTCGCCAAATCCGTAAAATTTCTGGTTGATTTCGCGGTCTTGAACCCGAAGATATGTTTTCCGATTCATACGGATTTGATGATAAGATTAGAAATGCGCTCGCAACGATTTTTTTCCGCCGGGCATCTATATCATATGGCGGATTCGTTGTTAGGTATTTTTTTGTTTTGAGTTATGCAAGAGCAGGAATTATTCAATAATTACGAGGTCAAGACCTGGGACTTTTCCGGCCGGTTCTATAAGATCCTGGCCGTTTCGGCGATCTTCAATCTTCTCGCGCTGCTGGTCGTCGGCCAGTCCAGTCTGTTGACCACAAAAGGCTGTGACAGCCCGTTGGTCGGAAAGGTCTGCACGGTAATTGACGCGCTGTATGTCAGCGGAACGGTGATGACGACGAACACCAAGTCGGTTGACGAGCCTTACGTCGCGACCGAGCTGACTTCGGACGACGAGATCACCTTCATCAACGTCGCCGATCAGCTTACCTATCCGGAAGGCTATTTCGCGCTTTCGAATCCCGAGTTGGCGGCGTTGCAGAACGACCCGAACGCCGCAATGGATTTCATTCCGGGCGGTGTCAATCCGACGATTCCGGGAATCCCGAACAATCCGACGATCGGCAATCCGACGGTCAACAATCCGCTCAGCAAACCGCAGGTCTTGCCGAAAAAACCTAAAGGCAAGGTTGTCGATGATCTGAGCGATCTCGATATCACTGCGGGGTTGACGGACAATCCGACCGTTCCCAAAAACCCGACCGAACGCCCGCGCGTGACCAAATCGCCTGATAAAAAGGACGATCAGAAGGTCGCCGATGCCGATGCCCAAAAGAACCTTGACCCGAACAACGAAGATACCATCAAGACGAATAAACGGCCGTTCAAGGATCTGAAGCCGGACGTCAAAGACAAGCTCAGCAAAGGAATGTCCCTGACGGCGCCGTTCAACGTTCAGGCGAAAGGCAAACTGACATCCGACGGCAAGATCGACAAAAAGACGTTCAAATGGACGAGGACCGAAGGGACGGACGCGGCGTTGGTCGAGGTCGTCAAATCATCGGTCGAAGCGATCAACGACAGCGGTTATCTTCAATATCTGACGTTGCTCAGCGGCAAGAGTCTGGATTTTCAGTTCTCGCAGGACGCGACGAGCATTGCCGCAACCGTTCAGTCGGAAATGGAAAGCGAAACGCGGGCCCAATCGGTTTCCTCGCTGCTTTCGCTGGCTATCAACGATTTCAAGCGAAAGAAGGAAAAAGCTATCGCGGAGATGCAAACGAATCCGGAATTGGCCAAGGAACTGCTTGACGAGATCGATGACCTCGAACTTCTCAAGAACGCGAAAGTAACGGCGGAGGGCAAACGGATCGTCATCCAATTCGTCGTCCCGCAGGAGGTCGCCGGCAAGATGATCGAGCGCAAGCTCAACGAGCCCGACACGCCGGAGAAGAAACCGAACAGCGCGGCACAGGTTGTGAACAAGGCAACCACGACCGGCAAATGAGTTCGGCTTTTGACGAACATTTCGACTTTGATGAACTCTGATTGTCTCGTCGGCCGACGGACAACCCTGAAGATGATTAACCGAAAGGCGCACACTTCGATACTATTCCTGACGACGCTGAGCGTTTATCTTGGCCTTGCGCTTGTCGGAGGGTCGTCGTACGTCTTCGCGCAGGATGCCGATGTGGCAAAGAGCCTCGGACGGAACAACGAAGATACCATCAAGACGAATAAACTGCCATTCAAAAATCTGAAGGCGGATATCAAAGAGAAGATAAGCAAGGGAATGTCTCTGACGGCGCCGTTTAACGTTCAGGCGGAAGGCACGCTGACATCGGACGGCAAGATCGACAAAAAGACGTTCAAATGGACGAGGACCGAAGGGACGGACGCAGCGTTGGTCGAGGTCGTCAAATCATCGGTCGAGGCGATCAACGACAGCGGCTATCTTCAATATCTGACGATGCTCAGCGGCAAGAGTTTCGGTTTTGTGTTCACGCAGGACGCGACGAGCGTTGCGGCAACCGTTCAGTCTGAAATGGAAAGCGAAACGCGCGCCCAACGGGTTACATTGTTTCTTTCGGTGGCTATCAACGATTTCAAGCGAAAGAAGGAAAAGGCCATCGCGGAGATGCAGACCAATCCGGAATTGGCCAAGGAACTGCTCGACGAGATCGACGACCTCGAACTTCTCAAAAACGCGAAAGCAACGGCGGACGGCAAACGGATCGTGATCCAATTCGTCGTCCCGCAGGAGGTCGCCGGCAAGATGCTCGAGCGCAAGCTTAACGAGCCCGACACGCCGGAGAAGAAACCGAACAGCGCGGCGCAGGTTGTGAACAAGGCAACCACGACCGGGAAATGAGTTCGGCTTTTGACGAACATTTCGACTTTGCGGCAATGTCAACGGACTTGCCGCATTGAACGTTTTGCCCCGCAATCGCGAATTCGGGATGACGCGGGTCGGCAAAACGTTTATGATAATTTTTGTTTGTTTCGTCTACTGACGCGCAATGGCTGACGATGAATAACCGAAAGGCGCACAATTCGATCCTTTTCCTGACGACGCTGAGCGTTTATCTCGGCCTCGCGCTCGTCGGCGGATCGCCGTCCGTCTTCGCGCAGGCCGCGTTGACGCCGCGTTTCGAATTGGTCACCGAGTTTGAGACCGAGGACGATCTCGACAACAAACCGGACGACGAACAGATAGTCGGCAATTACGCGGCGGTTTCCGGCGAGTTTCTGAGGCTCGCAAAACAGTTTACGGAAGCGAATCGTGAAAAACTCTCGGATCACCGGTACTCGTTCGACTATTCCGTCATCAACGACCCTACGCGCACGAAGCAGGGAGGTTTCTCGCGTTCGCTCGCCGCACCGGGCGGAACTCTTCCGAATAATGCGGAGATAGACAAGGAGCGTCACGGTGTCACGCTTGAGTTCTCGGATGTTGGGTTTTCGCTCCGTTCGGCGTTCAACCAAGTACCTTCGGTCCAGACCGATAATCTCGCGGCCTTCTATAATAATCTCGTCTCCAGCCGGATCACCGATTCGGAACCGCGAGTGATCATCTACAGAAATACCACCGTCACCCGCGAAAACAACCGGATCGTCGTTGTCACCCGACTTCCCCGTGCATCGATAGACGAACCGCTCGCCGATAAAGTCGCCAATTAACCCGGCGAAGCGTTTCGCATCTGAATCAAGTTCAACTCAATTCAAAACCGAATCGTGTAATTCGCCGCGAAGTGCCGCCTGATGGCGGAACTCAAATCGGAATTCCAAACGGGAGCCGCCTGAAGGCGGAACTCCAAACGGGAACTCAAGCCCGGAACTCCAAACGGGAAGCCGCCTGAAGGCGGAAATCCGAACTGGAACTCCGAACGGGAACTCGAAACGAGGATTTATGCCAGTAAATAGTTTTGCAGATAAATTAGTTAAGAAAATATTCGGCAGCAGCAGCGATATCTTTCTGAAAAAGGTCAAACCGACGGTCGCCCAGATCAACGCGCTCGAAGCGTCGATGCAGAAGCTTTCCGACGACGAACTGAAAGCAAAGACGATCGAGTTCAAGGAACGCATCGCGCGCGCGGTCGACGGCATCGACGATCAGATCGAACGGCGCAAACGCGAGCAGGAAGCGCTACACGATATTCTTCCGGAAGCTTTCGCCGCGATGCGCGAAGCGTCCGTCCGCGTCACCGGAATGCGTCACTTCGACGTCCAGATGATCGGCGGCGTCGCGCTCCACCAAGGGCGCATCGCCGAAATGAGAACGGGTGAAGGCAAAACGCTCGTCGCGACCTTGCCGTCCTATCTCAACGCGCTGACCGGGCGCGGCGTTCACGTCGTCACGGTCAACGATTATCTCGCCTCGCGCGACGCCGAATGGATGGGCCGCATCCACAAGTTTCTCGGACTCACGGTCGGCTGTATCCAGAACGATATGGACGACATCGAGCGCCGTGACTCTTACGCCTGCGATATCACCTACGGAACCAACAACGAATTCGGCTTCGATTACCTTCGCGACAATATGAAGTTCGATGTCGAATCGCTCGTCCAGCGCGATCATTACTTCGCGATCATCGACGAAGTCGACTCGATCCTCATCGACGAAGCGCGCACGCCGCTGATCATTTCGGGAGCGTCCGACGAGGCGACCGACAAGTATTACGTTGCCAACCAGATCATCCCGAACTTTGAAAAAGGCCACAAGGATGAAGAAACAAAGGTCACCACCGGCGACTATCTTCTTGACGAAAAGAACCATTCGGCGGTTTTGACGGAACAGGGCGTGTCGAAAGCCGAGAAACTTCTCGGCGTGTCGAACCTCTACGATCCGGCGAATATGGAGCTTTTGCACTGCGTCGAACAGGCTCTCAAGGCGCATACGCTTTACAAGGTCGACCACCATTACGTCGTGCAGGAAGGCGAAGTCATCATCGTGGACGATTTCACGGGCCGCCTGATGCAGGGCCGACGTTGGTCGGACGGTCTGCACCAGGCCGTCGAAGCGAAGGAAGGCGTGAAGATCGAGCGCGAGAACCAGACACTCGCAACGATCACCTTGCAGAACTACTTTCGTATGTATGAGAAGCTCGGCGGTATGACCGGCACCGCCGAAACCGAAGCCGAGGAATTCGGGACGGTTTACGGTCTCGACGTCGTCATCATTCCGACCAATCGCGATATGGTCCGGAAAGACAATTCCGATATGATCTATCGCACGCTTCCCGAGAAATGGGACGCGGTGGTCGATGAGATCAAGGAACTTCACGCCAAGGGCCAGCCGGTTCTCGTCGGTACGGTTTCGGTCGAAAACTCCGAACTCGTCGCCGATAAGCTCAAGAAGATGGGCGTTCCGCACAACGTTCTCAACGCGAAGTACCACGAACGCGAAGCCGAGATCGTCGCTCAGGCCGGACGCAAAGGCGCGGTCACGATCGCGACGAATATGGCCGGCCGCGGAACCGACATCCTGCTCGGCGGCAACCCGGAATTCCTCGCGCGCGAGTATCTGAAGCGGATGGAGATCAACCCGGACGAAGCGACCGAGGAACAGTTCAACGAACAGCTCGTCAAGGCGAAACGCGTCGTCGATGAAGAGCACAAGGAAGTCGTCGCCGTCGGCGGCCTGCATATTCTCGGAACCGAGCGCCACGAGTCGCGCCGCATCGACAATCAGTTGCGCGGCCGCGCCGGCCGTCAGGGCGATCCGGGCTCGTCGCGGTTCGTCCTCTCGCTCGAAGACGACCTGATGCGCATTTTCGCGGGCGACAAGGTTCGCTCGATGATGGAATGGCTCGGAATGGAAAAAGGCGTTGCGATCGAATCGCGGACGGTCTCCAAACAGATCGAACGCGCGCAGAAGGCGGTCGAAGCGCGTAACTTCGAAACCCGCAAACACGTTCTCAAATACGACGACGTGATGAACAAACAGCGCGAGACGATCTACAGTCTGCGCCGGCAGTTGATGTTCCAGCCGGAGCATCGCGAGTATCTGCTCGGCGAAACCGGCGTCGCTCGCGATCTGCTGCACGATCTGACGTTCAGTTTCCTGAATCCGCAGTTGGATCCGAAAAACTGGGAGATCGAAACGTACGCCGCTGAGATCGAGAGCATCTATGCCGTCGATCCGGCGCGCGACGCGGACGTCGATTACAAGACGATGAATCCCGGCGAGATCGAGGATGCGGTTTGGGCGAAGGCGATCGCCGACTACGAAGCGAAGGAAAAACTCGCCGGCGCCGAATCGCTGCGCGCTTATGAGCGTTACATTATGCTCAACATCATCGACACGCAGTGGAAGGATCACCTGCTCTCGATCGACCATTTGAAACAGGGCATCGGACTCGTCGGCTACGGCCAGAAGGATCCGCTCGTCGAATACAAGAAGCAGTCGTTCGATATGTTTCAGGATATGCTCGACCGGATCGATACGAACACGTCGAAAGCGCTGTTCAATCTCGAGATCGTCGTCAAGGACGAACGCGAAGAGATGGAACGGCTCGAACGGCTCGAACGTCAGCGGGCGCGCCGGCAGGCCGCCGGAATGGCGTTCACCGGAGCGATGGCAACGGCCGACGCCGCCGGCGCCGAAGCCGCGCGCCACACGCCGTTCAAGCGCGACCAGCCGAAGGTCAAACCCAACGATCCGTGTTATTGCGGTTCGGGCAAGAAGTTCAAGAAATGCCACGGAACGGGAGCATGATCTCGGATTTGTGATTTGGGATTTCGGATTTCGGATTTGTGATTTCGGATTTCGGATTTCGGATTGGCGGACGTGAAAAAGCGTCCGCCTTTTTTTGGTTGGGATCGCGGCGTGCTCGAGCGCGGCTTGCCGCGATTGCCACGAGCTTCAGCTAGTGGAAAAAAGGATGTAAATGCCCCCGGCTTTAGCCGGCTAAAGCCGGAAATCCTTTACTTTGGGTGTCCACTAGCTGAAGAGGTTGTGTCAAAACTCCGATTTGTCTTCGGTTTTATGAATCGAGATTCAAACTTGATCCCGGCTTTAGCCGCAGTATTGGGCTAAAGCCAAGAAAGTCTTGGGGTTACAACAATTGATAAGAAGAAAGCCGCTTGATTTTGATCTATGAACTCAAACTTCTGAAGGTTTTGACATAACCTCTGAAGCTAGTGGCAATTGACAGGCAAATCTTCGGTGTCCAATAGCTGAAGCTGGTGGCAATTGATGGCCAAATCTTAAACAGCTCAGGTAGGCTTCGTAACGCTCCGAAACCCGGTAACGACGGGGGCGGTTGAAATATATTCACCGGCCTTTGCGAAATCCATCGACTAGGAATTCCGGTGCACCGCTCGCCCAGGACTCGACCCCGAGTCTTGGCCGATCTATTCAACTTACTCTTGTCTCAGATGAAGTTCGGATTTACAATTCCTACGATGAAAGCAGTACTGTCGATTCTCATTCTATCGCTATCCGTCTTCGGCCAAATTACCGAACTCGATCGTGGGATCGAACTATACCGGAACGGCAATTACGCGAGCGCCATCGTCGTTCTCGAAAAACTCAGCAAAGGCGAACTGAAAAACGATGCGCGTGTCTGGAACTACATCGGGCTCGCGTATATGAAGATCGACGACAACCCGGCCGCGGCCAAAGCGCTTGAAAGATCGGTAAAGCTCGCCCCGAACGATTCAACTATTCGTGCCAACTACGGGTTCGTCCTTCTCCTTAACCGCGAGATCGGAAAAGCGCGTTCGAATCTGACGAAGGCGATCGAACTTGATTCAAAGAACGCATCAGCTTACTTTCTTCGCGCAACCGCCCGGTTTTGGGATTCGAAATACAAAGATGCACTTTCAGACGCCGAACAGGCGATCGCGGTCAATCCCGATTTCGGGGTCGCGTACACTCTCAAGGCCGATGTCCTTGTCGCGATGTTCGGGGAAAACGTTCCAACCGGAACGCCGACGGCAGAAGAACTCGGACTGTTGGAACGCGCGATCCGGACGCTCGAAACGTGCATCGCCAGTTGTACGAACAAGAGTCAGGTCGAAGAGCAAAAATCGAGACTGTTAGGTGTTAACGCGTTTCTGAGGTATTTGAAAGAAGGGAATCGAATTCTTCCGGTAACGAATCAAACAGAGACCGATGCTTCGCTAACGCCTGTGAAGATCATCTCCAAACCACGTCCGGGTTATACCGACAACGCGCGATTGAATGGCATCTCCGGAACGATTCGCGTTATCGCGCTTTTTGATGTCAGCGGTCGTGTCGCACAGGCCTTTGTTGTCAAATCACTTGGATACGGACTCGACGAACAGGCGTTACGCGCCGCGCGCTCGATCAGATTCGAACCGGCAAAACGAAATGGTGTTCCATATTCGGTCGTGAAAATGGTCGAGTACTCGTTCACTATTCTTTAAGTGAATCGTGTGGGATCTTCCGGGCCGTCATTGCTTCTTGACGAACTTCTTCTCGCGGACCTCGACGCGGTCCTGCACATCAGCCGGCAGTGTGACGTTGAGGACCGTTTCGCCAGACTCGTTCTTCACAGCTTCAACCCGAATGTTCTCGTTCGCCAAGCTCTCGAACACGGAACGCGGACCGTATAGGACGATCTTCGCCGAACGGCCCGTTTCATCGCCGAACAGGGGAAGCAGATAAAGCCTTTCGGTTCGCTTTTCGCCGACGCGGACGAAGACGTCGACAATCGTGTCGATGAGTTTCACTTTCGGACTTAGCACGACCAACGAAACCTGGCGTTCGGTGAAGTCGTTGGTTTTGCCGCTCAGATCGATCTTCTCGGTCGAGATCAGATCCAACGTCTTGATATAGCTTTCCGGCGCGCGCACGCGAACCTTTCCGGGAACTGCCGTCGTCTGGTAGACCTCAAGATTGTCTGGAAGTGCGCCTTCGGTTTCGACCTTTACCGTGATCTCGCGTTCTTCAACCTTCTCGAGTTTGACGGCGATTCGGTCGGGCTGGATATCGACCACCTTGACGCCGGTCGGCAGATCCACATTGATGTTCTCGGGCGTGATCTGCACGCTGCGGTCACCCGCCAGCGAATCCGTGAGATCGAGCGAGACGATCAGGTTTTCCTTGTTGATCTGCGAGATCTTGCGATCGTCGCCGGTGACGACGATGTCGATCTCCTTGACCGGAGAATTGGTGATCTCGACGTCGTTGGAAACACGAAGGTTGAGAGCTACGTTCCGAAGACGCTCGGTCTTCGGCTCGCGAAGCCCCGAAACTCCGAACCAAAGCGCAAGCGTGATCACCAGCGCGATGAGTTTCATCGTCCAGTCTTCAAGAAAAATCTTTCGCAGAATTCCCGTCATAAACCGAATCGTTGGCCTTTGATCTTTGGGCTTTGATCTTTGATCTTTGGCCTTTGATCTTTAATGTCCCGGCGTCAAAGTCCGCAATCCCAAATCCGAAATCCCAAATCCCAAATCCCAAATCCGAAATCCCAAATCCGAAATCCCAAATCAAATGGCGTTCTCTTCCGCCATCGTTTTTGTCGCTTCGCGCTTGCGCTCGACTACCGGAATCTCCATTGCGTTCAGAAGAAGAACGCGAAGTTGGCTCGGGTCGAGGTTGCGCTTCATCACGCCGTTCTCGACGAACGTTATCAAACCGGTTTCTTCGGAAACCACGACCGAGATCGCATCCGAACCTTCAGTCACGCCGATCGCCGCGCGATGTCGCGTTCCGAGATCGCGCGAAACGGTCGCGTTCTTCGTCAGCGGCAAAAACACCGATGCCGCGGCGATCCGATCCCGTTGAATGACCGCCGCTCCGTCGTGCAACGGCGTCGACGTATGGAACATCGTCACCAAAAGGTCATAGCTGAGTTTGGCGTCGATCTGGACGCCCGCGTCGATCAAATTTCGGAGTCCGACGTGACGTTCGATGACGATCAGCGCGCCGATCTTGTCCGATGCAAGGCTCGTCACGGCGAGCACGATCTCGTCATAGATATTCTCGCCGAGCCCACGCTGCCGCCGAAGGATCGGAAACCTGAGTCGATTGCCAAAGTAGATCAGCGCCTGCCGAATCTCGGATTGAAAAAGGACGATGATCAGAAACGGATACACGAAAACGGCGGAACGCAGCACGAATTCGAGCGTGAAGAGATCCTGCGCGACGGCCATCCAGTAGAGAAGCGCGAGCACGACCATCCCGACAACCGTCGGCACGGCGCGCGTTCCGCGGAGCAGTTTAAGCACTACATAGACGATGACGAACACGAGCGCGATGTCTATCACGCTGCGTGCCGTATTGATCGTCGGAATGTAATCAGTCAACTGCATTGCGCGGAGATTTCCCTGACAATAATAACAATTTTCTATCGAATCTCTGACCCGATTCCGGAACGGCAACTCGAGTCCGTATGTGAGACGATTGAAATCAACGCAATTTGCGTTCCGTCTAACTGCGTTTTCGGATCCGGCCACGCTGCAAAAATCCGACAAGCCGCCCCTCTTCGTCGATGACGCCGAGCGCGTTGATTCCGTTTTCACGCAACAGTATCTTGGCATCGGCGAGCGGAGCGTTCGTCTCGACAAAAAAGTCGGGTTCGACCGGACGCATTGCGTCCTGGACCCGAACTTTATGCCACGTTTCGCGGGGTCTGGTTTTGAGTTCTTCGAGCAATAGCACGCCGAAGAACTGCTTGTTCTTCGCGACCAGAAAAACGGCCCGTCGATGCTGCGGCAAAACGGTGTCGACAAACAGCAGCAAGTTCATTTCCGGAGCGACCGTGACGGGAAGTTCCATCGCCTCTTCGACGGTCATACCGTCAAAACGGCGCACCTCTTCAATGATTCCGCGCGCCGAGTCATAAAGGAAGTACCCGACAAGAATCGACCAGAAGCCGGTAAAGAAATCGCCTCGTAACACGGACACAATGAGTCCGAAGGCCATCAGCGAACCGGCGATCACTTTCCCGAACTTCCCGGTTACGATCGTCGCTTCGTTCAGATCCATTCCGCGTCGCCACAGATACGCCCGGAGCACGCGCCCGCCGTCGAGCGGGTAGCCGGGAAACATATTGAAAACGGCGAGCATAAAATTCCAGAGCGCGAGAAAGAACAAGACAAGGATCAGCACTTCGCTCTGCAGACCGTTGGCCGCGGCCATCAACAGCGCGAAGACCACCGCCAGGGCGAAACTTGCGGCCGGCCCCGCGACGCCGATCCGAAACTCGGCTCGCGGCGTGTCCGGTTCGCGTCGGACACGCGCGAGTCCGCCGAACGGATGGAGGACGATCTCAAGAACTTCAACGCCTTCCCAGCGTGCGACCATCGAATGCGCGAGTTCGTGGATGAAGATCGACAAAAACAGAATAATGGTCGTCGCCGCACCGATCGACAACGCCGCCGCGAAGTTTTCGACGTAGCGCGGAGAAAGGTAGGCGGCAGTGATCCAGGACATCAGCGCCACGACGAACAGCCAACGAAGGTCGATGCGCACCGGTATTCCCGAAACGCGCGCCAGAAGTATCTGACGCCTGAAGATCTCCAGAAAACCTAACATTTTGATTTTAGCGCCGGGTTTTCGATCCTGAATCGGGGCTTCTGAAGAGGCATCCGGTCAACGCCTCTCCCGCGTTGCGTCATTCGTTATGCTTCAAAGGGAATCTCGGCGTTCTGCAGCAGGCTGAGTTCGTTTCGCGAAACGCGTTCGAGGAGTTCGGGTTCGGCAAACATCTTCAAGAGACCGCGAACCGTCGCGTAACGCGGTTCGTCGGCGACCGTCACCGGTAAACTGACGAAATTTCGGAAATACTGGTCGATTCCATGAAGCAGCGCACCGCCGCCGGTCAGGATCACGCCGCGGTCGTAGATATCGGCGGCGACCTCAGGTCGCAGTTCGGTCAACGTATCGCTGATCATTTGTGCGACGCGCCGGACGATCGCTTCGACGACCGGATAGACCTCACCGGCGGTGATGTCGACGGCGCCGGGACTTCCGGTTTGAACATCGCGTCCGCGAATCTCGATCGACCGCGCAATGTCTTCGGGCAGAAAGGTCGAGGAAAAATTCGTCTTCAGGTTTTCAGTGGTTTCCTCGCCGACTTGAAGTCCGCGATGCCGACGAATATGGGTCGCCAGCGCGTTATTGATATCGTTGCCTCCGATCCGCGACGATGTCGAACTGATCACCGTCCCCTTGGCGATGATGGCGATGTTCGTCGTTCCGGCCCCGAGGTCGACCACCGCCGACGCGCGTTTATCATTCGGCGAAACCCCGGCGCCGAAGGCCGCCGCGAGTCCTTCTTCAACGAGGCTGACTTTACCGATATGCGCTTCTTCCGCAGCATTCATCAACGCGCGCTGCTCAACGTGCGTGGCATCTGAAACGATGCTCATAATCGCCCGCGTCGCCATCTGTGAAGCGCCTGACTTCGATTTTCGGACGAAATAGGCGAGCATTCGCTTGGTCTTTTCAAAATCGGCCACGACGCCGCCGCTGAGCGGCGCGACGACCGTGATGTCGCGTCCTTCGCGACCCATCATGTCGTAAGCTTCTTGACCGAAAGCGACGACCTCTTTTGAAAGATCGTTGACTGCGATGTATGACGGTTCGTCCAATACAATGTCACGGCCGTTGACGGCGATGATCGTGCTCGACGTCCCCATATCGATTGCCATCGAATCGGTAACCAGATTTTTGAGTGACGAAATTCGCATATTCGAGGAAGACTTCTTTTTCGCTTCCGACAAACTCATCGAGAATTCTAATTCTCGGTTAGTTCCATTTTACTTCATACAGCGTGACGGGCTGGAGCCGGTTTTTCACCGTCAGCGGTTCGTGGGGTATCAGGGGGATCAGTTCCCGGCATTCGGCTGCCGTCGCCTCGCTGATCAGAATCTGACCGCCCTTTGAATTCTGTTCAAGCCTGGCCGCCAGATTTACCGTATCGCCGATCGCCGTGTATTCGCTTCGCTTCTCTGAGCCGATGTACCCGACGGTGGCGAGTCCGGTGTGCATCCCGATGCCGATCTCGATCGGGTTCAGTCCGTCGGCGATCAGTTCCTGATTCAAAACGATCAGTCGTTTTTGCATCGCGACAGCCGTCGTCAGGGCGTTTTTCGCATCCTCAGGCGACGCGTTCGGCGCGCCGAACAAAGCCATCAGTCCATCGCCGATGTACTTGTCAAGCGTACCGCCGTAAGCGAAGATGATCTCGCTCATCGCGGTGAAATAGCGATTCAAAATTCCGACGATCTTCTCAGGATTCTCGCGTTCCGAGATCGAAGTAAAGCCGCGAATGTCCGCGAACAACACGGTTATCTTCTGATTAACGCCACCTAGCTTAAACGAATTGGGGTTGTCAAGCAACTGTTTTACAACATACTCCGGCATGAAACGGCTATAGTTCGCACGCGCCACTTCCTCACGCGCAAGGCGCTTGTGTGCCTTTACGGTTTCGACCGAAACAGCCGTCTGCGCGGCGACGGCCGAGATCAGTTCGAGGTCGTCGGACGTAAATGTCGCGAACGGGTCGAGGCGGTCGGCGTAAACCACACCGTGGACGTTCGACTCCGTGATCAGCGGCGCGCAGATCGTCGAACGGACGCCCTGCGAAACGATCGACTCGGCGCCGACGAACTTTTCGTCCGTTTTTGCGTCCTGCGACAGCAGCGCAACCTTATCGCGCATGACGCGTTGCGTGATCGTGCGCGAGACCGTGAGTTTTTCGGTCAGTTTCTCGAGTTGCGCGTCGCGAACCTTCATCGCGATCGGAACCAGCGAGTAGTCGAGGATCTTTCCGTCGATCGTCTCATCAGCGAGCAACGCCACAACGCGGTCGGCGGGCGTTCCGCGAAAAATGAGATCGGTGGCGCGCATAAAGATCTCTTTCAGGTCGAAGACATTCCCGAGCGTTTTGCTGAGCTCGTAAAGCATTTCGAGCGTTTGGGCCTTGCGTCGGAGCATTTTCAGTTCCGCCGGCGTCGTCAACTCGGCCTCGATCGAAGTCACGCTTTTGCCGATGAGCTTTTCGGCGGAGATCAGAAGCTGCGTATGTCCGAGCGGTTGATCGTCGTATCGCAAGGCCGTCGCGACGGGCGGTGCGGCAACCGGCGCTTCGAACGTGATCGGCGCCGTACGGTCGGTTGCCGGCGCGACTGTTTCGATGGATCGGTGAAACGCGAGCCGAGTCTCGCCGATGGTCACGACATCGCCTTCGGAGAGGTTCTTCTCGTAAATTGGAAGACCGTTTACGAAAACCCTGTTGACGCTGCGCTTGATCTCGCCGTCGACGATCACGCCGTCAAAGAGCTTGACCCCATCGCCGTCAGAATAGACGTGGGCGTGGTGGCGCGAGACGCGGCGATCATTAAGGACAATATCGTTTTCCTTCGCCCGCCCGATGGTATAGACGGTCTCCGGAACCAGATCGACATCCCAGGACTTTCCTGTCGGTTCAGTGATTGTTAAGGTTGACTTCACTCGTTAATATCAGCTTGGCTCGCAAATGTCTCCGGCATTGTGCCGGTCAGTTTGACATTATCAAGTAACCATAAACAATTATCAATCAATGTCTATGATTTATTTCGACAACAACGCGACGACCGCAGTTGCGCCCGAAGTCTTCGAAGCGATGATACCGTTTCTGACCGGTTCGTTCGGCAACCCGTCTTCGGGACACGCCGCCGGACGCGCAGCCCGAAGAATAGTTGAAAGTTCGCGCGAAGAGGTTGCCTCGTTAATCGGCGCCGCGTCATCCGACGAGATCGTTTTCACGTCCGGTGGAACCGAAAGCGACAATTGGGCGATTCTCGGCGCGCTCGAATCTTTGCCGGAAAAGCGTCATATCATTACGACTCGCGTCGAACACGAAGCGGTTCGAAAACTGTGTGAACTTCTGTCAAAAAAGGGATACGAAATCTCGTGGCTCGATGTCAGTGGTGATGGAGCCCTCGATTCGGACCAACTCCGGCGCGAGTTGCGCGCCGACACCGCGATCGTCTCGGTGATGCTCGCCAACAACGAAACCGGAATTCTCTTCCCCGTCGCCGATCTGGCTGAAATCGTCAAAGCAAATTCGGCCGCGTTGTTCCACGTCGACGGCGTCAACGCGGTCGGCAAGGTCGCGATCGACCTCAAGCGGACGGCGATTGATCTATTCGCGCTTTCCGGGCACAAGTTTCACGCGCCGAAGGGGATCGGCGCGCTATATATCAAGAACGGCGTCGATTTGGCGCCACGGTCGATCGGCGGCGGGCAAGAGCGCGGCCGGCGTGCGGGAACGGAAGCTGTTCATCAAATTGCCGGACTCGGAAAAGCCGCCGAATTCGCGGCGGATCTGTCGAAAATGGACCGCGTTCGCGAAATTCGCGACCGTTTGGAGAACGAAATTTTGCAGAAAATTCCAAATTCTCGGTTAAACGGGACCACCGACCGATCGCTCCGCCTCCCGAACACTTCGAACATCTCTTTCGAAGGGATCAACGGCGAAATGATCGTTGCGCGGCTCGACGCGGCCGGCGTCGCCGTTTCGACAGGTTCGGCGTGCAACTCGGAAACGCACACCGCATCACCGGTGATGCAGGCGATGAACATCCCGTACGGTCAGGCGATGGGATCGATCCGATTTTCACTCGGACGGTACAACACGGAAGCCGAAGTTGGGTTTGCAATCGAGAAACTCTTGCAGATCGTGGCCGAACTGCGTTCGGTCGCGGGCGTCAGCTAGTCGAATTTGACTCGGTTGTAGATCTCTTCGAGCGTGACCGTCATCTCGACCGAGCGGAATTCGATGATTTCGTCAAAATCGCCTTTGTTGTAAATATGTGTCAGCCAGCGCCCGTCCGGCAGGCGGCGATGAAGTTCGACGAGTACTTTGTCCTGCTCGACGATCACATATTCCTGAACCGTCGGGATCGCCTGATAGGCCCGAAGTTTCTCGCGCTTGTCGATCTGGCGTGTCGAGGCTGAAACAACCTCAATGATCAAGACCGGTTCCTCCCGAAAGTACTCGCTTTGCGGGTCTTTGTCGCAACTGACGAAGACATCAGGGTAGTAAAACGTCTTTTCATCCGCTTTGAGCTTCATTTCGGCCATGAAGGCCTGACATTTCGAGCGTTCGAGATGATCGTCGAGGCGTTTTGCGAGATTCAACGAGATTCGATGGTGCCTTTCGCTCGCGCCGGCCATTGCAAAGACCTCGCCGTCGAGATACTCGTGCCTGACCTCGCTGATCAATTCCCCGTCGAGGTAGTCCGCGACGCTGATCTTCGTTTTGAGTTTCGGAAGTCCCATAAACGAAAGAAGTATATCATAGAACGCCGTCGCGGAAGTTACGCGGATATCTGTGAAAATCGAACCTTTCGGCGGCTTTCGACGTAAGAAATGCCGGAATCAAATTTCATTTTATCGGAGACTTTTTAATGTCAAAAAGCAAATTCTTACGCTATCTTCTTTCGCTAACACTTGTACTGTCAATATTTACCGCCGCGATTCCGCAACTTGCGACGGCCCAGACGTCGGTCATTCAGCCTTCGACCGATCTCACCAAGGCGCTCGAGACGATCGAGTCAAAGACCGACGCGCGCCGCAAGGAACTCGGGATTCCCGGGATGTCGCTCGCCATCGTCAAGGACGGCAAAGTGATCTTTGCGAAAGGCCTCGGTTTCAAGGATTTCGAGAAAAAGATCCCGGTCACGCCCGACACGCAGTTCGCGATCGGCTCGGCGACCAAAGCTTTTACGGCGCTCAGCGTGCTGATGTCGGCCGACGAGGGCAAGGTTGACCTCGACGCGAGTCCGCGCCAGTATCTGCCCTACTTCAAAATGCAGGATCCGGAAACGGACAAGAATATGACGGTGCGCGATCTGTTGGACCATTCCTCTGGGCTCAACCGGACCGACCTCGCGATGATCACCGGCAAACTGACGCGGCAGGAACTGATCCAGGTCGTCGGCGGCGCGAAGCC
This sequence comes from Acidobacteriota bacterium, assembly GCA_016715115.1. Taxonomy (NCBI): domain Bacteria; kingdom Pseudomonadati; phylum Acidobacteriota; species Acidobacteriota bacterium. Next base: position 345,547 of record JADKBM010000004.1, read on the forward strand.
GATGGCGAAACTGCGCGAGAAATTCTTCTATAACAACATTATGTTCGCCGCGGCCGGCGAGGTCGTCGCGCAAACGCAGAAGACGACGTGGGAGAAATTCGTTCCCGAACGTATTTTCAAGCCGCTCGGGATGACCAATTCGACGATGGACCTGACCGAGATGCAAAAGGCGAAGGATTACTCGCTCGGATACGAGTACAACTTCGACACCAAGGAAACGCGAAGATTGCCCTTCCGTTCGATCGATCAGGTCGCTCCCGCCGGCGCGATCAATTCTTCGGCCCGCGATATGACGAAATGGCTCGATTTCGTATTGAACGGCGGCAGCGTCGACGGCAAACGGCTCGTCAGTGAAAAGAACTTCGACGAGTGGACGAAGAAACAAATGAACGTCACGCCGAACGGCAAGATCGCCTACGGCCTCGGTTGGTTCGTCCGCGATTGGAACGGGATGAAGGTCCTCGAACACGGCGGCAATATCGACGGCTTCAACGCGCTCGTGGCGATGATCCCGGAGAAGAAACTCGGCTTCGTGATGCTCACGAATGTTTCGGGTTCATCGCTTGGGAGCGAACTGATGCCGATCGTTTGGGAGAACATCCTCGGAAATCCGAACGCGCCTCAGGAAGTCTCCGGAGACGCGATGGCGAAGGAAGTCGGAAAATACCGTATGGAAGCGGCCGGCTTCGATATCGAGGTGAAGCTTGAAAACGGCAAGCTGGTCGCCGTAGTTCCAAACCAGCCGACATATGCGCTCGAGAACGTCGGCGGACGCAAATACAGACTTGTCGGCGCGCCCGACGGGTTTTTCGCGACGTTCAAGGACGATTCGATGTTCCTCGAACAGCCGCAGGGCAACTATACGCTCCCCAAAGTCGGCGCGCCGACCGTTTCCGGAAACACGGAAGGTTTGAAGGAACTGATCGGCAAGTATCAGGTGGACAAAGGCGCGGCGACGGTCGAGATCAAGGAACTGGACGGCAAGGTCGCGCTTGTCGTGGAAGGCCAGCAGCCGTATTTCCTGGCCGAAAAATCGAAGGACGTTTACCGTATGAATCCGTTGCCGGATGACTTTTCGCTCAAGGTAAAGCGGAGCGAGAACGGCAAGGTGGCGGCGATCGTACTGGTTCAGCCGCAAGGCGAACCAACGTTTAACCGGATCGACTCGAACGCCGACGCAACCACAAAGATCAGCGTCGATGAACTGATGGCGAAATCGATCGAGGCAATCGGCGGCGAGGCGAACTGGCGCAAGATCAAGTCCCGCGTTATGACGCTCGATCTGGATATCGTCAATCAGGGAATGCGGGGCAGCGCGACGACTTATTCAAAGTTCCCGAACAAATCAGCGACCGAAACGTCGATGACGGCGCTCGGCAAAGTCATTGCCAAGGGCTTCGATTACTTTGACGGTACCGGCGGCCAAGAGGTCTTTACCTTTTCCGAGGTTGAGAAATACTCGGGCAAACGCCTTGAAGACGCACGGATCAACAACGATATTCTCGCTCCGCTAAACTGGAAAACGAACTACAAAACGGTCGAGGTCAAAGGCATCGAAAAGGTCGGCGAGGAGGAATGCTGGGCGGTCGAATTTACACCGGAAAAGGGAACGAAATTTACCGACCTATATTCCGTAAAGACGTTTCTGCTGCTCAAGCGCCGCGGCGTGATACCGTCGAGCACAAGCGACAATTCGTTGCCGTACTCGATCGAATTTTCGGATTACCGCGAGGTGGACGGCATCAAAATCTCCTTCAGATCGCTGAACTCGACGCCGACGACCGGCGAGATGATTTCAACCATCAAGACCGTAAAGCACAACGTCGAGATCGACGACAAGATGTTCGCCCCGCGGAAACTGAAGTTCTGAACGGTGAGCAGTGGGCAGTGAGCAGTGAGCAGTGAGCAGTGAGGCGGTGGTCGGTGGTCGGTGGTCGGTATCCGGTGAGTAGCTCCGCCCGACTGACCGCTGCTCACTGCTCACTGCTCACTGCTCACTGTGTCAATGCCTGAATAGTGTTGACCGTTTTTTGAGTTTGCTAGAAAACATTTGTTTGCTTTTTCGTCAAAATATCGGATACCTTCGTTTCGGAGATCGAAACGGAAGTGAGCAATGCTGGAGAGCAACTCACCAGGGATAGACCTCCGGGTGACGAAGTAGTTTGTCGCGGAGCCGGGCATTTATTGTCCGGCTTTTCTTCAATTACTTTTGAACCCTCCATGCCTAAGAAAAACTCGTTCCTGCTGCCTTTCGAATGCATCGGGGCTTAAGGAGTTCAATGCCGTATGCGGCTTGTAATTGTTGTACATATTGACCGCCTTTTCAGTCATCTGCCTTAGCTGGGATAAATTCTCCGGCCCGTAGAATCTGACGTAACTGTTTTTAATAGTTCCGTTTACGCGTTCGGCATTCGGATTCTCATAGACACTCGTGCCCATGCTGTTTTTCATATTACAGGCTTGGGTCAGTTTCACGAATTCCTTGCAGTAATACTGGCCGCCGCCGTCCGAATGAAATATCAGACCAGGTGCGGGCCGGCGACCCGCGATCGCCATCCGTATTGCCGGCAGCGTGGTGTGTTCGGTCATCAGGTTGTCCGAGACCGCATAGCCCACGATCCGTCTTGAGAAGAGGTCCATAATGAAGGTCAGGTAATAGAACCTTTCGCCTATTCTGTAGTAGGTTATGTCGCTGACCCAAACCTGGTTTACACCCGTCAACTCGAATCCGGCAATCAAATTGTCAAATCGCGTCACCCCCGCGCGAATCCGTCGTGCGGTGATATGCCCCTTTTCCGCTCGATCTTGAACCCGTGCGAAAAGCAAAACTGCTCGAACCGGTCTCTGCCAAACTGCATCGGCCTTATCATCCCGTACATGACGCGCGACGACATTTGCGGATGATCGCGCCGTATCTCGGCGATCACCGGCAGAAGCTGCTCCTGCTCTTCCAACATCCTGAGATGACGTTCCGTATGCTGGTGAAACGCCTGCTTGCTGATACCCATTGCCCGATACAGCTGATTCATTTTGTGCCCGTGCCTTTCCCGGTTCGACCAGAACCACCGGAGGGCTTTGAAGTACATTTTTTTTAATATCAATGCCGTACTCTTCCTCCGCCAGATCGATCATCTTGTCAAAGAAATCGATCTGTATCTGCTTCTGCCCGACAGCCTGCTCCAGCTCTTTCACCTTTTCCTTCAACGCCTTGATCTTTCTCGTGTCGCTCAGACTCTCCAGCACAAGCCGCTCCTGTTTTTTTCTCATACGTGAATACTGACGCATCCATGCATATATTGCAGACCGGGAAACCTGATATTCGCGGCTCACCTCACTGACCGACGTGACGCAACGCTCGATCTCACCCACTTTCTTTCGCCTGAACTCTTCACTGAAAGTCCTGTTGCGTCGTTCCTTGACCGTCAGCTTTTCATATTCACTTAAATTTGCCATAGTTGTTCGCTCCTTGAGTTGAAATTAAACTCAAAAAACGGTCAACCTATTTCAGGCAAGGACACTGCTCACTGCTCACTGCTCACTGCTCACTGCTCACTGCTCACTGCTCACTGCTTACCCTCACTGCTTGCGCGTCGGCGCCTGACGTGTCAGAATTTCTAGTTTCGGAGGTGCCGTAGTTTGTTTGTAGAGACCAAGACGAAAACGAAGTTGCTGAAGAAGATGGGCAAGGCCATCGCCGATTTTCGAATGATCGAAGAGGGCGACAAGATAATGGTCTGCCTTTCGGGCGGGAAAGACAGCTTCACGCTGCTCGATCTGCTGCTCGATGTGCAGAAGCGCTCACCGGTCAACTTCGAGATCCTGGCGGTCAATCTCGATCAGAAGCAGCCCGGCTTTCCCGAAGAAGTGCTGCCGAATTACCTCGAATCGATCGGCGTCAACTACCGGATCGTCGAAGAGGACACGTACACCGTCGTCAAACAGCATATCCCCGAAGGCAAGACGTTTTGTTCTCTTTGTTCTCGTTTGCGCCGCGGAATTCTCTATTCGGTCGCGATTGAGGAAGGCTGCACGAAGGTCGCGCTCGGTCACCACGCCGACGATATCATCGCAACATTTCTTCTGAACCTGTTTTTTGTCGGACAGCTGAAGGCGATGCCGCCGATTCTTCGTTCAGACGCGGGAACCAATACCGTCATCCGGCCGCTTGCGTACGCGCAGGAAAAGGAGATCGCGCAGTATGCTCAGGAACGACAGTTTCCGATCATTCCCTGCAATTTGTGCGGTTCGCAGCCGAACCTCAAGCGTGCGCGGGTCAAGGATCTCGTAACGGACCTTGAGAAGGAGATTCCGTTCATCCGAAGTTCGATAATGACGGCGCTGACGAACGTGACCGGTTCGCATCTCCTCGATACGAGCCTCTACGACTTCGAGAATTTCGAACCGCTCATCAAACAGATCCCGCAAGGCCACGGCAGCATCGAAAAGGAACTCGACGCGGTCTTCGATCACAGCGAGGAACATCTCATCGGCAGTAGAATCCAGCCGGTCGTTATTGAATCACTTCTTAATTAGCGGTGGTCAGTGGTCGGTGGTCGGTGGCCATTGAGCGGTGAGCGGTGAGTTTGGCCAGTCAGTACCATCCGTGATAGCGGATTACGCATTTACGCGTCATTAGCCGGTTATTTGACCGCGTTGCGATATACGCTTACTGACCACTGATCACCGACCACTGACCACCGACCACTGCCCACCGCTCACTGACTACCGACCACCGACCACTGCCCACCGCTCACTGACTACCGAACACTGCTCACTGCTCACCGACCACTGACCACCGACCACTGACCACTGACCACCGACCACCGCTCACTGACTACCGACCACCGACCACTGCTCACCGCTCACTGCTCACTGCTCACCGCTCACTGACTACTGCCCACCGCTCACTGCTCACCGCTCACTGACTACCGACCACCGACCACTGCTCACCGCTCACTGCTCACTGCTCACCGCTCACTGACTACTGACTACCGACCACTGACCACCGAACACTGCCCACCGCTCACTGCTCACCGCTCACCGCTCACCGCTCACTGCTCACTGCTCACTGCTCACCGCTCACCGACCACCGCTCACCGCTCACTGCTCACTGCTCACTGCTCACCGCTCACCGCTCACCGCTCACCGCTCACCGCTCACTGCTCACTGCTCACCGCTCACTGCTCACCGCTCACTGCTCACCGCTCACTGCTCACTGCTCACCGCTCACTGCTCACTTTTTGCTAGACACGGTCAGGTAAACTCTCTATGATTGAAACTCAAACTGGAAAGTAACGAACTATCGTCGTTTCAGTAAATTACCATTGGAAATTTACGGCTCAACTTGGTTAGATTCGTCCCCCTGAACCACTAATCGGACGTGCGAGTCGCAAGACAGTCAAGCGGAGGAAAAAGAAACAAATATGATTAGAATGGGTCGAAGTTCGGCGAAAGATCAGCCGAACGCAACGGAGAACGTTCAGGAACAGGGCAATTTTTACCAGTATTCCGGAGAAGTTCAGCCGCAGGCGCCGCGGGCCGTGTCGGAAAGCGAGTCGATGGCACGCGACATTAAGGAAGGCCGTTTGAGCGGTTATGTCGGCAATGGAACCGTCCTGACCGGCGAGACCGCTTTTCAGGCGATGCTTCGCGTTGACGGACATCTGACTGGACGCGTGACGTCGGAGAATGGCACGCTCATCATCGGTTCGACGGGGCGCGTCGACGCCAATATCGCGGTGGCCGCGGCGGTTGTCAACGGAATCGTCAACGGCGACATCATCGCCACCGAAAAGCTCGAATTCGGACGTTCGGCACGTGTCGTCGGGAATGTTCAGACGCCGCGGATCATTGTCGAAGACGGTGCGATCTTCGAAGGAAGCTGTTCGATGCTCAAGGCAAAGGAAGCCTCGGACAAGCGAAGCGCCGCCGTCAAGACCGGTTATGCGCCGATCGAAACCTCGGCCGTCGAGGCGGGAGCGGAAGTCAGCGAATCCGACGAGATCGCCGACGCGGCGACAAGCTAACCAACCATCAACGAGGCGGGAGAATTGCAGGAATCGTCGATGATCGATGATTTGCGTTCTCTCGCCTTTTTCAGTTTCCGCTGTGGAGAATTTCTCTTTCATCAACGAGCAGTTTTTCGCGGCGCACGTTGGCCCCGAAGCGACCGATCAACTCCTCGCCGGCGGTTGGCGGCACTTCGGCGAACACTACTTTCGTTACAACCTTGGGTTTTACGATTCGGAGATCCGGCGCGTCTTTGCCTTGAGGATCGACCTTTCTACCTTCAGCTTTTCGAAAAGCCAGCGCCGCACGCTGAAGCGCAACGAAGATCTTGAAACCGTTTTCAGGCCGGCGCGGGTCTCGGATGAGACTCACGACTTGTTCGATCGTCACAAACAGCGCTTTCAGCACGCCGTTCCGGAGTCGATCTACGACTTTGTCTCGCCTGAACCGGCGAGCGTCCCGTGCGAAGGCCTCGAATGCGCGGTTTACGACGGCGCGCGTTTGATGGCGGTTTCTTTCTTCGACGTTGGAAAAATCGCGGTATCGAGCATTTACGGAATGTTCGATCCCGAGGAAACCAACCGCCGTCTGGGAATCTTCACCATACTGCGCGAGATCGAGTTTGCTCTTGAATCAGGAAAAAAATACTATTACCACGGCTACATTTACGACGGCAACTCGTTTTACGACTATAAGAAGCGGTTTCGTGCGCTGGAGATTTACGACTGGAACGGAAGCTGGCTTAAGTTCCGTGATTGAAAATTCGCGGGACGTTTGAGCAAAAAAGAAAATCCCGGCGGTCTTTCGGATTTTCAACGGGGGTAGAAAATTCGAAATCGCCGGAAAGGGCGGCGCGGCTGAAAGTTTTTCAATGTCAAAGAGCGTGAACAAAACATTGAACAACTTAGTGCGCCGCCTTTCTTCTGTACGGCGACTCAGCCGATTAAGTTCAAATTGTTTGCACGCTCGGGCCTGATTTCGAACGGCGCCTGAATGAAGTTCGCCCAGTTCTGCGGCGTCGCGATCTCGACGTAGCGCGCCGTCATCTCCGGAGTAAAGACCTCGATCATAAACCGGTTCTCGACCCAGACCTCGATCAATTGAAACAATCCGCCGCCGCGGTTGGCCTTCATCACTCGCCAGCCTTCGCGATCGGCGATCGCCTGGACCTCGGATACGCTCAGCGGCGAATTGACGGCGAGATGAACCGAGACATACTTCGGCGAAGTCGGCGCGAACTGAAACGTGCCTTCGAATTCTTCGGTCGGCGTCTCGATGCTGAAATTCTCATCCGATGGAAATCCGTTTCCGGGAATAAGCTCGATATTGGCCGGCACAAATTCAACGGCGCTGCCGCGGCCGTCGTCGGCGAATACGATGAACCCGCCCGGACTCGGTGGAAAAGGAAAAGCGTAGCCGTTCCAAAGCTCGGCCATTACGTTTGCTACATTTTCGGGATTCTCGACCCCAACTGAAATGTGATTGATCATTGCGAATTATTGCTCCTGTATGAAATTGCGTGAACGTCGCCCCGCAATCATTAACGCGCAACAATTCTTGAAAAAAGATCATTGGCACTTCGGATTTGTTTGGAGTTCCGCCTTCAGGCGGCATAAACACTGTGCCACGTCGACGCGCGCCGTGTTTTGGCCGCCTGACGCGGGATTCCAAGCGAAGATCACAGATCCGAAATCAACCTGATGTATCGTTTTGAATCGAATTTCTTCCCGGTCGAATTCGAGGTCATATATCGGATCGTCCCGAAAACCGGGCGCTCCATCCACGGGCGGTCGTGTTTGCCGAAACACCAGAGAATTCCGGCATAGCTGTTCGGGTCGCGACCGTCGAGGGCGTATTTGTTGTTCAGATGAACCAACGTCTCGAACGCTTCCTCGTATGAACGCGACCAGGCGATGACGTTTTTCCCCCAGAGCATCCGGACATAGTTGTGGATCTCGCCGGTTTTTACCAGCTCGCGCTGCGCGGCGTTCCAAAGCTCGTCGTGCGTTTCGGCGTTCTCCAGCTGATCAAGCGTGTAACGATAATCGCGCGGGTCATCAGCGTGTTTGCGCATCGTCAGTTGAACCCAAGCAGGCAACGAAGTCAGCGAATCGTAATTCGGATTGAACCGCGTGAAGTTGAACGAAAGTTCGCGCCGGACGATCAGTTCTTCAAGGTACGCATCCTTCGATTCCTGCGGTGCGTCAGCATTGGAAACCTCGATCGCGATCTCTACCGGCGACAAGAATCCGAAGTGAAGATACGGCGAAAGGCGCGAGCTGCCGTCGCGTTCGGGCTTGTTGCGGGCGTGCGAGTAATCGGGGAGAATCTCGTCGACGAATTTCTTAAGTCGCGCTCGTCCGTTTGCCGTTCCGCCCCTGTAAACCTCGGACGGCGCAACCGAATGATCGATCGAGCAACCTCCGACAAGCTTCGGGATGTCATCGACGAACGTTTCCGGACAATCGACCTCAAGTCGATCGGCTCGAACCGAAACTTCCGATTCCGAAAACGGCTTCAAATAATCGCCGAGCATCCGCCGGATCTTCGGACGAATCGTGTAGGCCGCGTATTCTTCCTTTTCAAAACGCGACATCGGAATCACGCCGTTCGAATCGACTGCGTAAACCGGAACATCGGCAAGGCTCGCGACCGTCCGATTGTGCGCCGGGATGATAAAACACGGATAGTCATCGGTAACGATCAGACACGCATCGGCGGCGAGTCGCTCGACGGTGTGCTTTGGAGAATTTTCGTCCTGCTGCAGATAGAAAATGTACCTGATACCGCGATTCGCAAACTCGCGGCGCTTTTCCTCGACGCCTTCGAGGATAAACGTGTGGATACGGTTGTTCGCCCACGGATAGTAATACTTCAGGCCTTCGTAAACGACGAGCGGAACGTTCATCGAATTCGCCTTGCGAATCGCGACCTCGAGCGCGTGGTTCTGCGCGACGCGCTTGAACATCTGCATCCAATAGAGAACGTATGATCCGCCGTTGTTTGGATTTTTGTCGTTGAGGAGTTGAACCCGCTCGCTGATTTGATACATATTAGTCAGGAAATCTTCTCGTTTTGAAGCCGGAATTGCAAAGCCGCGTCCGCGAAGCCGCCAGGATTCCCGGGACCGACGAACTGGTTGTTTAGATGAAAAAGAATGCCGCATTCATACTCCTGATCCTTCTGATCGCGACGATCCCGGTTACGGCTCAGGACTACCGACTGATCCAACGGGGCGTCGAATACGCACAGATGACGCGCGGGACAAAGGACGAGCCCGTTCGAATCAATCTCCTGAAACTCGACCTCAAGAAGGTCCGGCTCGACGTCGTTCACGCGTTCGACTCGGCGATCGGCGTCGAAACAACATCGGCGATGGCGAAACGCAAAGGCGCCCTGGCGGCGATCAACGCTGGCTTTTTCAGGCTCGACGCGAGCGCGTTTGCCGGCGAAGCGGCCGGCGTCCTGAAGATCGACGGACAATTGCTGAGTGAAAGTTACGCGGACCGCTCGGCGCTCGGGATATTGAATAGCCGATCCAAAACCGAAGTTCTTTTCGGGCGCCTCAATGCGTACGGCGCGATCGGGTTCTTTCAAAACGGAACGAAAAAGTTCGACGGCATAAATCGCGAACGAAAACCTAACGAGATAATTCTCTACACGCCCGCGATCGGAAAAACGCCGACGGTCCCGGTGACGACTACCGAACTGGTGTTTCGGCAATGCGAATTCGGTTGCAAACGCGTCGATGTCATCGAGAATCGAGGCGGCACGACAGTTCCGCCGGACGGCTACATCGTTTCCGTCGGTGAGACGGCAAAAGACGAGTATCTTGTCGAGGCAATGAAGAAACGTGCCATCAGCGGCTTAACGGAACGCACCTTGATCTTCGACGTGATGACGGTCGCGGGCGGCACTTCGAAACTGAGCGAACGGTTTGAAAAAGCCGAGGACATCGTGGCGGGCGTCCCGCGATTGATCCGCGACGGCAAGATCGACATCACGTGGAAGGAAGAAAAATCATCGCAGTCGTTCGCCGAAACCCGCCATCCGCGCACCGCCGTTGCAAAATTGAAGAACGGAAAACTGCTGCTTGTAACGGTCGACGGCAGACAGCCGGGCTACAGCGTCGGGATGTCGCTCACAGAACTTGCCGAATTCCTCCTCGAGATCGGTGCCGTCGAGGCGCTCAACCTCGACGGCGGCGGGTCGACCGCGATGTACCTCGACGGCAAGGTCGTCAACAAACCGTCCGACAAAGACGGCGAACGAAAGGTCAGCGACGCGATCTTGGTCTTTCCGCGAAAGTCGAAGTAGAATACGGGGAAAACGATGGCGATTGACCTTACAACTCAAATTCCGAATCCCGAAAAGCCCGGACTGACTTCGATTCCGCGTCTCGAAAACGGCGATCATCTGACGCGCGCCGAATTCGAACGGCGATATCTCGCAATGCCCGAAAAGGTCAAAGCCGAACTCATTGAAGGAAGGGTTTATATGGCTTCACCTGTTCGAATCGCTCACCACGCCAAGCCTCATAGTCGGATCATGACTTGGCTCGGAAATTATGTCGCGTTTACCGAAATCGCGGATTTCGCCGATAACTCAACGGTCCGGCTCGATCACGACAATGAACCTCAGCCGGACGCCGTTTTGTTCGTCAAAGAAGGATTCGGCGGAAATTCGTTCATTTCGGACGATGACTACCTTGAAGGGTCGCCCGAACTTGTCGTTGAAATCGCCTCGAGTTCGGCGTCTTATGACACGAACGAAAAGAAACGGGTCTATCAACGGAACGGCGTGAAGGAATACATCATCTGGCGGGTCGATGACAAGGAGATCGACTGGTTCGTATGGGACGAGGGCGAGTTCGTGAAACTTGAGCCGAACGCCGACTCGATCGTCGAGAGCCGATTCTTCGGCGGCCTGAGGTTGAATGTCAGGGCGATGCTGAACGACGATCTCAAGGCTGTTCTGAGTGAACTGGCGGCCGGGTTGAATTCCGGCGAACACGACGGGTTCGAAAAACGATTCACCTTAAAGAACTAGATTTTGGTAGCGCATAGGGGAATTGAACCCCTGTTTCGAGAATGAGAATCTCGCGTCCTAACCACTAGACGAATGCGCCAAGGGGATTTTGGATTGGTGATTTGGGATTTTGGATTTGTTCCTCTTCCCGAATTGACTATGTCTTTTGTAAACTGACCCACCGTAAAAGTCAATTCTCAGATCAGAATACTAGCGATCACCGAACGCTCGCGCGGACCGTCAAATTCGCAGAGATAAATTCCCTGCCACGTTCCGAGAAGCAGTTTGCCGTCCGAAAACGGCACGGTGACGCTCGATCCCATCAGCGAAGACTTGATGTGCGCGTCCGAATTATGTTCGTAGTGGCGGAAGCCTTCGCAGAACTGCGGGATCGTTTTCTTGAGAAACAACAGGATGTCCTGCTTAACGTCAGGGTCGGCATTCTCGTTAATAGTGAGTCCGCAGGTCGTATGTTGGGTGAAAAGTACGATGACTCCGGCGCCGGCTCCCGGAAGTAGTTCCCTCACTTGACGAGTGATGTCGACCAATTCCTCGCGTGAATTCGATTTGACCTTGATCGATTCCATTTATTGTCTTTCCACGATTCCAAATTCAAAGATTCCAAGATTCCAACGAATCCCTCCGTGGAATCTTGGAATCTGGAATCCTGGAATCTGGGAGCCTGTCGGAAAAATCGATCCCAGTGTGCGGAGCACACGCACGTACGATAGCACCACGTGAAGCGGAGCGGAACGTGGTGCTATCGCAAGTTCGCGTGCTCCGCACGCTTGAAGAAGCAGATTCAGTTCTCAAACCGCTTTTTTCCGACAGGTTCTCAGATTCCGAAATTCCAAGATTCCAACTAATTTCTCGGTGGATCGTTTCCGTTTATTGCCGTTCCAAAATTCCAAATTCCAGGATGCCGAATTCCAGGATGCCGAATTCCAAATTCCAAAATTCCAAGATCCCAACGAAGTTCTCCGTCGAATCTTGGAATTTGGAATCTGGAATCTGGAATCTGGAATCTGGAATCTGGAATCCAGAATCGAATCCAACGAAGTTGCAATCCTAGATGAAGAACGGCGCAAGCACGAGCGTGATCGTCGCCAGAAGCTTGATCAGAACGTGCAGCGACGGACCGGCGGTATCCTTGAACGGATCTCCGACCGTATCGCCGACGACCGCCGCTTTGTGCGCGTCAGAACCCTTGCCGCCGTATTCGCCGGTCTCGATGAACTTCTTCGCGTTGTCCCAGGCGCCGCCCGAGTTGTTCAGGAAGAGCGCCATCAGAATTCCGACGATCGTCGCGACCATCAAAAATCCGGCAACGACTTCGGCCCCGGTCGCCGCACTCGGCGACGCCGCGCCGCCCATCGTGTTGTAGAGCAGCCTGAAGACGATTCCGACCGCCACCGGCAGGGTGACTGCCAGGATTCCCGGTAGGATCATTTCGCGGAGCGCGGACTTGGTGACAATGTCGACCGTGCGTCCGTAGTCGGGCTTCGACGTTCCGGCCATAATTCCCGGATCGTTCTTAAACTGTGAACGCACATCCTCGATGACCGCCTGCGCCGCTTTGCCGACGGCTTTGATCGCCAGCGCGGCGAACAAGAATACGAGCATCGCTCCGAGCATACCGCCGATGAAGACCGCCGGTTTCGCAAGGTTGATCGATTCAAGCTTCAAGCCGAAATGCGCGACTTCGTCGAGATATGCCGAAAAAAGGAGGAACGCGGCAAGCGCGGCGGACCCGACGGCGTAACCTTTGGTCAATGCCTTGGTCGTATTCCCGACGGAATCGAGTTTGTCCGTTTTTTCGCGTACTTCTTCAGGCTGATTCGACATCTCGACGATGCCGCCGGCGTTGTCGGTGATCGGTCCGAAAACGTCCATCGCGAGTACGTAGCCGGCGGTTCCGAGCATACCCATCGTCGCGACGGCAGTTCCGAACAGTCCGGCTTTCTGAAGTCCAGACGCTTCGCCAAGGTAGAACGAAGTGATGAGCGCGACGGCAATGACGATGATCGGCATCGCAACGCATTCCAGTCCGACGGCGATGCCGTTGATGATGTTCGTCGCCGGGCCGGTGACCGACGCGTTGGCGATCGATTTTACAGGGCGGTACTCCGATTCGGTGTAGTACTGCGTAATGAAAAGGAACGCGACCGAGGTCAGAAGACCGATGATGCCGCACGCCCAGAAATAGATCCAGGCCTCCGGCGCCGTCGAAACGCCTTCCGCATTCTTCGGATTCAGGAAGAAGTAGCATGCGCCGCCAAAGAGCAGCGCCGCCAGCACGGCGGTCACATAGTATCCGGTGTTGAGGGCCTGCATCGGATTCTTGGTGTCGTCCTTGGTCCTGACGATCATCACGCCGACGATCGAGGCGATGATGCAAAGCGCGCTGACAACCAACGGAAACACGATCACGCCGAGTTGCTGCGAAGGCGAAAACAGTTTGGCGTTCGCTGCGAAGAGCGACGCGCCGAGGATCAGGGCGCCGATATTCTCGGCCGCCGTCGATTCGAAGAGATCGGCGCCGCGACCGGCGCAGTCACCGACGTTGTCGCCGACGAGATCGGCGATCACCGCCGGGTTGCGCGGATCGTCCTCGGGAATTCCGGCTTCGACCTTACCGACAAGGTCGGCGCCGACGTCCGCGGCCTTCGTGTAGATACCGCCGCCGAGCTGAGCGAAGAGAGCGACAAACGAAGCTCCGAAACCAAAACCGGCGATCACCAAAGGAACGTTTCGCGGATCGACGCCGGCCCACTGAACGAGCAGGAACAGGATCGAGATCCCGAGCAAGCACATCGCGACGACGAAGAGTCCGGAAACCGCTCCGCCGCGAAGCGCCGTCTGAAGCGCGTCATTGAGCGAACGCGTCGCGGCCGAAGCGGTGCGGATGTTGGTGCGGATCGAGATCCACATTCCGGTGTAGCCCGCGACGACGGAACACGACGCACCGAAGATGAACGAAGCGATCGTCCACAGCGCCAGCGGCATCGCTTTGAGCGGGTCGGCCTTGCTTTCGGGGCGAACGAACGCGTAAAGCAAAAACAGCAGAACCGCCACGATCACGGCAAAAATCCCGATCGTTTTGTTCTGCCGTGCCAGAAATGCTTCGGCGCCTTCCTTGATCGCGTTGGAAATGGTCTGCATCTCCGGCGTTCCGGTGTCGCGCTTCATCACGTTTTGGATCAGGAAAAATGCGAACCCGATCGCCAACGCGCTAATGATAAGAACCAGATAAAGTTCCACGTCTAAATCCTCTCTGTTAAGTTTTTAAGTTGAAAAGTGCGTGCCCTATTCGGCCAAAGAAAATTGTCCTTATAAGGTAAAAGGGGAATTATGGCCGATTTAGGGGCAAAGATTCAAATCAGACAACGGGTATTGGGGGATTTTTCCCGCAATCAAGGCATATTTGAGGGACGGGCCTATGTGTCGACGGCGGGGTTACTTCCGGCGAACGTATTTGAAGTCGTAACTTACGCTCCAGGTCTTCCCTTCATCCGTCGACGTTTCGGCCAGTTGGCGAACCGTGTTCTCATCTATCTTGAAAAACGTTAACCGCTGGAGCGTACGCTTGCCGTCCGGGCCGAAAGTCTCACCGTCAAACCTCATCGCGCCGTTTTCGAAAGTTCCCGAATACCTGAGCGCGCCGCCGGCGCTTCCGATCCACGATTGATACCATTTCTTCGTGCCGGGATCGTAGAAGTTTATGCTCTTGCCGTCGCCGCCTTGTGTCCCGACCCAGTTTTCCATCAGGCCGCAGCCGTTTGAGAAGAGCTGTATCGAGTTCGTCCCGGCTTTCTGTCCCGCAAGATTGAGAACGTCCCAATCGCCGAGCCAGAAGTCGAACTGACGCGCTTCGACGGAATACATACACGGCCGACGCGTGCGGTCGGCGATCTCAACCATCTTCTTGAAACGGACGTCCTTGCGAATGTTTTCGAGATCCGGATCGGTTTCGATATTCGGCGCGGCTCCGGCCTTGAGCGACTTTTCGAGCCATTCAAACGACGAGTCGGGATCACCCAGTTGCGAGTATCCGCAAGCGATGTTGTACATTGCGAGCGGATTTCCGGCAATCGAGACATTTTGTTTGAAAGCGGCTATCGCGTCGTTGTACCGCTTCAGCGAATGGAGCGACATCCCGAGAAAATACCACGCACGACCGTTCCGCGGCTCGTCTTTGGTCACCTCGCCAAACGCTTTTGCGGCCTCTTCAAATTTCTGTTGAAGATAAAGTTCGTTGGCGGCCGACATTTTCACTGACGCCGCTGGCTGCTGCGCAAAAACACTGGCGGCGGCGAACACGAACAGACAAAACAGGATCAAACGCATAGATTCTTACCTCGCTCGGAAGCGTGAAGCGTTCCGCGAAATGCAGACGGGCGACGTGAACAGGCAACTATGCTAACGATGTCGGCGGGATTTTGTTTCAGTTCGCGCGCTCTTTCATCAAATCGATGAAACGTTCGAAGAGATATTCAGAGTCGTGCGGCCCCGGCGCGCTTTCAGGATGATACTGAACGCTGAATGCCGGGAGATTCTTGTGCCGAAGACCGGCGACGGTCTGGTCGTTGAGATTGATGTGCGTGATCTCGACAGATTCCGGCAGCGACGCGGCATCGACCGCAAATCCGTGGTTGTGCGAGGTGATCTCGACCTTCCCGGTCGTCAGGTCCTTGATCGGCTGATTCCCGCCGCGATGGCCGAATTTGAGTTTGTACGTTTTTCCGCCAAACACCTGTCCGAGGATCTGGTGGCCGAGACAGATCCCGAACATCGGCACCCCGCTCGTGGTCAGTTTCCGGATTTCCGAAACCACCGGTTCCATCGACGCCGGGTCGCCTGGCCCGTTGGAAAGAAAGATACCGTCGGGCTTGAGCGCCAGAGTTTCGTCAGCCGAAGTTTCGGCCGGCACGACCGTGATCCGGCAGCCGAATTTTGCGAATTCCCGGAGCGAGTTCGTTTTCACGCCGAAATCGTAGGCGACAACGTGAAACTCCTCGGCGCCTGTCGCCGGAAAATCATACGCCGCGGCGGTCGTTACCGAGCTGGCAAGCTCGCGGTTCTCCATTTCCGGAGCCATTCGGACCTTTTCGAGCAGACTCTTCTCGTTGAGATCGACGGTTGAAATGACGGCACGCATAGCGCCTTTGTCGCGGATGTGCCGCACGAGCGCGCGCGTGTCGAGATTCTCGATGCCGACGATGCCATTGCGTTTGAGATACGAATCGAGCGTTTCGGTCGAGCGCCAGTTCGAAGCGATGCGGCTCGCTTCGCGGACGACGAAGCCTTCGACCCACGGACGGCGCGATTCGACGTCAGTTTCGTTGACGCCATAGTTGCCGATCAACGGATACGTCATACAGACGATCTGTCCGGCGTACGAAGGGTCGGTCAGAATCTCCTGATAGCCCGTCATCGAAGTGTTGAAGACCATTTCGCCGAAAACCTCGCCGTCGGCGCCAAAAGACGCACCGTTGAAGGTGCGTCCGTCTTCAAGTACAAGAATCGCTTCTTTGCTCAGGTTCATTGCTCTTGGTGATAGATCGTGCGAATTGGTGCCGGCGATCGACCGTCAACGATCCCCTTCGGCACGGATATCGTCGATCTTTTCCGCCTGGTCGAGATTGTACTCGCCGTGTTTCAGGAAACCTATACTTGACGGCGACCAGTAACGAAAAAACGCCTTGCCGTAAATGTACTTTTCCGGAACGAGCCCCCAGACGCGCGAATCCGAAGAGTTGTCGCGGTTGTCGCCCATCACGAAGTAATAATGCATCCCAACATCCTTCGCCGGCACGTTCGGCAGATTGCGGTTATGTTCCGCGTCCAGATAGCTTTCTTCAAGCTGTTTGTCGTTGATAAAGACCTTGCCGCTGCGAATCTCGACTGTCTCACCGGGCAATCCGATCACCCGTTTTACATAACTCTTGTCCGGATCGTTCGGATACCAGAAAACGACGATGTCGCCGCGCTCGAGGTGTCCCCAACTTACGCTCTTGATCTTATAGTAGATCAGCTTGTTGACGAGCAAGCGCTCGCCGTCGTGCAACTGGGGCACCATCGAGGTTCCCTCAACCACGACCGGCTGAGCGATGAAGACCCCGAAGAGAACGAAAACGACGATGATCAGAAAGATGTCGCGCGCAAGCTTGATCGTTTCCTGCCAGAGTCCCTGACGCGTTTCGCGGCGGACCTTTTGGACCTCGATGCCGGCATCGTCCGATACCGAGACACCGCCAAATTCGTATTGGTTTTTTCGACGAAAATCGAACATAATCAAACTTCTTTTCCGGATTAAATACTAGACCAGTCTCGGCCAGTTTCCAAACGCCTTCCGACTGTTGTTAGCCTCCGGAAGATCCGTCCGACTTATGAACGATTACATTCGCGGGTTGTTCCCGGCCGCGACCAAGCACACTTATCTGAACAGCGCCGCCGTTTCGCCGTTGCCGACAATCTCCGCCGACGCCGTAATGACGCAGTTGCGCGACGTTTCGGAGAACGGAACGCTACACTATTCCGACTGGATCGCGACCAAAAACCGGGCGCGGGCGCTGCTCGCCGAAATGCTGAACGTAACGCCGGAGAACATCGCGTTTATGCGCAACACGGCGGATGGATTCTCGAGCGTCGCGAACGGTATCGACTGGAACCACGGCGACAATATCGTCACTTTCGCGAAGGAGTTTCCCTCGAACTACTATCCTTGGCGACGTGTCAGAGACGACTTCGGGGTCGAACTTCGGGCCTGTCCGGAACGCGGCGGCCGGATCGACCTTAACGAGTTTATCGGCCTGATCGATCAGAGTACGAGACTGGTTGCGATCAGCGCCGTTCAGTTCGCGTCCGGATTTCGCGCCGATCTCGAACGCATCGGCCGCGCCGCCCGTGCGCGCGATGCGCTTTTCGCCGTCGATTTTATCCAGGCGCTTGGCACGACGCCGTTCGACCTGCCGGCGCAGTTCGTCGACATCGGCGCCGGCGGAAGCCACAAATGGCTATGCTCGCCCGAAGGCTGCGGAATCCTTTACCTGAGCGAGCGTGCCCGGGAACGTGTGAAACCGACGTTCGTCGGTTGGATCAGCGTCGAAACGCCTTGGGACTTTGACGACTACGAGCAACCGTTCAAACCGAACGCGCTCGCCTGGGAATCGGGAACCGGCGGCGCTTCTTTGTTTTACGGTCTCGAACAAAGCCTGAGGCTTTTGGTAGATGCCGGCGCCGAACGGATCGAGCGCCATCTGGAAGTTCTCACAGACGATCTTTGCGAACGACTGCGCCCAACGAATTACGATGTGGTAAGTTCGCGCGCGAAGGGCGAAAAGTCGCAGATCGTCTGCATCAAACATCGCGGCGCGCTGACTTCGTCGGAGATCGCGAAGCATCTTGAATCGCGGAACATCATTGTTTCGCCGCGCGGCGACCGTTTGCGGATCGCGCCGCATTTCTTCAACAACACCGGCGACATCGAGGTTTTGACGGCGAATTTGCCGAACTAAGTTCAAATTCCCGATCAATGGCGTCAACGTGTTTCAAAAATGAAGCCGTTGTGGGGTAAAATAACGGAAAATCCATTAAACTCTTTTGTCCGGGATGGCATCTTAGCAACGATTTTCAAGGGTTTTGGGTTGATTGATTGAAAGTGGGTTTGGAGGACGAAATGATTCGCAAGAGTTTTATTACATCGCTGTTTACAATTGCTTTTATCGCCGTCGGCGCGGTCGCTGCTCTGGCACAGACAGGTGCGCCCGTCGGGGGACAGATTCTTTTGAAAGACGCAGACGGCAAGACGACGCCGGTCGTCGGAGCGTTGGTAGAGGTTTTCCGCGTCGATATCAAAGCCAAGTTCCCGTCCGACAAGACAGACAAAAAAGGCTATTTCAAGTATGCCGGCCTGCCGTTCGGTGCGGTGTTCGCGCTCTCTATCAGCGGACCCGGGATCTCTCCCGAGATTTATCCGGGCGTCCGTGCAGGCGATGACAAACTTGTTATTTACGTTCGCGCCGGCAACGGTCAGGTTTGGACGGAAGAGGAAGTTCGAACGGCGCTGGCCAATATGACCACGACCACCACGCAGTCGACAAAGGAAAGCGAGGAAGACAAGAAGAAACGCGAAGAGCAGGACAAACAGCGGGCCGAGGTCGAAAACAAAAACAAAAAGATCCTCGAAACCAACCAGATCGTCGATCAGGCGGTCGCGGTCGGAACCAAGGCGCTGAACGAGAAGAATTATGATCTTGCCGCCACTGAGTTTGAAAAAGGCTACAACGCCGACCCGACCTTTGCCGGAACGGCTCCGTTTTTCCTGAATTCGCTTGCAACGACGTTGGTTGCACGCGGAACCGACAAATACAACGAATCGGTTCTGTCCAAAGATCAGGCCGTCAAGGCGGCGGCGCGCGAGGCGGCGAAGAAGGATTTCGATGATGCCATTGCCGCGTGCGAAAAATCGCTCGAAGTTCTGAAGTCCGCGACATCGACCGACCCGAACACCCAGAAGAACTATGAAGCGAACCGTTTCAAGGCGATCGAGACCCGCAAGATCGCGTTTCGGTTGATGGCACAAACCGGCGTCAATCGCGAACGCGGCAAGGACGCTGCGGTCGCATTTGCCGAGTATCTTGCGGTGGAGACCGACCCGGCGAAGAAGATCAAAGGCGAGATGGATTTGGCGATGACACTGCTGGACTCGGTCGAGTTTGAGGCCGCAATCGTCGAGTTTGAGAAGATCCTGGTAACTGATCCGAACAATGTCGATGCGCTTGTCGGTCGCGGTTTGTGCCTGGTTACTATCGGTTATGTAACGATGGACACCGATCAGGCGAAAGGGAAGGCTCAATTGCAGGACGCGGCGAACACGCTTCAGAAGTACGTGGATCTCGCGCCCGAAGGTCACAAATTCAAGAAAGACGCGCTTGAGGCGATTACGGCGCTGAAAGACATCGTCACGCCGCAGAAAACGAACACTAAGACGACCACGACCAAGAAACGCAACTAGTCTGACTGAAATTCACCTTTCAAGCCGCGTCCGCAATGGCGCGGCTTTTTCCTTTTTTTGAACTCTCTTTTCCGTTTCAGATCGCACTCGTTTCCGAAAAGAAATCTTGACAGCCGCGGCTCGAAACACGTATCATCAATTATCAACAGTGTTTAGCACCGTTGATATGACACTCACCAGCAAAGTGATCTGATCGTTTAGACAGTTCGGTAAGGCCCTCAAAGCAAACACGTTAAGGGAAAAGTTCCGCAATCAAATGTCAGCAAAACTTGGGGAAATTCTTGTCCGTGAAAACCTGATCACGTCTCAGCAATTGCTTGAGGCGCTTGATTACCAACGCACCAACGGCGGTCGCCTCGGTTCGAACCTGATCAAGCTCGGGATCATATCGGACGATGTCATCACCGCGGTTCTCTCGCGGCAATACGGCGTTCCTTCGATCAACCTCGAACTCTTCCAGATCGAGGACGAGACGATCAAATTGATCTCGCAGGAAGTGGCGCTGAAATACACGGTTTTGCCGATCTCAAAGGTTGGCGCGACGCTCACGCTCGCAATGGCCGACCCGACGAACGTCTTCGCGATGGACGACATCAAGTTCATGACCGGACTAAATGTCGAACCGGTGATCGCCTCCGAAGCCTCGCTCCAGACCGGCATTACGCGCTATTACAGTTCATCGAAAGCGATCGATGTCGTGATGGCGGGTCAGGACGACTTCTCGAAGATCGCGTCGAAACTCTCGCGCAACGGCAACGGCAACGGCAACGGTGCCAAGGTCGATCAGAAACTCTCGGACGCCGATCTCAACGTTTCGCTCGATAAATTCAAATTCGACGGCAATGTTACCGGAGAACTCGAAGTGATCGAGGAAAACGAGGAGATCGATCTCGCTGCGCTGGCGCAGCAAAGTGAAGACGCGCCGGTCGTCCGGCTCGTCAACGTTCTTCTCGTCGACAGCCTGCGCCGCGGCGCATCCGACATTCACGTTGAACCGTATGAAAAGGATTTCCGCATTCGGTTCCGCATCGACGGCATTCTCTACGATGTAATGCATCCGCCGATGAAGATGCGCGACGCCTTGATCTCGCGTTTGAAAATTATGTCGAAGCTCGACATTTCAGAAAAACGCCTGCCGCAGGACGGACGCATCAAGATCAAGGTCAGGATCGACAATCGCTCGCGCGAGCTCGATTTTCGCGTCTCAACGCTGCCGACGCTCTTCGGTGAAAAGGTCGTGCTTCGTCTCCTCGACAAAGACAAATTGATGCTCGATATGACCAAACTCGGCTTCGAAGAAGCGAGTTTGGAGAAGTTCCAACGCAATATCTTCAAGCCGTACGGAATGGTGCTCGTGACCGGCCCGACTGGCTCCGGTAAGACGAACACGCTTTACTCCGCGCTGCAGTCGCTGAACACGCCCGAAACGAACATTATGACAGCCGAGGACCCGGTCGAATTCAATCTTCCGGGCATCAATCAGGTTCAGATGAAGGAACAGATCGGCTTGAACTTCGCTGCGGCGCTTCGATCCTTCCTTCGCCAGGATCCGAACATCGTCCTCGTCGGCGAAATCCGGGACTTCGAAACCGCCGAGATCGCCATCAAAGCCGCCTTGACCGGACACCTTGTGCTTTCGACTCTCCACACCAACGACGCGCCTTCGACGATCTCACGTATGGTCAATATGGGCATCGAACCGTTTCTCGTCGCGACGTCGGTCAATCTCATTCAGGCCCAACGCCTCATCCGCCGAATCTGCAAGGACTGCAAAGAGGAGATCCACGTCCCGCCCGAAGGTCTGATCGAGGTTGGATTTCCGGCCGAAGAAGCAGAAACCCTCAAATTGTACAAAGGCAGAGGCTGCCAGACCTGCAATGGCACCGGCTTCAAGGGCCGCGTCGGCCTCTACGAGGTTATGGAGATCAATGATGAACTCCGCGAACTCATTATCATCGGCGCAAGCGCGATCGAACTCCGTCGCAAAGCGATGGAAAACGGAATGATCAGCCTGCGTGAATCGGGGCTTCATAAGATCCGAGCGGGAATCACAACGATCGAGGAAGTGGTGAAGGAAACTGTTCTGTAAAAATTGGAGGAAGTATGATTAGGGCAATTGCATTATCGTTGGTTTTGTTGTTGGGAGTCGGGGTCGTTATCCCGTTGACCACGGACTTTGCCGAAGCGGGGCCGAAAAAGCACCGCAAATACGCGAAGAAAAAGAAGAAGATCAAAAAGTACTCTAAGAAATGGTGGCGTTTGTATCACGCCCGTATGAAGCGCAAAAAGGCGCTGCTCGCACGAAAACGCGCACTCAGGCTCCGTCAGATCCGGCTCGCCAAAATGCGCCGGAATTCGAACGCTCCCAAAGCGGTAACCAAAACCTCGGCGCCGGTAGCCAAAACGACGAAAACGGATGACTCGCCGGCCATTCTTCCGAACGGCGACGTCGCTCCGAAAACCTGGAAAAAGAACCAATCGTCGCAATCTGAGCTTCAATTCCGCGTTGACGACGAAAACGGCTCGCAACTCGGTTCGGCGGCGATCTCGGTTGTCGGCCCGTCAACCGGCGACGATAACAATGCCCGCGTGAAGTCGGTCGGCGGCGTGCCGACGACCTCGCTTCGACGCAACGTTATCGACCAGATGATTCGAGAGAACGGATGGGTCGTGAACGATTTTCAGAAGGAAGTCGGCGGCAAGAAGGTGTACGTCGTTGTCGCGCAGGCGGAAGGCAAGGGCGGCGCGGTTCAATCGCGGATCTTCTACTTTGCCGAAGTTGAAGGACGCATCTACAGCGTTTCAACGAATTCGCCGACCGATTCGACCGAGCGCATCGCTGAGGAATCCGAGAAGGTGATCAATATGCTCGTTCGCCGTCGTCAGAATCCGCAGCAAGCGGGACTGAAATAGAACCAAATTCGATCTCTGATCTTTGATCCTTGAGCTGCGTCCGAAGACTCGGCGAAGAAGATCAAAGGTCAGAGATCCAAGGTCTTTACAATGAACAACGAACAACAAAACCACGAACTGACCATCACTCTTCCGGACCTGCTCCGGAAAATGACCGATATGGGCGGCTCTGACCTCCATCTTTCGACCAATTCGGCGCCGCAGGTTCGGGTACACGGTCATCTGGCTCCGATTCAGGGCTTCGATACGTTGACGCCCGCCGACACCAAACGCCTCGCCTATTCGGTTCTGACCGACGCCCAGAAGCATCGTTTCGAAGAGAACCTCGAACTCGACTTCTCATTCGGCCTTAAGGGAATGTCCCGTTTCCGCGCCAACCTTTTCAATCAGAAAGGCGCCGTCGGCGCGGTTTTTCGCGCGATCCCGTATGAGATCAAATCGTTCGACGCGCTCGGACTTCCGCCGATCGTCTCGGATCTCTGCAAGAAACCGCGCGGACTCGTACTCGTTACAGGACCGACCGGTTCCGGTAAATCGACGACGCTCGCGGCGATGATCGACAAGATCAACGTCGAACGAAATGATCACATTCTTACGATCGAGGATCCGATCGAATTCCTGCACAACCACAAGAACTGCCTCGTCAATCAGCGCGAGGTCAACGCTGACACGCACGGATTCGCAAACGCACTCAAGACCGCGTTGCGGCAAGATCCGGACGTCGTGCTCGTCGGTGAAATGCGTGATCTCGAAACGATCGAAATGGCATTGCGCATCGCGGAAACGGGTCACCTGACCTTCGCCACGCTCCACACCAACTCCGCGTATTCGACCATCAACCGCATCATCGACGTCTTTCCGGCCGAACAGCAGGCGCAGGTACGCACGCAGCTCTCGCTCGTTCTCGAAGGAATTCTCTGTCAATCGCTGCTTCCTAAATCCACGGGCGACGGCCGCTGTATGGCCCTCGAGGTTTTGATCCCCAATTCGGCGATCCGCAATTTGATCCGCGAGGACAAAATCCACCAGATCTATTCGATGATGCAGACCGGACAGGACAAGTTCGGGATGCAGACATTCAACCAAGCGCTTGCGACCCTTTTCCATAAGCGTCAGATCACTCTTGAAGTTGCGATGCAGCGAAGCTCGAACCCGGATGAGCTCAAGGAGATCATCGACCGCGGTTCGGGACTCAATCAATCATTCGCCGGCGGAGGAAGGCCGCCGAGTGGTCCGGGAAGCCCGTATATGCAGGGCCGTGGAATCGGGCAGCGCCCGCCGGTACGCGGCTAACAAACTTCAATTCTTACAGGAGTAAAAAAACAATCATGCCAACATTTGCTTTCAAAGGTCGTAACCGCCTGAACGAAATGGTTTCCGGCGAAAGAGACGCCGCCAATCAGGACGAACTGCGCGCATTGCTTCGCCGCGAGCAGATCGTGATGACGCAAGCCTCGGAAAAGGGCCGCGAGATCGCGATCCCGAAACTCGGCCGCAGCAAAAAGGTCGGAGCCAAGGAGCTTGCGGTGTTCACACGCCAGTTTTCGGTGATGATCGACGCGGGTCTGCCGCTCGTTCAATGTCTCGACATTCTCGCCGAACAACAGCAGAATCCATTCTTTAAGGACGTTTTGCGTCAGGTGCGTCAGAACGTTGAAGAAGGCGCAACGCTCTTCAGCGCGCTTGAAAAGCACCCGAAGGTCTTCGACGGGTTGTACACCCATATGGTCGAAGCGGGCGAAACGGGCGGTGTGCTCGATCTCATCCTTCAGCGCCTCGCAACATTGATCGAGAAGGTCGTGAAACTGCGCCGCAGCATCGTTTCCGCCTCGATCTATCCGGCCGCCGTCGTCTTCGTCGCGATCGCCGCCGTCGCGGTCATTATGGTGGTCGTTATCCCGCAGTTCGAAGCGATCTTCATCGGGCTTCTCGGCCCGGGAGAAGCACTGCCGCTCCCGACGCGGATCGTGATGGGTATCAGTAATTTTCTGGCCGGATGGGGCGGATTGGGACTTCTCGCCGCATTGATCGGCACAGTTTTCGGTCTAAAAGCGTATTACAAGACGCCGAAGGGCCGCTGGCATATGGACACCGTGTTCCTCAAACTTCCGATCTTCGGCAGTATTCTGAGAAAGATCGCGGTGGCCCGATTCTCGCGCATCCTTTCAACGCTTTTGTCGTCCGGCGTGCCGATCTTGCAGTCGCTCGACATTACGGCGAAGACCGCCGGCAACGTGGTCATAGAAGACGCCATCCTGAAAGTTCGGGCCGGCGTTGAACGCGGCGAGAATTTCGTCGAGCCGCTGAAAGCGACGGATGTCTTCCCGCATATGGTTGGACAGATGGTCGGCGTTGGCGAACAGACGGGCGCGCTCGACGCGATGCTCGGAAAGATCGCCGACTTTTACGAAGACGAGGTCGATACGGCGATCGCCGACTTGCTCGCGTTGATCGAGCCGGTGCTGATCGCGTTCCTCGGAATCACGATCGGTTCGATCGTCATCTCGATGTACCTTCCGCTCTTCACGCTCATCGGCAAACTCGCCGGCGGCGCGAAGTAAGCGTCGGAACAACTCCCGTAAGAAAACAGGCGGCCGTCGATCGGCCGCCTGTTCTTTCTGCAGCGAGCAATTTCTAATCCGGCGCGTAACTTTCGATGTCAACGTAAGATCCGCGATCCCGAATCAATCCCGTCCTGAACGTTTTCGATTCAAAATTCGGGAGATTTGAAAAGCCGAAATGAAGGAAGCAAATCGATTTGCGATTTGCGATTTGCGATTCCAGGATTCCAGGATTCCAGGATTCCAGGATTCCAGAGATTCCAGGATTCCAGGATTCCAGGATTTCAGAGATTTCAGAGATTCCAGGATTCCAGAGATTCCAGGATTCCAGAGATTCCAGGATTCCAGAGATTCCAGAGATTTCAGAGATTCCAGGATTCCAGAGATTCCAGGATTCCAGAGATTCCAGAGATTCCAGGATTCCAGAGATTCCAGAGATTCCAGAGATTCCAGAGATTCCAGGATTCCAGAGATTCCAAGATTCCAAGATTCCAAACTTCTGGAATCTTGGAATCCCTTGGAATGTTGGAATCTTGGAATCCCCTGGAATCCCCTGGAATCCCCTGGAATCCCTTGGAATCCCTTGGAATCCCCTGGAATCCCCTGGAATCCCCTGGAATCCCCTCAATCGCAAATCGCAAATCGAAAATCGAAAATCCCTTCACCAGATCGCGCCTTTTCCGGCTTCCCAGAGCATTTTGTTGAGCGCCGGAATGTCTTTGTCAAGAATTTCGTTCCCGCGCGATCTCAAAACGGCCCATTCGGCGTTGTACTGCTTCAGCAGATCGAGCGACGGCTGGCCGACGCGCGGCAGGTCGCTTTCCGTCTGATTGATCAGGTACATATAGTTCGCGGTGAACTTGTTCGGATAGTTCTCGACGTCGTCGTAGGCCTTGGCTTTGCGTTGAACCATATCGTCATCCCAGGCCTTCATCTTCTTTACGAGTTCTTCCCCGGCCTTCTTGACCGAGGCGAACTTCGCGTCGTCTCCGAGTGCGCCGAGGAGCAATTCGAGCCGTTTCTGCTTCTCGAAGATACTGTTGACCGTGCGGTGCATCGTCGTCAATTCGCTTTCCATCGAAGACATCAGCTGATGAAACTCGGCATATTGCGCCGGCGTCGTCGAATAGAGCGGATTCGCCAGGATCTCTGCTTCGGTCATCACTTTCTGATCACCGGACTTGATCGTGAAGGTGTATTTGCCGGGCGACGCTTTGTGCCCGGCATAACTCGCCTCGATGTAAACGCCCGGTACGCCCGGCATTGTCGGATATCGCATATCCCACACGAAACGGTTCAGCCCGGCCGATTTATCCAACGTCGATTCCGGTCGCGGCCCTCCGTCCCAGCGCCTGTAAGATTTGTCCGGCGCCGACGAGAACGTGTTTACGAGATTGCCGGCTGCGTCGCGAACCTCCAACGAGATATGGTCGGTCTTTTTTAGCTCCGGCAGGTTGTAGTAAATAACGATTCCGTTCGCCGGATTCACCCCGCGCAGACGGTTGGCACCCGTAAACTCGTCGTCAGTGTCGTCGAGTTCGCTGCCGAAGTTCGCAATGTAAGCATTGTCCGGTCTATAGACCGAGAATGCCGCCATTTCCTTTTTGTACTGTCGCAAAAGGCTGAGATCGTCAAGGATCCAGAATGCGCGCCCCGATGTTGAAGCGATCAGATTTCCCTTGTGAACGCGCAGATCGGTGATCGGCGCGACCGGCAGGTTCAACTGGAACGGCGACCAGTTCTTGCCTCCATTCCAGGAGATGAACAAACCGAGTTCGGTTCCGGCAAACAGAAGGTCTTTGCGAACCTCGTCCTCGCGCACGACGCGGGTGAACGCGTCGGCAGGGATTCCGGCGTCGATATTAGTCCAGGTCGCACCGTAATCGGTCGTCTTGTAGAGACCCGGCCGGTGATCGTTGAACTTGTAACGCGTCGTCGCAATGTAAGCCGTCCCTTTGTCGTGCGGCGAAATATCGATCGCGTTGATCAGACACTCGACGAGTCCGGGCGGCGTCACGTTCTTCCAGGTCGCGCCGCCGTCACGCGTCAGTTGGACGAGTCCGTCATCGCTCCCGGTCCAGATCACGCCCTTCTCGTGTGGCGATTCAATAACATAAGCGAGCGTTCCGTAGTTCTCGGCGCCGACCGCTTCGTTCGTCAGCGGACCTCCGCCTTTGCCCTGCTTTTCCTTCTCGTTGCGTGTCAGGTCCGGCGAGACTTCCTTCCAGGTCTTGCCGAGATCGCTCGTCTTCAGCAAAAACTGCGAGCCGTGATAATAGGTATTCGGCTCCCATTTGCTCCAAATGATCGGCGCATTCCAGTTAAATCGGTACTTCATATCCTTCGCGTCCATCGAAAGATACTGGATGGGCGCCGCCATTATGTTCGTCGCCGCCTTTGCCTTCGTATCGACCACCTCGATCGTGCCCTGATAGCTTCCGCCGAGAACGTAGCGCGGATTGTCGGGATCGAATGCGAGAAACGCGCTTTCACCGCCCGCAGACGGCGTAGCGCTTGCGGCCGAAATTCCGCCGCTGCCGAACTCGGCGCTCGCGATCATAATCGACGAGTAATCCTGCTGGCCGCCGTAGATCCGGTAAGGAAACTGATTGTCGACGTTGATGCGATAAAATTGGCCGGTCGGCATATTCGCCTGCGTGCTCCAGGTCCGCCCTTTGTTGAAGCTGATCGCCGCGCCGCCATCGTTGGAGATGATCATATTGTTCGGGTTGTCGGGATTGATCCACAAATCGTGGAAATCGCCGTGCGTCCCGCCGAGGTTCTCCCAGGTCTTGCCACCGTCGTTCGATCTGAGGCACGGGGCGCTGAGAACGTAGATGGTATTTTCGTTTTTCGGATCGATGAACAGTTCGATGTAATACCAGGCGCGTTGAACGAGCCGGTTGTCGTTCGTCACCTGCCGCCAGCTTTCGCCCGCATCGTTCGAAACATAAAGCCCTCGGGCGTCGGTATTTGAATCGCCCTCGATCAGCGCGTAAACCTTTTCGGGATTCGAACGGCTGACCGCGATCGCCATCTTGCCCATCACCTCGGGCAAACCGTCTTTCATTTTCGTCCAGGTTTCACCGCTGTCCGTCGATTTGTATAAACCGCTGCCCGGGCCGCCGCTGATGACCTTCCACGGCAGACGGCCGTGTTCCCACATCGCCGCGTACATTATCCGCGGGTTGTTCATATCCATCGAGAGTTCGGCCGCGCCGGTCTTTTCATCGACGAAGAGCGTGTTCTTCCAAGTGGCGCCGCCGTCGGTCGATTTGTAGATTCCGCGCTCTTTCGACGAACTGTAAAGCGCTCCTTGCGCGGCGACCCAAACAACATCCGGATTCTTCGGATGAACGATGATCCGCGAGATGTGCTGGCTGAGCGCGAGTCCGATCTTTTTCCAAGTCTTGCCGGCGTCGGTCGACTTGTAAACGCCGTCGCCGCCGTGGGTCATCACGCCGCGGACCGCGTGCTCGCCGGTGCCGACATAAATCACGTTCGGATCGCTGTCGGCGACGGCGATCGCGCCGATCGTTCCGGTCCTGAAGAAACCGTCGGTGATGTTCCGCCAGGTTATTCCGGCATCATCCGTTTTCCAGACGCCGCCGCCGGTCGTGCCCATATAATATGTCTTCGGATCGCCCGGAACGCCAACGGACGCTACCGAACGTCCGCCGCGAAACGGCCCGATCGAGCGCCATTTGACTGGTGCGAAGGCTTTGTTGAAATCATCGGTTTGGGCAAGTGCCGAGATGTTGAGAACGGTCGAGATTATGACGAACAGCAGAAAAAGTTTCTTTGACATGGAAAGTTCCTCAGTACGCTTTGAAAAAGCGAAACCTCTTGCAGTATTGGATCGGTTGCAAATAATTGCCTGAAAAGACGTTGTGTTGCTTTGGGAATTATACTTCGCGGCCTTAGATTCGGCAATTTGAATCGCCGTTCCGCAGTTTTTTGATTTAGACTACGGCTGATGATTTTTCGATCGATGATTCTGACGATGCTGCTCGCGATCGTCGCGGGCGCGCAGGCGCGGCACAGTTTCGGAGTCTCCAAGACCGAATTCCTGCTCGACGGGGAGCCGTTTCAGATTCGCGGATGCGAGCTCCATCCGGCCCGGATCCCTCACGAATACTGGCGTTTTCGAATTCGGATGGCGAAGGCGCTCGGGTGCAACTCGATCTCGGTCTACATCTTCTGGAACTTCCACGAAGATGCCGCGGGTCGATTCGATTTCGTTTCGCCTCAAAAGAACATCGGACGGTTTCTGAAGATGATTCAGGCCGAAGGTATGTGGGCGCTGCTCCGTCCCGGGCCGTACGTCTGCGCCGAATGGGACTTCGGCGGGATTCCGGCGCGGCTTCTCGCGATTCCCGACATCAAGATCCGCGGGATGGATCCGCGATACATCGCGGCCGTCAAACGCTATTTCGCCGCTTTCGCGCCAACCGTGAGATCGAACCTGATCACCAACGGCGGAAACGTCCTGATGGTCCAGATCGAGAACGAATACGGAAGCTACGGCAACGACAAACGTTATCTGGAACTGTTGCGTTCCGAATGGAAGCGGCTCGGCGTCAATGTGCCATTCTACACCGCGGACGGCGCGACTCCGTACATGCTAGAGGCGGGAAACATCGACGGCGCCGTGATCGGGCTCGATTCGGGTTCGAACGACAAGGACTTCGAGCAGGCTTACAAGCGCAATCCGAACGTGCCGGCGTTCTCGAGCGAGAGCTATCCCGGATGGCTGACGCATTGGGGCGAGAAATGGGCAAAACCTGATCCGAATGAGATCCTCGGCGAACTCGAATATCTGATGTCGAAGAAGCGCTCGTTTTGTCTTTACGTCGCGCACGGCGGAACGAATTTCGGCTTTTGGGCCGGCGCGAACGCCGCCAACCCGACGCAATATCAGCCGGATGTGACGAGTTACGACTACGACGCGCCGATTGACGAGCGCGGCCAACCGACCGAGAAGTTTTTCAAGATCCGAGACCTGATCGCGCGGCATTTGGGCGAATCATTGCCGGAACCGGACTCGCCGCTCCCGATGGTCGAGATCCCGAAGTTGGAACTCAAAGGCGCGGGAAGTCTGTTCGATCTTCGCCTTGCGTCGAAGAACGTCGTGCAGCCCGTCCCGATGGAATCGCTCGGCCAGTACACGGGGCTTATCTCATACAAAACAAAGCTGATCGGGCACAAGAGCGGGAAACTCAAGATCTGGGAGCCCCACGACTTCGCGCTGGTTTATCTTGACGGAAAGCTGATCAAAACCGTCTACCGCGACGGCGGCGACTGGACGGTCGATCTGCCGAGGACCGATTCCGCGATGCCGGAGCTCGAGATCGTCGTCGAAGCGATGGGCCGAATCAATTACGGCCAGTTTATGATCGACCGCAAAGGGATCACCGACCGCGTGACGCTCAACAATATGACGCTGATGGATTGGAAGGTGACGCAGTATCCGATGGACGAAACGTTCGTCGCGCGCGCGTTGAAATCGCTGCAGGCCAACTCCGATCCGGCCCGCGGTCTCAACTTCTATCGCGCATCGTTCGACCTCGACAAGACCGGCGACGCCTTCATCGACACGACCGGCTGGAAAAAAGGGATGGTCTACGTCAATGGCCACAACCTCGGCCGCTTCTGGGAGATCGGCCCGCAGACCAAGCTCTACTGCCCCGCGTCCTGGCTTAGGGAAGGCAGGAACGAAATCATCGTGTTTGATTTGATTCGAACGCCGTAGATTGGAGTTCCGCCTTCAGGCGGCCGGACGCTTCATTTTTGGAATCTAGCCAACCGTTTGATAGGTCCTCAAAAAGGGATTGCGTTCCATCGCTTGATCGACTCGCAAAGCTTGCCTACTTGTTCACGAAGATCAAGCACGGAGAACGCGTTTTCAATATTCAGGTAGGGCACAACGTGCTCTGCGAATAGAGGCTTGCGGCGCAGAAAATCCTTACCTTTTCCGGGCGCCCAGGCGTCTAGATGTGATGAAAAGTCGTCATACTGTCCGACCTGACCTATTGGAATCCCTAAATAGGCTTCAACTGCGGACGCTGGAAGGTAGTTTTCGATCTCCTTGCCTTTTGTGATCCAAGAGATCCCACCTATCTCATTCATCTCGGATTCAATACGCCGTTTGGTACTATTGATCCGCGTCTGAGGCGCTCTCTTGTCACTGTCCATAATAATAATGCAGTTTCGATTCACCCTGAGCAAAGCGATGCCATCTTCAACCTCGGTGGGAGCTTTGCTTGAAAGATGGGACAAAAGACGCCCCCCATAGACCGCGCATTGATAGTGGACGCCTTCAACGAGATTGCCTCCAGACCAAAGTTCAATCCAACGTCGAACGTAGATTCGATCGGACGGTCCTTCCACCCACAGGACGCAGTTCGCCTGCAAGATGTCACTCGCACGAACATCGAGATCATCAAGTACTCCATTATTCTCGACATATGTCTTCACCGTTCGACATCGGGCTTCCCTTCCATCATGCCTAACGTGAATGATCTGCGCGTCTCGTTCGTGACTAAAGAGATCAATAACCACATTTGAGTGAGTTGTTATGAAAAAAAAGGTGCCATGATTCTGCGCGTATTCAAATAGGTAGCTGAGCAGTCTTAGGGGTGAAGTTTTTCGAGTTCCCAAACCGAAACAATCAGCTCCTTTTCAAGAACCCGCGGTAACAGCGTTGTACTAGAAGATGATAACGGTTTTGATACCGCTTCCAGATTGCGAAAGCGGGATTCTCCCTTTTTGTTCTTCATCTAGGAAGATCTCCCAGTTATCATTTTCCAACTGTTGGCATCCAATCCGGGAAAAAACCGTGTCCGGCTGGAAAATTCGATTGAGATCCTCTAACAATGATTGTTCGACAATTGAGCTTGGCAAATTGGACTTATTGATGAAACTCTGAATTAGATTCGTAACGCCGGATCCGTCGCCGTTAACAGTAAGGTTCGCCGTTGCAGATTCGGAAACAATGTTTCGTTCGGCAACGATGCGACTAAAAATACGCCCGGAGAGTGGGTTCGGCATCTGATTGGCCATTTCGGTCTCGTACGTATGCCGATCTTTGAGATTATCAAGCGGACGATCACCAGTTGAGCAATTATCGATTGAGACAAATCGATTTTCACCGTTCAGTCGCCAACGTAAAGAAGTGCCGACCAATTGCTTTCCATATTCCCAGTGATTTCCCGGAACTCCCCCTCCACTATGATTCTTTCGAAACACACTTTTCACAACATATTCCGGCAAGTTCGCCCTTCCAAGAATGACCGGTGATTCGTCGCCGTTCCATAACGTCCTTGGGATATTGAACTTGTTTTTGGTCACGTATGTGAGAAGATCGAGCAGTGATGATTTTCCTGAATTGTTCCGTCCGATGATGATGTTGAACGGCGCGATGCGATCAAAACCCTGAGGATCGCTACCAAAGCATTTGAAATGCGAGACTTTGAGTTCATCTTTAAGCGCAGTTCCTTTTTGCCGCCCCCCTGCACGGCTCTCGGTTTTCGCGGGTGATTTGCGCTCGGTGCTCTCGTCACCGCATTTGCTCAATATGACCGCGGCCAACTCCAAATAAGTCAAAGCGCGATCGTTCTGATTTAAGTAACTGTTTAAGTTGCCCAATGTAAGGTAAATGCAACCTAGTCTCTCAGAATCCTCAACATGTTTTTCGGCTTTTCCAAGAAGGAATTCTTCGATGCAATCGGGTTGATTATTCTCGAGGCCAATCTCAACCAGACTCTCGCAGATTTGAAGATTTCCCGGAGATAATTCGTAGAGATCCTCCATTAGTTCTGCTCTGTCTTTAGAACAAAAACAAGCTGGCTTTAGGTACGGCTCTCGTTTTCTTTGCGATCCGCCCTGCCGTCTTCCGCGTAGATCTCGGCGATCTCAATCAGTAGATTTGCCTTGTCAATATTCGATGCGGTCTCGTGAATGCGAGATTCACGAGCAGTGATCAAATCATTGGACGATTTACCGATGAAATTCGCGGGTATCATCGTTTCCAATATGTACTCAAGCTTTCTCAAATTACGGGATCGCACTTGCTCCGGTGTGAACACCGCACGATTCCGAGTTTGCTCTGAAATTTTCCGGTTGTTTTGCTCCCCGCCGTCAGGCCCCTCTGGATAAAAGAGCTGCATGGAACGTGGTTTCCTCGATGGAAGCCACGTCCAACACCTAATGTTGTCGTCAAAGGGGAATATACTTGCGTAGATGAATTCACCGCGTTCAACAGCTTCCTCATAACTCAACCCCCTTTGATAGATCGTTGCGATGGAAAAATACCTACGGGTTCCGTCAACAATCCAACCGAATGGTGCAGAGACCACTGCCCCATGTTGCCATTTATTGATCATGGCACCAAAACCTTGAAATTCCTTCAGTTCATCAAAGGTCAGAATGTCGAGTTCAACATCAGGCCCTAGCGCACGGTTGATCCTGGGGAATAGCCTTTCAAGTTACAAAATTCCTTGTGCGGCCACATCGTCAGCATCGGAAAAACCCTTCGGTTCGGGTAGGTGTGTTTACCATCGACTACAATTCGATTTTCCGGCTTCGTCCTTCACATATCGATTTGCCGAGTAGTCTCGAATACCGACCCTTTATTCCGAGGATCTGCGTCAAGGGGTCCGCAGATACTTAAATACTTCCTTTTCGTAATCTTTCCAGTGCATATATGATTCTGACGATAGCAACGATCCGTTCGCCTCGCAATGTAATCTTGCGTCAATTTGGCTATAGTCCGATACTCGTCGCATTTCAAGACATGCACCTGAAATGCGACGCTCCGTTCAGGCTCAAGCGAGAATGTTCAGGCAAACAATTATGTCCACGACGATACTTGTTTGCGTTAGCACTCAATGTGAGTGGGCCGCTCGCGCTCCGCTCACAAAAAAGACCCGGCGATCTTTGCCGGGCCCAATCAGCCGCCCGAAGGCGGAGCTCCAAACATCTAAAATGTATAGGTGTTTGCCGCGATCATCACTTCGGCGATGCGTTGCCTGGCGGTGATCGTGTTGACGGGCGAGTTGTTCTTCGTAAAGCGTTTGAGCGCCACGAGGAGCATTTTCGCGTCGTCGCCTTCGAGCATTCCGGCGATCGTGTTCTTGGCCGAAGCCTCGATCTTCTGGATCGCGTCGTTGCAGAACACTTGCGCCATATCGATCTCGCGTGCGGCGTCGCCTTTCTCGGCCGCCTTTTTCGCCCGCAGAACGGCCGTTTCCATCGCGTATGCGTTCATTATGATGTCGGCGCAGTTCATCAGGACTTCCTGCTGATTCTGCAGATCCATCATATACTTCTGCGCCGCGGTGCCAAGGATCATCAGCGCGACCTTCTTCGCGTTCGCGGCGAGTTTCGCCTCCGACGCGAGCACCGAATCGTCATCGTCAAACGACATCACCGGATTCATTATCTCGTCCTGGAGCGCCTTCGCCGCCTGGATCAAGGGCAATTGGCCCTTCATCGCCCGTTTCATCAGCTGTCCCGGAATGAGCAGACGATTGATCTCGTTCGTGCCTTCGAAGATGCGGTTGATGCGCGAATCGCGATAGGCCTTATCCGCCGGATATTCGGCCGAATAGCCGTAACCGCCGTAGATCTGGACCATTTCATCGACGACATAATCGAGCGATTCGGAGCAAAAGACCTTGTTGATCGAGCTTTCGACCGCGTATTCGTCGATCGATTTCAGCTTCGTCGCATTGTCGGCGCCGTCGCCGATGAGCGCGTCGATCATTCCGACCGTGCGGTACGTGATCGCTTCCGAAACCCACGTCTTGATCGCCATCTCGGCGAGCTTGTGCTTGATCGCGCCGAATGACGAGATCGGTTTGTTGAACTGGTGGCGCTCGTTGGCGTAACGGACGGCTTCGTGGATCGCGAGTTTTGCGCCGCCGGTGACCGATGCGCCGAGTTTGAAACGGCCGACGTTCAGCACGCCGAACGCGATCTTCGCGCCGTCGCCGACGTTGCCGATCAGGTAGCCGACGGGAATTTTCGCATCGGAAAGCACCACGGCGGTCGTCGAGCTCGACTTGATTCCCATTTTATGTTCTTCGGCAGCCGGACGGCAGTTGTCAGAACGCGGGACGAGGAACGCCGAGAACTTGTCCTTTTCGCCGTCGACCTTAGCGAAGACGATGAAAACATCGGCGAATCCGCCATTCGTGATCCACATCTTCTCGCCGTTCAGGATCCAATGCTGCCCGTCTTCGGTAAGCTTCGCGACGCATTTCGCGCCGAGCGCGTCCGATCCGGAACCCGATTCGGTCAGGCAGTATGCGGTCACGATCTCGCCGGAAATGATTCCCGGGATCCACTCTTTCTTGAGCTCTTCCGAGCCCCAATAATAGATCGGTAGAAGACCGATCGAAGTTTGCGCGCCGTAGGTCGAACCGAAGCCGCTGCCGCGTCCGACGGCTTCGGCGATAATCACGCCGGACGTCTGGTCAAGCGCCATTCCGCCGAGATCTTCCGAGATGTTCGCGCCGAGAAGACCGAGATCGCCGGCCTTTTTCAGCAGGTCGCGGGCGACTTCCCAGGCGTGGTTCTCAAGCGCCGGAAGCTGCGGAACGACCTCGTTGTCGATGTATTCACGGCAGGTTTCGCCGATCATCCGATGTTCATCGGTGAAATCCTCCGGCGTAAAACACGTTGCGGTCGTGCCCTCGCTAAGCAGGAATTCGCCGCCTTTGATGTATTCTTTTTCCATTTTCGCGTCCATTACTTCTCCCTCGTCTATAGAATTTTAGTTCCCGCTATTATAAATGAATGAATGCTCATTCAGCAAGAAAAGTTGGACGTTACACGAGTTTTTCGAAAAAAAAAGAGCTGCTTCATAAGATCGGCGCACGCCAAAGTAGTTAGATCGCCAAACGGGGGAATCAGAGCCGAGCGCCGCCGAAAAACATCGTTGCAACGATCAGGATCCGAAACGCCGCAAATCCTGCCCAAATCAAAAACGCGGTAAGCACTGCCCTCTTGGCATCGCGGAACGAGGGATCGGCTGTCTTAAGGCGAGAATGACGAATCATCCAGGCGATCAGGGAAATCGGAACTCCCGCAAAAAGTATCCAATGCATAGCCCAACAGATGATCCAGATGAACGGTACGAAACTCAGAAGATAAAGCGTCGCCATAGAGCCCGCCAAGATTCGAACGTTGCTCGCGGCATTGCACGCTTCATTCACGGCATTTTGGTCAGCTACAGCCCTCGAGACTTCGTCCAGATCCAACGGATGGGAACAGAATCTGCATGCGTCCATAGAACTGTTGATGATCTGGCTGCAATTCGGACACGGAAAGGTCTTGATGTCGGACATATCTTTCACTGCACTCCCTTTTCTATTTGTTGGTCCATAGTACCCAAAATCGAGAAAGAAATACAAAAAGTCCGGATGATGAAGGATCATCCGGACTTCCGCCCTTGAAACTCCCGCGAACAGCTGCGGAAAACCAAACTAATCCAACCGCTCAAAGATTCCGTCCCCGCCGCCGACCCACATCGTCACCATTCCGTTGCGTTTGCCCGTTCGTTTTGGCCCCGTTGATACTTCAGGATCTTTTTCAGTCATTTCTCGGAGGTCATCAGAATGAGTCGTATCCGCACTTCGTTTGTTCCACGCAGGATTGCCAAAAGAACTCTGGCCATCATGTTTTTCGCCATTATTACAATCGGACTGGCAACCTCGTTCTCTCCGCCCCATAAAATAAGCGCGCAAAGCTCGCCTCGTGTTTGTTCGACTTGCGCCCCACCCGCGCAGCAAATAGTGGCGTCGCGGTTTATGTTGACGGCTTTATCTAAATAAATAAGGCGTTTTCGTGTCTGAACAAAGGGGTAAACCTCGCGGCTTAGCGCCGTGGCTGGAACGCTCACGTAACAACGGCAGTGTTCAAGCCACGGCGTTAAGCTGCAAATGACTTTATTCGGTTTTCGCGGGCACTGGCCCGCCGTCGCCCACGAGCCAGGAATAGAAGAATCCGGCAATTACTGCCCCAACGATCGGCGCAAGCCAAAACAGCCACAGTTGCGAGATTGCCCAGTCGCCGACAAAGAGCGCCGGTCCCGTACTGCGCGCCGGGTTGACTGAAGTATTCGTGATGGGGATGCTGATAAGATGGATCAGCGTCAACGCCAAACCGATGGCGATCGGCGCAAATCCCTTCGGCGCTCGCTCGTGCGTCGACCCGAGAATAACGACCAGAAAGAAGAATGTCATCACGAGTTCTGTCACAAGACACGCTATCAACGCATATTTTCCTGGTGAATGATCACCGAAACCGTTCGCCGCAAAACCGCCTGCGGTAGAAAAGTCCGCCTTTCCGCTCGCGATCACGAACAGAATCGCCGCCCCGGCGATGGCGCCGAGCACCTGCGCGACGATATACGGCACGATTTGATTCGCCGGAAATCGTTTGCCGGCCCAGAGGCCCAATGTAACGGCGGGATTCAGATGACAACCGGAAATATGGCCGATGGCAAAAGCCATCGTCAACACGGTTAATCCGAAAGCCAGCGAGACTCCTGCGAGTCCGATTCCGACATTCGGAAAAGCCGCGGCCAGAACTGCACTGCCGCAGCCGCCCAAAACGAGCCAGAGTGTGCCAATGAATTCTGCAGAAAGTTTCTTGATCATATTGTCTCTCCTTAGGCCGTTAGATTTCTTGGGAATCGGATTAAAAAACCCGGCCAATCATAACAACAAACCTGAAAATGCCGTAATCCGGAGTAACTTACGAGCCGAAATGAAAATCGGCGTCCGTTGCGATGCGGACGCCGATCTTTATAACTCCGGAGCCGCGACGAGCCGGCATTCTGTTTTGCGTTCCGTAAATGGAGAGCACGAGCCAAGCCAATTCGAAAGCAGCGTCAAAGAGGGAATTCCCCGTAGTAGATCTCGTAACCCGGTCCGTAATGTCGCGAGAATTCCTCGGGCGTCTGCTTGACGACCTTTCGCTCGCTGTTCTTATATTGCCAGACGGTGTTCCCGACGAAGATCCCCATATGCTTGTTCTCGACGTTCGACATCGTATGACGGCGGATACTGATGTTGCCGGGCGCGATAACAAAAATGAACCCGCTGAGTATGCTCGCCGGCTTGTCGCCCCAACGGCCGACCCGCCTGCAACGCTCGAACACTTCCTGAACGCGAATACTCGCACTGTCGGCGCGGTCGCCTTGACCCGTCATTCCGCGGCACGTCGCCCCGAATCTCAAGCCGAGGATATGACACGCGAAATGAGCACAGTGGTTTTCGTTGTCATTATGAAAGCCGCATCCGCAAATCCGTGAGATATGCACACCGACGAACGCATCCAACTCCGTCGAACTCGGAGAACTCATATACGGATTCCTCTTCAATCAATCGCAAATCGGCAACCGCAAGTCGAAAAGCCGCCTGAAGGCGGAAAACCAAACTAATCCAACCGCTCAAAGATTCCGGCCGCGCCCATTCCGCCGCCGACGCACATCGTCACCATTCCGTAGCGTTTGCCCGTTCGTTTGAGTTCCTGAAGAAGCGTCGCCGTCAGTTTCGCGCCGGTGCAACCCAAGGGATGTCCGAGCGCGACCGCGCCGCCGTTGACGTTGACCTTCGACGGATCCATTTCAAGAACCTTCATCACGGAAAGTCCCTGCGCCGCAAAGGCTTCGTTGAGTTCGAAAATGTCGATCTGATCGAGTGTCAAACCGGCCATCTTGAGCGCTTTCGGGATCGCGTAAACCGGTCCGATCCCCATTTCTTCGGGCAAGCAACCAGCCGTCGCATACGATACCAGACGCGCCAGCGGCTTGAGCCCGAGCGAGGCCGCCTTTTCGGCCGACATCACGACCGTCGCCCCCGCGCCGTCCGACATTTGCGAAGCATTGCCGGCGGTCACCGTGCCTTTTGCGTGAAAGACCGGTTTGAGCTTTGCCAGTCCTTCGTAGGTCGCGTCGTATCGAACGCCTTCGTCGGTGTCGAAAACGACCTCCTTGCGAAGCACGCGGCCTTTCGCGTCGAGTTCGTCGACAAAGACGTTCATCGGCACGATCTCGTCTTTGAACTTGCCGCCCTTGATCGCGGCGGCCGCTTTCTGATGCGATTCGAACGAAAATTGATCGGCCTGCTCGCGCGTGATCTCGTACTTGCGAGCAAGATTCTCCGCGGTCAAACCCATATTTAGGTAATAGTCGGGATAGTTTTCCGCAAGCGAGGGATTCGGACGGAAATTGGCACCGCCCATCGCGATCATCGACATCGTTTCGAGTCCGCCGGCAACGATCACTTCCGCGCCGCCGGTTCTGATCCGGTCGGTCGCGAGCGCGATCGTCTGCAGACCCGATGAGCAATACCGATTGACGGTCATCGCCGAAGTTTCCACCGGCAACCCGGCAAGGATCATCGACGTGCGCGCGACGTTCATTCCCTGCTGAGCCTCCGGAAACGCGCATCCCATAATGACGTCCTCGATCTCGGCCGGATTCAGTCCCGGCACACGTTTGACCGCTTCCTTGATCGCGACCGCGCCCATATCGTCCGGACGGGTGTTTCGAAGTGTTCCCTTGGGTGCTTTTCCGATGGCCGTTCGAACGGCCGATACGATGACTGCTTCTTTCATATTTTTATCGAGAGTCTCCAAATATTTACTTATTTTTGCAGTCCGAACGGCACTCTGTCAAGAATGAGTGAACGTTCATTCATTTTGTAAAGGCGGAGGTCGGTTTTTTCGGAATAGTTGAAAGTTCGTAATTGATAGTTGGGAATGAGATACGAACTATCAGCTATCAATTACCAACTTTCAACTATTCCGAATTCGTCCTTTGATTGAGTAAAAAAGGCCGGAAAGTCACGACCGAACCGCAACATTCACGGCTTCAACTCCGAGAACTTCCGCAAGTGCCGCCGGCACGATCGAGACGAGAAATCCGCGCTTTCCACCGTTGATCCAAATTCTCTGCAGATCGAAGATCGAGCTCTCGGCATAGATCGGCATCGCGGTCCTTAGTCCGAACGGCGACGTGCCGCCGACGAGATAGCCGGTAAGTTTGTTTGCCCGGTCGGGCGTCGCGGGAACAACGGATTTAATTTTCAGGATCCGCGCGAGATCCTTTGTTGAAACCTGCAGATCGCCGTGTTGCAAAACGATCAACGGTTTCTTCTCATTGGTTTCGAAGACAAGTGTTTTGATCACCGCGTGCTCGTCAACGCCCAGACAGTCGGCTGAATGACGCGTCCCGCCCTTTTCGAGGTAATCGTATAGAAACGGTTCGAATTCGATCTTTTTCTCGCGCAAGACGCGGATCGCAGGTGTGATCGGAAAACTCGACATATTCGACCTTACTTCTTTTGCTTCAGAAAATAAGTCAACGCAAATATCACCGCCGCCACGCCGACGCCCAGATATGCGATCTCCTGGCCGTTGGTCCAGCGCGCGGTGTTGCCCAGAAAAATAACTCCGAGGACGATGATCACGACGCCGACGAGCTTTGCTTTCAGGTCATCCAGCGAATTGATGTTCAGCCAATCCGGAAGCGCAAGCGTCGGGTCGATGAACAATTCGTAAAGCCCGATCGCGATGATCAGAAACACCGTCGAAAGCAAAAATCCGTCAACGATCTCGATGAATTTCAAAACTACGGATTTGGTATCGACAACGCCGGCCACGATCTTGTAAATCAAATGCCCGATCTCGAAAATTCCGAGTCCAAGCATCGCGATCGTCGCCGCCAACGAACCGATGACGGCAATTATGACCAAATATCGACTTCTTTCAAGGATTGACTTCAGCATCGGCGGTAATTTTCACAACTCACGAGATGATCGTTCACGAGCCCGCAAGCCTGCATAAATGCGTACATTATCGTCGTCCCGACAAAGTTGAATCCGCGCTTTTTGAGGTCCTTGCTCAACGCGTCGGAAACGGGAGTCGAGGCGGGAACCTGTGACATCGATTCCCAGGCGTTGACGATCGGCTTGCCGTCGACGAACGACCAGATGTACTTGTCGAAACTCCCGAATTCCTCGACGGTTGCGAGAAAGCACTGAGCGTTGCGGACAGCCGAGGCTATCTTCAAACGATTGCGAATTATACCGGCGTTCGTCAGAAGTTCGGCGCACTTCGCATCGTCGTACCGAGCGATCTTGG
Source organism: Acidobacteriota bacterium (assembly GCA_016715115.1). NCBI lineage: Bacteria > Pseudomonadati > Acidobacteriota > Acidobacteriota bacterium. Next base: position 387,229 of record JADKBM010000004.1, read on the forward strand.
ACGCGTCGAAATCATCGAACGCGGCGCGATAGTTTTCGCGTTTTGCGAGCACCGTGTCCCAGCTCAAACCGGCCTGGGCGCCTTCGAGAATCAAAAACTCAAAAAGAGTCCGGTCGTCGTGCTGAGGAACGCCCCACTCGGTGTCGTGATACTTGATCGCCAGATCGTTTCTGGCCCAGTCGCAACGCATATTCATTTTCGATTTGCGATTTGCGATTTGCGATTTGCCCTTTGCAATTGATGCGGCCGGAAAACCTCAGCGATCATTCGATTGCAAATCGGGAACTTTGAAAAACCTGCTTGATTGAAGCGACAGGCCGTTCTTGATTTGGGTCGGGATGAAAACGATGATTTCAGACCAATTCGGCGCCATCACGGTCGAAAACATATTTAATCTGATCCTGCCGATCCGTGTTCATCTGTGGTTAAATCCGCCGATTTCCTTCAAGCCGGTATTTCAAAGCTCCCAATCGCAAATCGCAAATCGCAATTCGCAAATATCCTACGGGACTTTCTCGATCTTCTTCACTGTCAGAGAACACGGAAGATACTTGCCCATATTGTCTCCGGGAGCGTCATAGACCCGCAACGAGGCGACGATCTTGACCTTGTCGGTGTTCGAAACGTCCTGCTTCTTGTCGTCGCGGATCGTCAGGCCTTTGCCCTCGACATTCTCGACAGAGCTCGCGCCGCTTCCGAGGTCGATATTCGTCATCGCCGGGCGCGGGTTGTCGGCTTTGTCGGCGAACCCGATCGGGCAACGCATTGGATCTTTGCCGCTCTTCGAGCACATCGCGCTGCCGGTATTCAGGAAATACCCGACGACTTCGATATTCTGTTTGTCGTTCGCCTTGTCGCAAACGTTCGCGAATTCGACCGGTTTGCCGGTTTGATTGCAACCGGCCACGAGTAGTCCGAAGACCGTTAGTATTAAAGTTCTTTTCATTTCGATTCCTCCGGATTAATTGATCTTTTCGATCTTCTTGACAGTGAGTACACAAGGGGCGGTCTTGATATCCGGCGAAGGCGGCGCGCTTGAAACGAAGACCTCCGCGGTGACTTTCACCTTGTCCGCGGCCGCGACCACTTGAACTTTCTCGTCGTGAATCACAAGACCTTTGCCTTCAACGTTTTCAATCGCGCTTTTGCCGCTTCCGAGGTCGATATTGGCCGACGGTGGATTTGGATTATCCGGGTTGTCGACAAACTTCACCGGACAACGCATCGGATCACTGCCGCTTTTCGAACACATCGCGCTGCCGTCGTGTTTGAAAAAACCGGTAACCTCGACCATTTGCTTATTGTTTTCCTTATCGCAAAGGCGCGCGTACTCGACGGGTTTCCCCGTGTAGTCCTTCGCGCATCCAATTGCAAACAGGACGCTTATCATCAATAGAATTGTTCTCATTTTGGTTCCTCTTAAACTGTTCGAAATTCGGTTACTACATCCTCAAGAATGCCTGTGCCAATGATTTCTTGCGGTTTCAGATTCAAAAAGTTTTCAAACGCGGCGATAACCGAAGGCTGTTCGAGGATCACGCCGACCGGATTCAACGTCGCGATGCCGATCGACCTCATTCCGGCTCGCGCAGCCGCTTCAAAACCGTTGAGAGCATCCTCGAAAACGATGCAGGTCGCCGGGTTTTTTCGTAGTTTTTCAGCCGTTTTCAGAAATATTTCGGGATCTGGTTTGCCCATCGAGACTTCGGATGAATTGGTGACCGCGTCGAAGAACCGCCCCAATCCGAGTCCGCCGAGCACGAACTCGACATTCGCCGGCGGCGCCGCGGTCGCCACCGCGAGCCCGATTCCCAGCCTTCGCGATTCTTGCAGAAAAGCGGTCGCACCCGCAAGCGGAGCGCGTTCGGGCAGATAGATCTCGCGATAGATCTCTTCCTTTCGGTCGGCGAGTCTGAGGACCTCGGCCGGCGACGCTTCGGGAAAGATCGTTGGAACGATCTCGCGATTCGTCTTGCCGGCGGTATTCACGAGAAAGTCCTCAGCGCGGGCCTTAATGCCATTCTCACGGAGCATAATCTCCCACGCCCGCATATGAAAGCGCATATTGTCGACGAGCGTACCGTCCATATCGAAGATGAATGCGAATTGTTCGTAATCGATCATTTGTGAAGTTCCCGGACGCTCGCGCGCAATTCGGATCTGAGGCTCGGCGAAAGTCCCGTCCAATGCTCGCCGATAAGCATCGCTTCGATCGCGTAGACCAAGTTTAAGCTTGCCGGAAGCCCGTTCTGACGAAGCAGCCGGTAAATCTCGATGGATCCGACACGTTCAATGTCGGCCTTTGTGAAAACCCCGATCTCATTGAGCCAGGCTTCGCTTTTGGAACCAAGATTCGAAAGTTCGGAGATCTTTTTCATCTGCGGGCGATGTAGATCGTTTTCTCGACGACGCAATGGACGGCGCCGGCGCGGTCCGCGAGTTCGATAGTGTAGATTCTATCAATCGACTGCCGGTCGCGCAAAAGCGACTTGATCTCGTCGATCTCTGCCTGATCGATTTGGAAATCCGCAAAAAGCGATTCGCGGCCCGGCTTGCGAAAACGGATCGACGCGCTCTTGTCCCAAACGACATAATCGCGACCGAGATTTTTGATCAGCATTATCATATAGATCGGATCGACGGCGCCGTAAAGACTGCCGCCGAAGATCGTGCCGACATAATTGCGCGTTCTCCAATTTAGCGGAAGTTTGACCCGAATATGGCGATAATCGTCGGAGATGCTGACGACGCGCGCGCCTGTGCCGCGGTAGGCGGGAAAAAGGTTGAACTTGAACTTGTCGAATTTGGCTCCCACGATCAGGATGGAAAAGCGCTCGTCGCCAACACGCGTTCGGCCTGTCGGAAGTGCCGTTTCTCGTGTTCGACGATGATCGTCATCCCATCGCGGAGCTTGTAGGTCATAAGCGCCATAAACGGTGAAGTAATGACGGTCTTGTCAAGATCGGCGCCGTTGAGTCTTTCGAAGAGTTCGATAAGTCCGGAATTGTTCGCGACGAATTTTGCAACGATCGCCGGATCGACATCGCTCGGCGGCGCGATCGCCGGGCTCGGAACCTTGAACTTCTTGTCGTCGCGCTTCATCGAACCAATGAGGAATTTTCCGAGAAACGACGTAAACGGCGACCAGTTCTCCCAGAAAGAGTTGCGGTGCGAACCGTCGGCGACCGACTTAACGGCAGCCGAGATTTGATCGTTCGTCAGGATCAGATGTTCGAAACACTGGCCGATGCTCCACGAATCGGCCGTCGGGCGCCAGTTGATCTGTTCGGCGCTAAAGCCGCCGAATTTGACGTCGGCCGCTTTAGAAACGGCCGCGAGCTCTGATTGTATGATTGAAATTCCGCTCATCTACGTATCTGAGTGCATAGTGCAGACTCAGTTCCACTCTGAACTCTGCACTATGCACTTTGCACTGTCTAGTTCCTCAACGGTTTGCCGTTCTTGAGCATAAACGCGATGCGTTCCTGCGTTTTGCGTTCGCCGCACAGGCTCAGAAATCCTTCGCGCTCGAGGTCGAGCAGATACTGTTCCGAAACCTGCGACGAATGATTAAGTTCACCGCCGCAAAGAATCTTCGCGATCTTACGGCCGACGAACTCGTCGTGGTCGGAGATATATCCGCCGCGTTTCATCATCGTCAGCGCGATCTTGAACGCCGCCATTCCGGCTTCGCCCATCGCGAGGATGTCGGTTCGGTGGACCGGCTGCGTGTAGCCCGCCGCGGCGAGATTGAGAACTTCCTGTTTCGCATCGGCGATGAGCCGGTCGCCGTTCATCGAGATCGCGTCCGAATCGCGCAAGAATCCCCAGGAACGCGCCTCTTGGGCGCTCGTCGCGACCTTGCCCATTCCGATCATCTCGAACGTCTTCTTCAAAAACACAAGCGGATCCGCATCCGGCGTTTTCGCCGCCAGATCCATCGAACGCATCATCATTTCCTTCGTTCCGCCGCCGCCCGGAAGCAGACCGACGCCGACTTCGACGAGTCCCATATACGTTTCACCGGCCGCACGGACCTTGTCCGAGTGGAGCGACACCTCGCATCCGCCGCCGAGCGTCAGCCCGTAAGGCGCGGCGACGACCGGCTTCGAAGAATAACGAAGGCGCATATTCGCCTGCTGGAACGTGTGGATCATCAGGTTGATGTCGTCCCATTCCTCTTCCTGCGCCGCGAGCAAGAGCATCGCGATGTTCGCGCCGGCCGAGAAATTGCCGCCCTGATTTCCGATGACGAGTCCGACGTGATTCTTTTCGACTTCCTCGATCGCGAATTTCATCATCGACATCGTTTCGCCGCCGATCGAGTTCATTTTCGAATGAAACTCTAGACACGCGACGCCGTCGCCGATATCGATCAGGCTCGCACCTTGATTCTTCTTGATGACGCCGGTCCGGTCCTTGACCGTTTTGAGAACTATAACTCCCTGCCGGTCAGGCATTTCCGTGTAAGCGTTCGTCCGAAAATCGAAGAACGAACGGACGCCGTTCTCGTATTTGTAGAACGATGTCGCGCCCGAGTCGAGCATTGCCTGAACATTCGCCGGGATCGCCTGGCCTTCGTTTTTCATCCGTTCGACCGACTCGGCGACGCCGATCGCGTCCCACGTTTCGAACACTCCGATCTCCCAGCCGAAGCCCCATTTGATCGCGTTGTCGATCTCGACGATCGTGTCGGCGATCTCCGGAATGCGGTTCGCCGCGTAACGCGAAATGCGCGCCGTCGTTTTCCACAGGAACTCGGCAACCTTGTCGTCGCCCCAGACGAGCTTTTTGACTCGCGAAGGTATATCCTCGATCGCCTTTCCGGCGTCGAGCGACGGGAATTTCGTCTTCACTTGCGGTTTGTATTCGAAGGTGTTCAAGTCAAGTTCGAGGATCACCCGTTTGCCGGTTTCGTCCTTCGACTTCTTGAAAAATCCGCCGTTCGTCTTGTCACCCAGAATCTTCTTTTCGAGTAGCGTCTCCATCACTTCGGGAGCCTTGAACGTCTCGCGGTCCTCGTCTTCGGGAATCGCCGGATAAAGGTTCGAGACGACGTGCGCCGTGACGTCGAGCCCGACGAGATCGGATGTGCGGAACGTCGCCGACGAAGCGTGGCCGATCGCCTTGCCGGTGATCTGATCGACCTCGGTCGGCGTCAATCCCATCGCGATCATTTCGTTGAGCGTCGCCATTATCGAATAGACGCCGATGCGGTTGGCGATGAAATTCGGCCGGTCCTTGGCCGGCACGACGCCTTTGCCGAGCCGCTGGTCGAGAAACGTCGAGACCTGACACGCCGTTTCGCCGTCGGTGTCCCGGGTCGGGATCACTTCAACGAGCTTCATATAGCGCGGCGGGTTGAAGAAATGGATCCCCATAAAATTCTTCTTGAAATCGTCGGAAAACGGTTCGGCGATCGATTCGATCGGGATTCCGCTCGTGTTCGAGGCGACGATCGATCCGAGCTTGCGGTATTTCTCTACCTCGGCGAAGATCTTGTGCTTGATGTCGAGCCGCTCGACGACGGCTTCGATGACGAAGTCGCAGTCCTTCAGCTTCGGCATATCCTCGTCAAAGTTGCCGAGCGAGATGAGTTTCGCGTTGTCGGCGAGCATAAACGGCGCCGGCTTGAGCTTTTTGGCGGCTTCGAACAGTCCCTTGACGATCGAATTCTTGTCCTTCACGTCCTCTTCGCGCGGCGCGATGTCGAGCAGCAGCACCGGTATTCCGGCATTCGTCAGATGCGCCGCGATCGCCGCGCCCATTGTCCCCGCGCCCAAAACGGCGGCTTTTCCGATATTCAACATAATTGATTTAATCCTCGATCGATGAAATTTCAGTTGCAAGGATTATAAATGAATGAGTGTTCATTCAGCAAACCGTGAATTCGAACCGGCATAAGCGGATCGTCGTGTATCGCGCTGCGGCGCGATCAAACGAGAAACTTCTTGTCTTCACACAAATCGGGTGTTAGTCTGAGGACAAAAGGAGAGGAAGTCGACAAATGAGGAAGACCGGTTTTTTAGTTGTTCTGTTTTTTGCTTTTGCAATTTCTCAAAGATCAGTTTTGGCGCAGGGATTTCCGTATCACCTTTACGAACCTCGCACATTGTCGGAATTGGTGGATGCGCATTCGAGTTCCAAACAAGTCGAGGGTTCGACAAACCTGATAATCAGTGCCGAACCCTTCTATTCTGCGATCAGGTTGGAATATGCCGGACAATCGAGAAAGATCTCGCAGGCAAGAATGGGTTTGTTCAAGCTTTGGATCGAGAGTCTGAAAATCAAGGCGAACCCAAATAAAGATCCGATGAGTTTGATCGACAAGGAGTTTTTGTTTACCGAGTGCGGAAAGGACTATTGGATTCCCGTTCAGACGCCGGCGGCGAATGACTTTCCGAGAACCTTGAAAAAAGGCGATCGATTGACCTTGTATCTAATGTTTGTGGGCGGGATTGGCGACAAGGACAAGTGGGATATTGTCTTTTTTACCAACTCCTTCAGAATCTACGAATGATCCATGGGAAAGATCACACAATAAAGATATCAGCCGACCCGCCTAGAGGTTCGCCGAAATCAATCACACGGCGTTCAATCTCTAGCGCAACCCGAATAATGCTCTCGGTCAACGTCGACTCAAAATCAGTGACACCCTCATATTCCGACAAGTTTCGCTTTGTGTCGGCTCGATCAAGAATTCGCCACTTTTCGTTTGGCAAATCAACCGTGTACGCTAAACGTTGAAAAACCAAATGCCGATTGCCGGCGGTAACCAAGCGAACGTAGCGCGGCGAGCGAGAGTGATTGGGCCGCGTTGTATGCCAGGTCAAATCTGTTTTCAGCACTCAGAGTCACGTTCTGCGCATCCATCAATCACCGTTGCCCCAATACAACCAACCCCTCAAATTCTGTCCTCGACGGAGGTTCGTGGCTAAGTTGCTTGACACGCTCCAGATTTTGCAAATGCTCAATTCCCTTTGGCAGTTCACCAATCAGTTGAATTGTCGGCTGTTTCAAAACGCGTGAGAGAAACGAATTCCCGGTCCGAAGGCGATCATCGAACTCGGCGCTTGTGTAGAGTGTTGGATTAATCTTCCTATTAAGTTCCGCTTCAACATTGCTCAATAAAAAGTAGAGGTCCTCCAAGATCATTTCATCGGAAACAACCAGCAGGTCTATGTCGGTGGATGCGTGATCGGTCTTCTTTGCTACCGAGCCGTAGACAAACGCCAGATGGATTTTTCGGTGCGACGACCGTAAAGCATCTCTCAGAGGCTCCACCAAACCGACTGTTTTCTTTATTAATGTACATAATTCGTCAATATTGGTGAATCGGGATTCGCCTGATAATGCTTTTGATTTCCGACACGTGAAGTCAATACCAAGCCGCATTCGGAAAATCGTTCCAACTCTCTCTGGACAGCCCCCGTGCCTGAGTTGGCCAAACTGACTATTTCATTGAGAAAGAAACTTCGCCCCGGATTGCCGAACAGCAACCCAAGCACCTTCTTGCGAACAGTTGGAAACAGCACCGATCAACGAAGGCTTTTTGGAATTCAATCTAGAAGTCATATCGTACCCACTTTGGGTATAATAATCCCCAATTCGGGTATCTTCAAAAGCGTTACGTAACCGCTTTTGATTTGCCGGTCGCAGTCTAATCGAACAATTCGTTTACCGGAAAGTTCCAACCCGGAAGCGACGGCTCCGCATCAGCAGTCTCGCCGCGCTTGAAAACGCGCGGATTTTCTGGATCATCCGACGAGTATGATCTGATCGGCGTTTCGCTCAAGAGATCGACGTCCCAGACAACCTTTGTTCCGGCGGCGAAATAATCGGCGCGTTTGGCGGCCATTTCGCGTTCGGCGTTCGGGCCGTAGTCGGTTTCGCTTCGGACTTCGACGGCAAAGACCGGAGCGCCGTGGAGGAATTTCATCCCGGCGCGCTCGCCGGTGAAGAACGAAGCGTCGGGACTGAAGGATTTCCGGTTCGGAAGATCGACGAGGAAACCGACGTTGTCGGTGTACGCGCGGCCGAATTTGGTTTGTCTTTCGTATTGTTTCAAGCTGACGAAGATATTCGCAGCCGCCGATGAGGGGTCGTCTCCTGTGGACATAAATTCAACTATTTCTCCATTTACGATCTCGGCCTTGCCTTCGGTGCGATAAAGGCGCGCGATGAGTTCATCGGCCGAGACTTTGTGCGGTGTTTCAATGAGTAAGGTCATAAATTTGGTGCGTCGCCGTTATTGTGCACCCGATGAATCGAGAAATCAACAAAAATTTTGTCCCGATATCGCCGTCCTAAAAGCCCGCGTCTGGTGTCCGAAAGCGCCTCGTGATATACAATCAGAACATCACATTTACCGTTCAGTTGGAGGTCAAGAACTTGGCAAAGATCAGCGTAAACAAAAAAGTTTTCGAAACCGACGCCGATCCGGCGACGCCCGTGCTATGGATCATTCGCGACGAACTCGGTTTGACCGGCACGAAATTCGGCTGCGGCATCGCCCAATGCGGTTCCTGCACGATCCACGTCGACGGCGAACCGCGGCGCGCGTGCATCACTCCGCTCAGCACCGTCGCGGGCAAGGAGATCACGACGATCGAGGGGCTTTCCGAGAACTCCGACCATCCGCTCCAAAAGGCTTGGGTCGAGACGGACGTTCCGCAATGCGGTTACTGTCAATCCGGCCAAATAATGGCGGCCGCAGGTTTGCTCAAAAAGACCAAAAACCCGACCGACGCCGACATCGACGCCGCGATGAACGGGATCATTTGCCGTTGCGGCACTTACAACCGGATCCGCGCGGCGATCAAGCAGGCGGCAATGAACGGAGGCAAATAGTATGAAAAACAACATCGATCGACGTTCGTTTCTCAAGGCAAGCCTCACCGCCGGCGGCGCGCTTTTGGTGACGATATCAATGCCGCAGATCTCCCGGGCGGCCGAGAAATTCGCGCCCGGAACCGCGGCCGGCGACTTTCAGCCGAACGCTTTTATCAAGATCTCCAAGGACGGCAAAGTAACCGTCACGGTCGGCCAAGCCGAGATGGGTCAGGGCGTTTACACGTCTTTGCCGATGATCGTCGCCGACGAACTCGAGGTTGACTGGTCCAACGTCACATACGAATCCGCTCCGGCGGCAGCGGCGTTCGCCAATCCACTGTTCGGCACCCAGGGAACAGGCGGGAGCACCAGCGTCAAGGCCTTTTTCGCCCCACTCAGAAAATCGGCGGCGACAGTCCGCGAGATGCTCGTTTCGGCCGCCGCGCAACAGTGGGGAGTCGCGACGGATTCCTGCAAAGCCGAAAATGGAAAGGTCGTTCACGCGGCAACCGGCAAATCCCTGAACTACGGCGACTTGCTCGAAGCGGCCGCGAAGATCGCTCCGTCCGCGAATCCGAAACTCAAGGATCCGAAGGACTTCAAATACATAGGCACGTCCGTCAAACGGCTCGACTCGCCGGCTAAGGTGAACGGCAGGGCGGTGTTCGGTCTCGACGTCCGGTTGCCGGGAATGCTCTACGCGACGGTTCAGCGTTCACCCGTCATCGGCGGAAAGGTAAAGAGCGTTGACGATACTGCCGCAAAAGCCGTCAAGGGCGTCCGAAATGTGATCACGCTCGAATCGGGCGTCGCGGTCGTCGCCGACAACTATTTTGCCGCCAGCCGCGGCCGACGCGCGTTGAAAATCGTCTGGGACGAGGGAAAAATGGCGACGGTTTCGAGCGAGTCGATCCTCGCGAGCTACATCGAGGCCGCGGAAAAAGAAAAAGGACTCGTCGCGAAAAAAATCGGCGACGCGGACGCCGCGCGCTCGAAGGCGTTTAAGACCGTCGAGGCGGTTTACATCGCGCCGTTCCTGGCGCACGCGACGATGGAGCCGATGAACTTTACCGCCGACGTCCGCGCTGACAGCGCTGAACTCTGGGGCGGAAGCCAGCTCCAGATGGTCGTTCAGGCGCGGATCGCGAAAGCGCTCGGTTTCGCTCCCGACAAGGTCAAGGTGAACACGACCCTGCTCGGCGGCGGATTCGGACGTCGCGTCGGGATCGACTACGTTCTCGATTCGGCTTTGCTTTCAAAGGCGACGGGCAAACCTGTCAAGGTCGTCTGGACTCGCGAGGATGACATCCAGAACGACTTCTATCGTCCTTTTACCTACAACAAGATCTCGGCCGGGATCGACGCGGACGGCAAGCCCGTTTTCTGGGATCACCGGATCGTCAATGCGTCGCTGATGGCGTCGCTCGCCGAGCCCGTTTTCGGATTTCCGTTCCCGGACGGCCAGCTTGACGATTCGTCCTTCGAGGGCGCGCATAATCTTCCGTATCAGATCCCGAACCTGCAGGTTGACTGGATCCGCAAGGATACGGGCGTTCCGGGCGGTTTTTGGCGGTCTGTCGGAAGTTCGCATACGGCATTCACGGTCGAGTGCTTCCTGGACGAATTGGCGGCGGCGGCGGGAAAGGATCCGCTCGAATATCGGCTTTCGCTTCTGGACAAGAATTCAAGGCATGCAGGCGTTTTGCGTTTGGCCGCTGAAAAGGCCGGCTGGGCGACGAAACCTGCCGCCGGAGTCTTCCGCGGAATCGCGGTCGCCGAAAGCTTTGGCAGTTTTGTCGCGCAGGTCGCAGAAGTTTCCGTCGGCAAGGACGGGGCCGTCAAAGTGCATCGGGTCGTCTGCGCAGTTGACTGCGGGCAGGTCGTCAATCCTGACACGGTCGCCGCGCAGATGGAAGGCGGGATCGTTTACGGCCTGACCGCCGCGCTGTATGGCGAGATAACCCTCAAGACCGGACGTGTTCAACAGAGCAACTTCAATAACTACAAGATGTTGCGGATGAGCGAGATGCCGAAGGTGGAGGTTCACATTCTCCCGAGCAAGGAACCGCACGGCGGAGTCGGCGAACCCGGAACGCCGCCAATCGCTCCGGCGGTCGTCAACGCGATCTTCGCCGCCACCGGCAAACGCGTTCGGAGTTTGCCGATAAAGCCGTAAGAGTTCCGCGTTCACGCGTGAAAGTAAGAGTTACGCAGTAAGAGCTACGCGTTTACGCGTGACCCAAGCTAGTAAGAGCTACGCGTTTACGCGTGACCCAAGCTAGTAAGAGTTACGCGTTTACGCGTGACCCAAGCTTGGCGTACGACAACGTTGTCACGCCTAAAGGCGTAACTCGTACGAGAAAACTCTTGCGAAAAACTCTTGCGAAAAACTCTTGCGAAAAAAGTTCTTGACACGCGCGATGGTTTTGAAGATACTCAAATCGTTCAACAAGAGGAAGCCTCGAAAACTCATCGACAGACTCACTGTCCTTTACATTTCACAACGCCTTTTGTCTTGAACTAAATCTTACAAATTGGAGAATAGAAAATGAAACACTTACTCTTAGTGATTCTCGCGTCACTGTTTTTGGGCGTCTCAATTCACGCTCAGACCACCACACCGAAACCTCAGACGACTATGGAAACGAAGGCCCGCAAACCGATTTTCCGCGCCACGAAGGACCAGATCATTCAGGTCCAGAGAATGCTCAAAACAACTGAATCGGGGTCGATGGACGATCTCTTCCGGATCGAGATAAAGAAGTATCAGTCGTCGAACGGACTCAAATCGACCGGCACGCTCAATCGCGCGACGCTCGAGAAAATGGGCGTCCCGCTCACTGAAGGACAAAAGGCGATTCCGGTCGATCCGAATTCGTTTGCCTCGGCCGATTCGAACAAAACGACCAAGCGCGGACCGGTTTTCCGGGCCACGAAGGATCAGGTGACCGCCGCTCAGAACTTGTTGAAGAGCCGAGGGTTGCTGTCGGCAGAACCGACCGGCAAACTCGACCCCGAAACCCGCGCGGCCCTCAAGGCTTATCAGGAAACGAACGGCCTGAAGGCGACCGGGACTTTGAATCAAACGACGCTCGAAAAGATGGGGATCGCGCTCACCGACAAACAGCGCGAGAACGCTTCCAAAGCATCGCAATAACCCCGGACTCGCGGCCGGCCCCGCTCGTGGCCGGCCGCGTTTTTTGAAATTGGAGGATGTTGAACTATATTTGCAGAGTATTTTGATTCATCACCTTGGTGAACCCGGCGCCGGAAAGCTGTTTCGCGCAGATGAACTTGGCGAGCTTCGCGTGAAAAAAGATCGCCTCGCGCAAAGACCGCGAGGTCCGCAACGCGATTCTTGGCGAGCTCGGCATGAAAAACATCCGCTTCGCTCGAAGTACGGCGATGGCAAATCAGGACTCTGACCGATGCAGGAAACCAACGTCTATTTTTATATAACACCGATCGCGCTCGTGTTCATCCTGCTCGAGATCGCGGCCTGCTGGGCGACGAAACGGCGGTTGATCACGTTCAACGAAGCGATCGCCAACTTCGGGACGCAGCTCGGCAATCAAACAACGAATGTGCTTGTGATGGTCGGGGTCTTCTACGCTTACGGCTATTTGTGGGAGCATTTTCGGATTTTCACGATCCCGATCAACTGGTGGAGTTCGATCCTGCTTTTGCTCGGAGTTGATTTCGTCTTCTATTGGATTCACCGCTGGGGGCACGAGATCAATATCCTCTGGGCCGCGCATTCGCCGCATCATTCGGCCGAGGAGATGAACTTTTTCGTCGCCTTGCGCGCGAGCGTCACCCAGCGGCTTTCCTCGTTCCTGTTCTTTTGGGTTCTGACGATCGTCGGCTTTCAGCCGGCGCATATCTACACCGTCGTCGCGATTCATCTGTTCATCGCGTTTTTGCATCACACGGAGTTCATTTACAAATTCCCGCGACCGATAGAATGGCTGTTCACGACGCCTTCGCACCATCGCGTGCACCACGGCGTGAACTTGCAGTATCTCGACAAGAATTACGGCGAGTTTCTGATCATTTGGGATCGGATGTTCGGAACTTTTGAGGAGGAACAGGAGCCGGTCGCGTACGGTATTCTCGATCATCCGAATTCGTGGAACCCGATCCGCATCAATTTTCACTTCTATATCGCGCTCTGGAAGATGGCCGTCGCGGCACCGTTTTGGTGGGACAAGATCCGCGTTTGGTTTATGCCTGCGGGTTGGGTTCCTCGCGGACTGCCGACGAAAGAAAAACCCGACATAAACCGTGGAAACCAAGTGAAGTTTCGCCCCGAGATGTTCGCTAACTCACGGTTTTATATGGTCTTGCAGGTAGTGCTCGGGATTGCCTTGATGATCGGAGTGATCTCGAATACTTACGGCTGGACTACCGGTGAAAAGTGGTTCGGCGCGGCGATGCTCTGGTGGCAGATCATAAATTGGAGCGGGATTCTTGAGGCGAAATCCTGGACGTGGATCTCGGAATCGCTTCGAAATCTCGCGACGCCGGCAGCGGTGATCGCGATGAGCGAGATCTATCAGCCTTCGGCACTGATGTTTGCGGTCATTGCCGTTTCGCTCTTTTGCGTTTTCTGGACGGTGTCGTTTTTCCGGCCCGGAAGTCCGCGACTTGCGACGGCATAAGCCGGCCGGCGCCGAAACCGATCTAAGAGGACAAACTGCGCGTGACGGATTTCCGGCCCCGCGACAATTGCCCAAACGCCGCGGCTTTGCCGCAATTCCGCAATTGGCGGCGTAGCCGCGTGGAAGGGTAGCCCGTCCCTGAAAGGCACAGACTTCCCGCACATCCGGTCGCCAAAGCCGCATTGAGTAGAGTCGAAGACTGGCGCGGTTGCTTAGGCTCCGTTTCCAGTCCCCGCTCATCGAACCGGACGTGCGGATTTCCCGCATCCGGCTCTCCGACTTGATTCATTGCAACGCTGTCGGCAGAGAGCCATTTCTTCTTTTGCCAATTTGGTGAACTCCGAGATCGGCAAAGATCTTGGCGTAAGCAAACTGACGAGTGCCCCGCGAGGACACCTTGTGGCGCCGCTGCAAGAAGTTCCGCACCGTTTTGATCACATGGGCATTGACTGCCTGATAGCTCTTCCGTTTGCTGCCGTAGTGGAAGTATCCTTCCCATCCGATCAGCGTGCGGTTGAGGCTGTCGCGCACATCCGCCCATGCGCCTGATTGCGGGCGCAGAGTTTCACTGATTTTGGCTTTGATCCGCTTGACGCTTTTGCGGGACGCGCTGGCGCCAAGGTAGCGCCTGCCGCCATCTCTGGCGTAGTAGTGCAGGCCAAAGCTGTAGCCCAGGAAATCAAACTGCTCCGTTCCCGCGTTTCGCACGCAGGTCTTGGTCTCGTTTATCTCCAGTTTCAGCTTCGTCATTGCCTGCCTTGTCCACGCCAGAGCCTCGTTGGCCTTGCCCCGGCTGAGGATGACAAAGTCATCCGCGTAGTTCACCAGCCGGGCCGCAAACTGCCGCTCGCCCGAGCATTGCTTCCAGTACCGCAGATACCGGTTCATGTAGCGATTGGCAAGCAACGGACTGATGCCGCCGCCCTGCGGCGTACCGGTCTTGTTCTTCTTGCCCCCGCTCATGTTCGGCCCCTTCGGCCCTTCGCTTTGCACGGGTGCCTGCAGCCAGCTTTTGAGCAGTCTCAGCACCTCCCTGTCCACGATCCGCAGCGTGATCGAACGCATCAGTTCGTCGTGCGGGATATTGTCGAAGTATTTCGACAGATCCGCATCGACGACCTGCGTGTGCCCCTCAATCAGCGCCCTGTGAACCGCTTTGACCGCATCGATGGCGCTTCGCCTCGGCCGATAGCCGTAGGCTTCGTCTTCCATGTCCGCCTCAAAGATCGGCTCCAGAACCAGCTTTGCGGCTGTCTGGACGACCCGGTCTCTGATCGTCGGCAATCCCAATGGACGCTCCCCGCCGTCGGGCTTCGGGATCATCACCCTGCGCACCGCCTGTGGACGGTAGCTTTTGCCTTTCAGCTCTTCTTGCAGTCCGCTCAGCCAGTCTTCCACACCCTGCTCTTCGATCTGATCGAACGTCACCCCCGTCCACACCCGGCGCTCCGCGCTTTTCGCGCGACAGCTTCCAGGCATGGGCCAGTATATCGCTCCGCCAGATCTTGTCGTAGAGCTGGTAGAACCGGAATTGCGGTTCCGCCTTCGCTTTGCAATACAGCTTTCGTTGTAGTTTCCGGATCGATTCCGGTGTTTCCAGACTCACGTCAATCACCTCACCTCGTCTACCACTAGAGCATTCAAAGTTGGGGTCCTTTGCTCGGCGGACATTACTCCGCTTCGACGCTCCTACAACCCCATCCGCCACCCGTCGCTGCCCGTCCGCGCCTGTTGCCAGACCTTCCGGTTGGGATCGCGACTCCCACAGCTCCGGGCTTCCCGTATTTGCGCGATTGGCTTTCACAACATGCCCAGCTCATTACCCCGGCGAACCGAAGCGGGTGCGTTTGTCGGTGTCTTCCCCGTTTCGTACTGCCTTCCCCGTTTGGGTGGCGGGTCGGCGTTCGCATTAGCTCTTTCGAGGCCTGCTCAAGCTTCACTCACGTTTGGGCCTGCTGCTTCGCTCGACCGCCCTCGGCGGCCTTTGTCACGAGGCTCCGACTTGTACGGTTGCCCGTACCCGCCGCTCGTCAGCTAACAGATTTCACCAACATTTATCTGTGTGGTTCCTTCCACCACTAGTCAATCGCACCGAGTACGGCGCACACCCGAATTACGCAATGGAAAGTTTGCCCGCGAATTTCCGCGAATCGGCGCGAATAGAATTTTGTCCGAACGCGTCCGAACAAACCGCTTTTCGAAGCTTTGTGTCCCAATTTCATAAAAACGGAGTCTTTCGGCGCGCTCTTAAACCGGATTTCCATTCGCGCCGATTGGCGAGGATTCGCGGGCAAAATCCGCTAATGCGTAATCTGGGTTGAATGGCGTGCAATCGGGGAATGGGGATTTGCGATTGTCGATTCTACGCGGACTTTGCGTACTCAGCGCGGAATCTAACGCAGAGTCCGCTAAGTTCGCAAAGAAACGATCAGGCGTTTCTTGGTTTTGACCGCTCTTTTTTCAAGGATGTTTTCCGATCGGACGCATCTACTTGATCTCATCCCATCTCTGTTCATCTGTGTGCAAAAAACGAGGGTTTTTCAAAGCTCCTGATTTCGTCCGGCCGCGGTTGCCCGCCCGCTGACGCAGACGGTACTGACTCGCGGATTGTCGGGTTGGCGCGTTGCCGCGGACGCCCGACGCGAAAGTCCGAAGCATCCCAAGTCTCGCCCGCTGACGCAGGCGGTACGGACTCGCGGATCGTCGGGTTGGCGCGTTGCCGCGGACGCCCGACGCGAAAGTCCGAAGCATCCCAAGTCTCAAACCTGACGCCGATTGTCCGGATATTCGCATCTTGAGGTTGATCCGCGCAACTCGGGATTAACTGACAAGCCGAACGGTATCGCGGGCGATCAGTAATTCCTCGTTTGTCGGAATCACGTAGACGCCCAAACGAGAATTTTCCGTGCTGATGCGGCCTTCGGCAGCATAATCGAGTCCCTCATTGCGATCGGCGTCCAGCTCGACTCCCAGCCATTTGAGATTCTCGCAGATCATCGATCTGATATGCGGTGAATTCTCGCCGATGCCGCCCCCAAAGACGATTGCGTCGGCACCGTTCATCGCCGCGAGATACGAACCGATGTATTTGGACACGCGATAACAGAATATTTCGATTGCGAGACGCGCCCGGCGATCATTGTTTTCATCTGCTTCGGCGAGCAATTCACGCATATCATTGGTTAATCCCGATATGCCGAGAAGTCCCGATTGAGTGTTCAGAAGCATTTCGACCTCGTGCACCGAGAAGCCTTCCCGGGCACAAATGAACTCAATGATTGCCGGATCCAGATCGCCCGAGCGGGTTCCCATCATCATGCCTTCCAGCGGTGTCAGCCCCATCGAAGTTTCGATCGAGTTGCCGCCTTTTATGGCCGTGATCGAACAGCCGTTGCCGAGATGAAGCGTAATAATATTCACCATTTCGCGCGGGATGTCGAGAAGGTGCCGATAGCGAAAAGCGACGTAACGATGCGACGTGCCGTGAAAACCGTAGCGCCGGATTTTGTGGCGGCGATAGAATTGATACGGGATCGCGTAAAGATAGGCCTTTTCGGGCAAGGTCTGATGAAACGCCGTATCGAAGACGGCGACCTGCGGAAGCCCCGTGCCGATAATTTCGCGGGCGGCGAGAATTCCTTTGATGTTCGCAGGATTGTGAAGCGGCGCCAGTTCAATGCAGTCTTCGATTCCGCGCATCACCTCGTCGGTAATGACCACTGATTCAGAGAAACGCTCACCGCCGTGAACAACCCGATGCCCGACCGCGTGAATATCCGCAAGGCTCTTGATTTCATCGATTTCCGAAGCCTCGGAGGCGATCCAGCGGAGAATGGTTTCGACTCCCGCCCGGATGTCTCTGATCGGCTTTGCAGAGCGTTGGGAGATCTTTCCCTCCGCGGTCAGGGTGATGATCGCCGCACCGCCAATGTGCTCGATCTGTCCGTGGGCGAGGCGTTGGTCGCGATGTTGCGCGATACGCTCCAGATCGGTTGCGATCAGTTGAAATTTGAGCGACGAACTGCCGCAGTTCAGGACAAGAACGTTCATATGGTTTCAATTCTATGCGTTTACAAATCCATTTCCAGTGGGCGGGCGATTCTTGCTTGACGGAACTTTCCGAGGTCTGAGCAATTCGCAAGTTCTGCAATAACATAAACCCAGATCACGCAATAGAAATTTTGACCGCGAAATAACGCTAAAAAACGCGAAACTGTTTTCTCGATGTGACGGGCCTGGCCGAGCATTATCTGACCGCGCTAAACTTGTAAACTATTGTGGCAGGGCCGTTTATCGCCCAGGTTGCGCGTACTGACAACTGCCGCGGTTTTCCGGGCCACTTCTTGATCGCAGAATCGATTTCGCGTATTTGGTGTGTTTCGCGGGAGCATATTTCCTATTGCGTAATTTGAGATAAATTTACGTGACATTGCCGATCTGCCTACAAATTCAATTGCTCGCGGGTGAACAGATAATTGACGATCTGTTCGCGCGAAATGATTCCCTTGAGTTTTCCGTTTTCGACGACGGGCAATTGATTGACACCTTCGCGTCCGATGATCTCCAAGGCTTCAATCGCAGGCATCTCAGGCGCTACCGTAAAAAGACTCTCGATCGGCCGCATCGCATCGATCGTTGTTTTAAAAGCCCAAAGACGGCGTTCAACGGCCGCTATCTCGTTAGGCGTTATCAGCCCGACCGGTTCGCCGTTTTGAACTACCATAAAACAACGCTGTCCGGTCCTGAGGAGATGATCGTCGACAAATGTCTGCAAATTTTCGTTGCTGTCGAGAACGGGACAATCCCGCGACATCAAATCACCGACACTCACGCCCCCAAGTTTTTCCTTGAGTTCGACCTGCACATAGCTTGCCTTGGCGGCGGTCAGGAGAAACCAACCGATGAACGCCATCCACAATCCGCCGAAACCCGCCCCGCTAAAGAACTGCCACAGTCCTGAAAAGATAAAGCCGAAGGCGACGAATTGTCCGGTCAGCGATGCGGCTCGCGTCGCCCGGTTGGCGTTGCCGGTGAACCACCAGACAATGGCTCGGAGCACACGCCCGCCGTCCATCGGATAGCTTGGGATGGTATTGAAGAATGCAAGCGCGAAATTGATGTAACCGAGCCAAACGAGCATTGCCATAAGCGGCGTAACGGGATCGGCCGGCGGCGTCCATCCTAGCGTCCAGGCCAGCCCCAAACAGACAGCCCCGATGACCACACTCGCGATCGGACCGGCAATTGCCATCCAAAATTCCGTTTTTGGATCTTCCGGCTCTTTGTCGAGTTGTGCGACTCCGCCGAGTGCGAAAAGCGTGATGGAACTCACCGGCAAACCCCGCATCTTGGCGACCGTCGCGTGCGACAGTTCGTGAAGAATGATGGCGACGAAGAACAGAATCGCCGTCGCTATCGCGATTGTCCAGATCGTGCCGCGACTCCAATCAGGATGTACTCCGGAGAAGTAATTCGAAAGCGAGAGCGAGATCAACACCGCGATGATCAGCCAGCTGTAATGCAGACCGATTTGAATTCCGAAGATCCGACCAAGTTTGACCTGGGCTTCCATATTTTTTCCACAGAGTCACGGCAACCCTTTCCGCGCCCGCCGACTGATTTGACGGCGAACCGTGCGCACTTGCCTAGTCCCGCTCAAGATAGAACTTCATGATCCGAGCGGCGAGATCGGCACGGCCCCAGAGTTCCGAGATGAACATCTTGAAATCCGAAATGCTGATCCAGTAATTCACGCCGATGGCCTCGTCACCGTTTGACCGATCAAAGATAACGCTTCCGAGAATTCCGTTGATCAATCCGATCGGCAGAAGCAGTTTGCCATCCTTGATCTCGAACGTTCCGCCGGAATTGACCGCAAATTCATCCGGAAGCCGGCCGAGACGGAGCGTCTGGGTCACGACAAGGTCGACGATCTCTTCGGCGCCGCCGTGGACGCTGAAAACGGGCACGATCCGTTTCAATCCGAACGGAATGCTGAGCGGCAGCGGCAGCGCGCGCGGCATTCCCATAAACGTGATCAACGCCCAGTTTTCCTTGAGATAACGGCGCAGATCATCCTCGGAGACGACTTCGCGTCCGGTTGATTTCCGAATCGTCGATTCGACCGCCAGCGACGCCGGTACAAAAGCGCTTCGATACGATCCGCTACCCATCAGATCGATCGCCGCCTGCACGTTTTCCCCGACACTTCTCATCAACTACGATTATAGTTCATCCGGTCTCGAATTATGTTGGACATTCGTGTCGGCGGCGATATAATCATCGGCAAACGATGCGCTTCGTCTTCACCCGCAAATTCTACCTTTTGCTCGCCTTTGGACTGGTCCCGTTGTCGCTTTCGTGGAGCGTCCCGGTCCTGCGCTGGATCGTTGTCGGATTCGATGCCGCTATTATTGTCGTCACGCTGATCGACTATTTCACAAGCCGCAGGCTCGCTGACGAAATCGTAGTCAACCGAAGCTTTGCAAAGCGTTTTGCGATCGGCGATCCGACGCGCGTTACGCTGCGAATCGAAAATCCGACGCCGCGCGATCTTGACTTGCGAATCAAGGACGAGTATCCGGACGCGATGCGGCTCGGCGGGCCGCGCGAAGCGGAGTTCAAGGTTGCGGCGCATACTTCGGCGGAGTTTTCTTACGATCTGACGCCGCCGAACCGCGGCCGGTATGAATTTGGAAAGCTCGCCGCGCGCATTCGTTCGCGGCTCGGAATGGTCTGGTGCCAGACCGAATTCGATATCTCGCAAGCGGTCAAGGTCTACCCGAATATGCGTCGGGCGCGAGAGATCGAGCTCAAAGCGCTCGGGGCCCAGAGTTATCTCGCGATCCAACGCAAATCGGTCCGCCGCGGCGAGGGGCGCGAATTCGAATCGATGCGCGACTACGTCCGAGGCGACGAGATGCGCCATCTTTCGTGGACGGCGACCGCGCGGCGCTCGAAACTCATCACGCGCCAGTATCAGATCGAACGAGACCAGACGATCATCGTCGCCATCGACGGCGGACGCTTGATGACCGGGCGGATCAACGACGAAACGAAGTTCGACACCGCGATCCACGCCTCTCTCGCGCTGATGTCCGCGGCCGCACGTGGCGGCGACAACTGCGGACTGATGGTATTCGGACGGCGCGTCAAGAAGTTTCTCCCTCCGAAAAAAGGCATCGAACATATCGACGCCGTGCTCGAAGCGCTCCACGATCTCGAGCCCGAACTGATCGAGCCGAGTTACGCGCGGGCGTTTCAATTTATCGCGTCGAATACGAAAAAACGCGCGTTCGTCATTATTTTGACCGATCTCGTCGACAAAGAATCGTCGCGCGAACTGATCAATTCGCTGAGTCTTCTGCGTCCGCGCCACCTGCCGCTCGTCGTGACGATCGGCGACCGTGACCTGAACGCGACGGTCAGCGAAGTGCCGAATGACTTGAAGGAGGTGTTCGTCCAATCTGCGGCGCAGGAGATCATCCACCAGCGAGAAGCGGCTTTGCGATACGTCGAGACTCTCGGCGGACTCGCGCTCGACGTAACGGCGAACACGCTCGCCCCGAGACTACTTGAGACCTATTTGCGGGTCAAAGAAAGGGGACTGCTGTGATTTGCGATTTGGGATTTGGGATTTGCGATTGGGGATTCCGGAAATTCCAGATTCCAGATTCCAGATTCCAGATTCGGGAGCTTTGCGGTTTCCGGCACGGTTATCAACCTCATTTATTCGGAAGACAGTGATTTCGGAGTAGTTGATAGCGGATATTTGATAGTTGTTAGTCTGCGAATGAAAACCGAATCTGGAATCCGGAATCCCCAATCGCAAATCCCAAATCCGAATTATGAACGACGTCGGCCTGACACATATCGCGCTCGAAGTTTCAAATATGAACCAAACGCTCGATTTCTATGCGCGGTATGCGTCGATGGAGATCGTCCACGAGCGGATCGCCGATTCGGGCGTTCGAGTCGTTTGGATCTCGGACAGAACTCGGCCGTTCGTGATCGTTCTGATCGAAGTTTCTGAGATCAACGCGACGTTGCGGCCGTTCGCTCATCTCGGAGTCGGATGCGCGAGCCGCGCGGAAGTCGATCGACTCTGCGCGATCGCGCGATCCGACGGAGTTTTGATCGAAGGCCCGACCGATTCCGGATACCCGGTCGGTTATTGGGCGTTTCTGCGCGACCCGGACGGTCATACGCTCGAGCTTGCCTTTGGTCAGGAAGTCGGAACGACGGTTGAAAACTCCTGAGCATTTTGTCCGACATCTCGCCAAAAGACATCTGCCAGAGGTTGATCCGGAATCGTGCAGACACTTTGGTCCGCAACGCCGGCAAGAACCCGGGATATTTCGCGGGATGGCTGAATCCCGAGGTTTCGTCGTGCTGTCAGAATTTCTACACTATTTCTTGTTTCTCAAAGGCTATGTCTCCGTTTGAAACATCCGCTTTATTCATTGATGAACGCCCGACAAGAAGAAGATACGAATACATCGCTACGCCGGTCGAGATTCCGGTCAGCCATTTGACGACAGGTGGAAGCGCCGACGGCGAAAGAAATCCCTCGATCGTGCCGGCGATGACGAGCAAACACGCGCTGCCGATGACTATCCGGGTCGCCTCCATTCCCTTTTTCTTAAGCGCCTGTGCACGTGTCAGATCGCCCGGATTGATGAGCGCGTAGCCAATCATCATTCCCGCGCCGGCACAGAAAAAAATAGTTGAAAGTTCGATCACGCCGTGCCCGACGACGAACGCCGCGAGCGCGTCGCCGAACGGCGGGTTCAGCGAATAACAGGCCGCGAAAACGCTGCCGAAACGCGCGCCTTCTAATGCCAGATCATAAGCCGCGCCGACGCCGAACAACGCGCCCATCGCGAACACGCGAAACGTGACGCCGATATTGTTCGTCATTATCTGGCTCGAACCGACCTGGTTCGCATCGTTCAAACCCAGCCACCACTGGTTGTTTTCCTTGATTTGATACTCGATCCCGGAAAGATAAACGAAATCCGTAAAACCGATGTCGCGCCAGGTTGCGATAAACCCGAACACGGCAAAGACCGCGAAGAGGCTGAACGCGATCAGCATATAGCGGATGTTCTTGCGGAAAGTGACCGGAAAGTCGCGTGTGAAGAACTGCCAGATGATCCCGAAACCCTGCGTTTCCGCGCGATAGATCTTCCCGTGAGCGCGGATCACGAGGCTGTTCAGATAGTTGATCAGCTTCGGATCGCGAGTCTCGCTGCGGGCGATCGCAAGATCGGTCGCCGCCCGCCGGTAAAGTTCGCCGAATTCGCGAACTTCGGCGCGCGACAAAAGTCGCAGCGAATTACCCTCGATCAGGGCCAAAAGGTCCTCGAGTCGCTCCCAGTTGTTTTTTCGATCGTCGGTGAAACCCATCTTGATTTCGGATTCGCGAATTGGGATTTGGGAATGCCGTATCCGAATCAGAGAGATTATACCCTGATGTTCGGTCGCACGAAACCGGAGTCAGTGCAGAGTGCAGAGTGCAGAGTGCAGAGTGCAGAGTGCAGAGTGCAAAGTGCAGAGTGCAGAGTGCAGAGTGCAAAGTTCTCAGTTCTCAGTTCTCAGTTCTCAGTTCCCAGTTCTAAGTTCAAATCGTCATTGCCAATCCATACTCAAAAACCTAAAATCCAAAATCAGATGTCCGACCCGAATAAATTCCACGAAGAAGACGCGATCGGAAAGACGTACGATTTTCGAATCGCGAAGAGGCTTTTCGGCTACCTCAAGCCATATTGGCAATACTCTGTCGCCGCGCTCGTACTGACGGTCCTGACAAATGTCCTGATGTCGCTTCAGCCCTATTTCACCAAGATGGCGGTCGATGATTTCATCACGCCGAAGCGAACCGACGGGATTTGGCTGTTCTCTTTCGCCTTCTTCGGACTCTTTCTCTTTCGGTTCCTGTTCTCGTATTTTCAGGAGATCCTGCTGAACAACGTCGGTCAGCGCGTGATGTTCGACATCAGGACCGAGATCTTTACCAAACTCCAGCGTCAGGAAGTCGCCTATTTCGACAAGAATCCCGTCGGACGCGTGATCACTCGTCTGACCAACGACGTTGACGCGCTCAATGAACTTTTCACTTCGGGCGTCATCGACGTTCTCGGCGATCTGGTGATCATCATCGCCATCGTCGGGATGATGCTCTGGCTCGATTGGCGACTGGCGCTCGTCTCGCTGGTGACGATCCCTTTGCTTTTTGCCGCAACGAATTGGTTTCGGAAGCGCGCGCGCGAGGGTTTCGACAAGGTCAGAACTCGCAATGCGAAGCTCAATGCCTTTCTTCAGGAGTACATTTCAGGGGCGCAGACCGTCCAACTGTTCAACGCCGAGGACAAATCGAAGCGCCGGTTCCACGACATCAACGATGATTATCGCAATGCGAACATCGAGACGATCTTCTATTACTCGATCTTTTATCCGATGGTCGACTTCATCGGCACGATCGGGATCGCGGTCGTCATATGGTTCGCCGGTTACGAGTTCATTTCGCAGATGTCGGCTGCCGAAAAGACGCTCACCGTCGGCGTCGTGATCGCGTTCGTACAGTATTCGCAACAGCTTTTTCAACCGATCCGCGATCTTTCCGACAAGTTCAACGTTCTTCAGGCGGCAATCGTCGCGTCGCACCGGATCTTCGTTCTCCTCGATCTCGATGTCGCGATCGAAACGCCGAGCCAGCCGAAAAGATCCGGAAAAGCCATTGGAAAGATCGAGTTCAAGAACGTCTGGTTTGCTTACAAAAACGAGGATTGGGTCCTCAAAGACGTTTCGTTCGCGATCGAAAGCGGCGAATCGGTCGCGCTCGTCGGGCATACCGGTTCGGGCAAGACGACCGTGACCAATCTGCTGATGCGTTTTTACGATGTCCAGAAGGGCCGGATCTTGCTTGACGGAGTCGATATCCGTGATTGGGATTTGAATGAACTCCGCGAGAATTTCGCGGTCGTCCTGCAGGATGTCTTTCTCTTCAGCGGCTCGATCAAAGACAACATCCGGCTCGGCAACGGCTCGATCAATGACGAACGGATCGAATGGGCGGCGAGCGAGGTTCACGCGGACGAGTTTGTGCGCAAACTCGACGACGGCTATGAAAGCGTCGTCAAGGAACGCGGCGCCGGGCTCTCCGTCGGTCAGAAACAGCTCATTTCTTTCGCGCGCGCTCTGGCGTTTGATCCGAAGATCCTGATCCTTGACGAGGCGACGAGTTCGATCGATACCGAAACCGAGCAACTCATTCAGCAGGCGGTCGACCGCGTGATGCTCGAACGCACCTCGCTCGTCGTGGCGCATCGGCTTTCGACCATCCAGCGTTGCGACCGTATCCTCGTTTTCCACCACGGCGAACTGCGGGAACAAGGTACGCACAACGAACTGCTCGGACTGCGGGGACTTTACTGGCGGCTGTATCGGCTCCAGTACAAAGAAGATCTCTACCCGTCGCGTTACGACGGAACCGGCGCGCCGCTGCCGCGAACGGTATAGGATGATTTTACTACCCAAACGGATAGTGATTTTGATTTCCGGGTCTGTTATTGTGCGCCTCGTACGTCGGGGAACTTTCGCCGACGCCCGTTTCTAATTTCAAATCAATCGTCCTATAATTATGTTCGCTGTGGCATCGGAAACTATGCAAGACCTGCGTTTGTCGGAACAGTGCGAAACCGTCGTCAACGAGATCCTGACTCGTTGCGCGGCGAACGCGCCGAATTTCAACGTGCAGGCGGATTGGTTCAAGGAATCGATCGGACGTGCGATCCGCAGATTCGTCGCATCGGGCGGCGATCAGGCGCCAAGCGAAGCTCAGATCATCGAATTTCTCGGGCAACTGCAGGCCGACGACCTTTATCTCGCGATCGCCTGCGCCAATGGCTGCGAACGCGCCTGGTGGGAATTCGATCAACATCATCGGTCATATCTCGAACGCGTCGCGCGGCATCTGGCAAGTACCGAGATCAACGCGCAAGAAGTTGTCGATACGGTTTACGTCGAACTTTACGGGACGCGTGTCGTCGACGGGGAGCGTGTCTCGAAGTTCTCGACCTACAGCGGCCGCGGCAGCATTCGCGGTTGGTTGCGAACGGTGATCTGGCATTCGCTGGTCGATCTTCATCGCGCGTCGCACGACGAGGTTTCCCTCGATGAGATGACGGAAAACGTCGGTGAGGGTGCGGTTCACGCCAGTTTCGCGAACACCGATCTTGGCGGTGAAGACTCGATGCTCGACGAGATTACGCGGCAACGTTACCGGAAAGCGACCGTCTCGGCGATTGAAACGGCGTTCGGCGGTTTGGACGGTCACGAAAAGCTCTTGCTGCTTTATTATCACGTCGAAAATCTGAAGCTTCGCGAGATCGCTCGGTTGGTCGAAAATCAAAGCTCGCCGCTCCGCGGTTGGTTTCAGCGAAAGTCATCGACCCGCGAAAAGAATCCCGAAGGCCGGATCCACGAATCGACCATAATGCGTTGGTTGGAAAAGAGTTACGGAAAGGTCCTGCAACTTTTCCGAACCGAGTTGCGAGCCAACCATTCGCTCCGCGATGACGAGATCGCGATCTGTATGGAACTCGCGACGCAGGATCTCGCGAGCCGGAGTTTGTATCGAAATCTGATTACACCCTGAAGGAACGCACCGTTCACCCTGTAGAAATTTGCCCCCCATAAAGATTTTTGCGCAAAGAACGCGAAAACTCGCGTCTTTTGTCTGGGAGGCTGGAATTAAAATGGGAAACACGGACATTCGAAGCGAGGAATTGAGGATCCAGGGGTTGGTTGACCGCTTCCTCAATCAGCGTGTTGCCGACAATCACGTCAGAAACGAGCCTCATTTGGATGACGACTCGCTGACGGCATTCGTCGAAGGAAATATCAGTGAACGCGAGGCGCAGCCGATCGTCAGCCACCTGGTCGATTGTTCGTTTTGCCTCCACGTAACATCGGAACTTGTGAAGCTCGACTACGCATTCGCCGATGAACCTCTGACTTTGGCAACGCCCGAATCTCATCCGTCGAAGGTTTCCGAAGTCCTGAGCGGACTACTTTCGCGGATCTTCGGAACCGGCGATGTCTTCGCCCATCACGAAGTTGATGAAGACGTGACCGAAGAGAAGGAATCGAAGAAGTAGGAATCCCAACCTCAAGAACAATCGTTGCCGACCGCGTCGGCGGCGATTGAATCAGCCGTCGCTGACGCGACGAGATTACAGATTCGCAAAATGGGGCTGTATGAAAAGTCCATATTCCTGAAAGTCGCAATCGAGACAAGAAAGTAGTGTGCGGCAAAGCGAAAGAAACTAGCGCCGCCCTTTGTTGAACACCGCGACATCATAATGCTGCAAGGGTAGATCAATCAACGACTTACCTTCGACCCCTTCAGGGTCGGCGTCTCATCTGACTAAAATCCTGGGGTTACGCTTCGCTCACCCCAGGCTATTATCCGATTCGCTTTCAGCGAATTTATCCACTTTTCAGACAGCCTCCTATATTCAGGGTATCGCGACGCGATTCGGAGCCGGTGGACGGAACCCGACTGAAACATCGCCGCATGCGTCCGACCGATCGAATTTCATCCAGCTCGACCCGTTGGTCCCGCATTTCCATATCGAACACTTCAAACGCTTCAACGCGGCGTATGTTGACCGGCGAAAGAACGGCGTTTCAACCCCGAAACACGGGGATTACGCGAAAACCAGATTACGAAGGCCATTTTTCGGGTATCTGGCGTGTTAATTGTCTATTGCCTAATTTGGGTTCAAACCGCGAATACTCCGATCGAATTGCGCCGCTGCAGGTGAGATTTCCCAAATCGTCCGGCGGCAGTTATAATTTACGGGAACTTTACAAAGCTTAGAGGCGGCAATTTTGTCAGGAAACAACGGACTTATCCCAACTGAAAACCAGAATCCGACAATTCAGAGAATCGCGGTCGCGAATCTTCCGACGGTGATCGGCGTTTTCAAGATCGCGGGTTACCGATCGCTTACGAGCGGCGAGGAATTCGTCGTTTTGTTCAAGGAAAAGATCGATCCGGAAGTTCCGACGCTCGTCCGGATCCACTCACAGTGTCTCACGGGCGACGTTTTCGGGTCGATTAAATGCGATTGCGGACCGCAGCTTCAGCGGGCGATGGAGATGATCGAAAGCGAAGGCCGCGGCGCGATCGTCTATCAGCAACAGGAAGGCCGCGGAATCGGCATCGTCAACAAGATCCGGGCTTACGCTCTGCAGGACGAAGGGGCGGATACAGTTGAGGCGAACGAACAACTCGGATTCGCGGTCGATGCGAGGAATTATCATCAATGCGCCGAGATCCTCTCCGACCTCGGGCTCAGAAAAGTCCGCGTAATGTCGAACAATCCCCAAAAAATAGCGGCTCTGAAAGACGCCGGTCTCGAGATCGTCGAACGTGTCGCGCTTGAAGTCGAGGCCCGCGAACCGGCCGAACATTACCTCAAAACAAAAAAGGAGAAACTCGGTCACCTTCTCAAGTTCACCGAGTAAAAATCCAAATTCGTGAAGATTTTTCAATAAATTGAAAGATTTAACGTACAAAGGCCTAAAGCAAAACCTCCGCCGTTTCTCGTAATTCATTGTTATACTTATATTTAGCGCATACTATGGCGAGTTTCGTTCTATGGCTACGAATTTGCTACGTATTGCGCGGCATACAGTATTTGCAGTTCTCCCCAACTACCGATTACGGTGCGAACTGCATTCAAGGCTACAAATTCCAGAATTTTTCTATTGTAAGGAGATAAGAATGAAAACAAACTTCAGATTTATGTCTGTGGCTCTCGCCTTCATCCTCTGCTTTGCGGCAGTCGGATTTGGTCAGGGAACCACGGGTAGCATCGAAGGAACAGTTTCTGACTCGAACGGGGCGGCCATTCCGAATGCGACCGTCAAGGTTCAGAGTTCCGGTTCAACTGCCGGTTTCAATGTGACTGTTACCGCTAACTCCGAAGGCTTTTATAGCATTCCCAGAGTCGCTCCGGGTACCTACAAGCTGACGGTCACGGCGGGCAACTTCAAGGAAAGAACGGTTGAAGCGACGGTTGGCGTCGACAGTCGCGCTTCGGTGAACGTAACGCTCGAACCGGGAACCGGTGTCACGACCGTCGAAGTCATCGCTGACTCGAACACGACCGTTGACCAGACCGACACCAAGGTTGCGACGAGCATTTCGAAGCAGCTCATCGAAGATCTTCCGAGCGGAACGACCTTCTCGAGCTTGCTCAAGATCGCTCCGAACGTCCGTCCCGAGGCACAGACGCAGGGATTCCAGATCGACGGCGCCTCGGGTGCTGAAAACGTCTTCGTTATCGACGGTCAGGAAGTTACCAACTTCCGCACGGGTAACCTCGACAGCAACTTCAACCTTCCGTTCGAGCTCGTTCAGGAAGTTCAGGTCAAATCGACCGGTTACGAAGCCGAATACGGCGGCGCGACCGGCGGCGTGATCAACGTTGTCACCGTTGGTGGTAATGATTCGTGGCGCGGCGCTTTCGGTATCGGTTTCCAGCCGGCGAAGATGCAGGGCGGACCGCGCGGCATTTTGACCGCCTTCACCGCCAACGCGATCAGCAACACCCCGGGCAACACCTATTACTACACCCCGAACAAAGACGGCGGCACGAACTTCTTCCCGTCGGCTACGTTCAGCGGTCCGATCGTGAAGGGCAAACTCTGGTTCTCGGCCGTTTACGCGCCGCAGATCTTCGACACCACCCGCGTGGTCGACTACTACAGTTTCCCGAACGGTTCGAACAATCCGTCGGGGCGCACGACGACCGAATCGATTGAGTACAATCAGCACTTCGTTCAGGAAGACGCATTCATCCGTCTCGATGCGCAGCCGCATTCGCGACTGAGAATGTACGGAACGTTCCTCTGGAACCCGATCATTCAGGAAAGCGTCCTTCCGGGCGTTACCGAAGGTTTCGGCGGTGTTCAGAGCGTTAACTTCGGCGGCAGCATCGGCACCCTCCGCGGCGCTGATCTTCTTGGCCGTCAGGGCGGACGCCAGAACGCGAACGCCATCAACGGACAGGTCACCTGGAACCCGACCAACTACCTGATCATCAACGGTCGTGCAGGTCGCAGTTTCTTGAACGAAAAGACCAACTCGTACTTCCTGCCGAACGTCACGCGTTACGTTTGTAGCGCTCTCGGACCGCAAACGGCCGCGACGACGGGTTGTGCTCAGGGCTTCCAGAACGTGGCGAACAACTCGCAGGTTGCGTACGACGTTTCGACCCGTACCACTTACGACGTTGACGCAACGTTTACCGGAATCAACTTCGGCGGCCGTCATTCGATCAAATTCGGATTTCAGCTGAACAAACTCTTCAACACGGTTGACCGCGGTTACAAGAACCTCGGCATCATCCAGATGTTCTACGATCGCGACATCACGGCGCTGGCCGGTGTTGCGGCGACCCCGGGCAATCTCGGATCGGGACTTATGACCCGTTTCGGTACCGTCGGCGAAGCGAGCAGCGACAACAAGGCTCTGTTCGTTCAGGACACGTGGCAGATCGCCAACCGTGTAACGATCAACGCGGGCGTCCGCATTGAAAACGAGATCGTTCCGAACTTTGGAACGACGGGCAGCAACGCCATCAAATTCGGATGGGGCGACAAGATCTCCCCGCGCATCGGCGTTGCGTTTGACGTGACTGGCGACGGCAAGAACAAGATTTACGCCAACTGGGGCCAGTTCTACGATCGCTTCAAGTATGAATTGCCGCGCGGCTCGTTCGGCGGCGACTTCTTCCGTCGCGATTACTTCGAAGTTCTTCCGACCAATTTGGGCGGCGTTGGCTTGAACTATTTGAGCTACACCCGTGCCAACATTCTCGGAAGCTTCTCGGATCCGATCGGTGGACAGTGCCCGATCACCGCTCCGACGGGTCTTTCGCGCTGCCAGTTCGACTTCCGCATCGCGACCAATTTGGCCGGCGCGGATATTTTCGAAACCGGCGCTATCGATCCGAACATCAAGGCGGCCCGCCAGAGCGAATACACGGTCGGTTACGACCGTCAGCTCGGCAGCAACTTCCTGATGTCGGCTCGTTACACGCACAAGAATGTTGACCGCGCGATCGAAGACGTTGGTGTGTTCAACTCGCAGGGTTCGGAAGCGTACATCATTGGCAACCCGGGACTCGGCCTCGTTTGCGACATCGCAACGACCGCCAACCTTCCGTGCGCCAAGGCTGAACGCAAGTACGACGCTGTTGAAGTTCGCCTCGACAAGCGTGCAACCAAGTATTTCTTCAATGCCAGCTACACCTGGAGCCGTCTCTTTGGTAACTACTCAGGTTTGGCGAGTACTGACGAAATCCGTTCCAGCCCGAACGTTAACCGTTTCTTCGACCTTCCGCCCCTCGGCTTCACGGCTGACGGCGATCCGGACAACGGTCTTCTGGCAACCGATCGCCCGCATGTCTTCAAGGCATACGGCGGTTACAGATTCAACTGGAACAGCACCAACACGAACGTGACGACCGTTTCGGCCTTCACCTCGATCCAGTCGGGAACCCCGTTGACCACCATCTATAACCTTTATAGCTTGGGAACAACGATCCTGAACGGACGCGGCGATCTCGGTCGCACCGAATCGTTCACGGAAACCGATCTTTCGATCAGCCACCGCTACAAGTTCGGACGCGATAACCGTTTCACCCTTGAACCGTATCTCGACATCCGCAACCTGTTCGACGAGAAGAACGTCCTTGGTCTCCAGACCAACATCAGCGCGGCGAACTTCACGGCGGCTACCCTTTCGACGGCGCAGGCCGGATGTACGACCTGCGGTTCGGAAGCTGCGGTTTTCCAGACCATTTTCAATGGTGTTGGTATCCGTAACTTCGTTCGCAACTACATCAGCAGCTCCGTGACGGCCCTGTCGTCGCGCACGCTGAACACCTACGGTCAGGCAAACAGCTTCCAGGGCCCGCGCAACGTGCGCTTTGGATTCCGTATGTCCTTCTAATCACTGGTTAAATCAAGTGACTTTGGGCCCGTTCGAAAGAGCGGGCCCTTTTTCTGCGTTGGAAACTGAATCGCGCGCGTTTCGCAGCCAAGAACCGCAACCGAAGTCAAAACAGGAAGCACACAGAGGCGACGCCCCCGCCAATGTGTCTGACCCTTGGGAATTTGAGATTTCAGATGTTTCAGGAGCGTATCGGAGAAATATCAATTGCCACTAGCTTCACCTAGTGGACAGCCAAAGTAGAGGATTTCCGGCTTTAGCCGGCTAAAGCCGGGGGCATTTACATCATTTTTCCACTAGCTGAAGAGGTTGTGTCAAAACTCCGATTTGTATTCGGTTTTATGAATTGCCACTAGCTTCAGAGGCTGTGTCAAAACCTTCAGAAGTTTGAGTTCATAGATCAAAATCAAGCGGCTTTCTTCTTATTAATTGCCACTAGCTTAATTGCCACTAGCTTCAGCTAGTGGGCAGTGTAACCCCAAGACTTTCTTGGCTTTAGCCCGATACTGCGGCTAAAGCCGGGATCAAGTTTGAATCTCGGTCCACTAGCTGAAGCTAGTGGCAATTCATAAAACCGAAGACAAATCGGAGTTTTGACACAGCCTCTGAAGCTAGCGGCAACTCAAACCACAATCTATGCTTCTGACAGCCCTCGTATCCCGACGGAATTTTGGCACGAAGCATAGCGAGGAACTTCCTTAGCTTCTTCGCGCTTCGCGGTTCAAGGAACCTCGCCGGATCCGAACGATCCGGAATCCAAAATCGAAAGGGCCGCGCCCGAAGACACGGCCCAAAATTGAATTCCAATTTGCGACGCCCTAAGTTCCCTGCGCTTTGGCTTTTTCCCGAAGCGTTGCAATCGTCGTGCGGATCTTTGTTTCCTCTTCGGGCTTCAGTTTGCCGACCTTGATGAACGTTTCCAATTCGTCCGCTGCGTCCTTGTACTTTTTCAAGTCCGCGAACGTCTGGGCAAGTTCAAAGTGAAGAGAAGGAATCGGCGTTTTGGTCGACTTTTTCGCCTGCAAAAGATGCTTTTCGGCATCTGCGGCCTTTCCCTCCTCACGTTCGATCTTTCCGAGC
This sequence comes from Acidobacteriota bacterium, assembly GCA_016715115.1. Taxonomy (NCBI): domain Bacteria; kingdom Pseudomonadati; phylum Acidobacteriota; species Acidobacteriota bacterium. The sequence goes on from JADKBM010000004.1 coordinate 419,833, forward strand.
GTGAAAAGAACCTGGAATGAAGACGGCGCCAAAGTCGCCGCTTCGGTCAAAACCAGAAGCGCCGACTTGTTGTACTGTTTGCCCAGACTGTGCAGTGAATAGCCGAGGTAGTAAAACGATGTCGCACTCTTCGGGTTCAAGTCGGAAGCCTTGAATAGAAAAGGAATCGCGTCCTTGAACCGTTTCTGAAAGAACAGTTCGCTCCCCATCCGGTAGAGCGCCTGAAAATAGTTCGGAAACACCTTGATCGCATCCGCCAACGCACTTATGCCCTCGGGTTGTCTGCCCTTCGCGAAGTGCTCGACTGCCGTCTTGTAAAATTTCTTAGCCTCGTCGGGCACGTCTTGAGCGAAAACAACGCTCAATTCGGCATCGGCAAGGCCGCCCTTTCGCGGCTGTAGAATAAAGTCAAGGCTGAAGTTCCCCGCTCCCTCGCCGCCGCGAATATTCTGGGTATTGATCTCCTGATCCTGAGTCATATCCTCAAGATCATAGCGAAACGGCATCGCTTTGACCTGGTATCGCCCGTTGCTAAGTCCGCCGAATTCATACTTGCCTGTATTATCCGTTCTCGTTCGGCGAATGGTCTGACCGAGATCATTGAGCAACTCCATCTCGACTTCGGGCAAAGGATTCCTTTGCTTGTCGAAAATGAACCCCATAATCGTGCTCTGTGAAAAGGTGTTTTGGGCCAATAGGAAAATGAATGAAAAACTGACGAATATGAGAATCGATCTCAATTTCTGCGTGCGAACCATAGCAAAACCTCCAAAAGCTATATGAACTAATCAACCATTTGCGGAGTTGAATTATAACACCAATCACTCGGGTTTCCGGAATTCCGCGGACTTTGCTTGATAAAAAGAGCTTCGCGGTTCAGAATTACAGACAAAATCGAGTACTGGAGAAGAACCATCTGTCGGAAAAGATCTACCGGGATTCCGTTCACAACATCATTCGCCTCAGGACCGACTCGGACGAGGGAAAACTGCTTGTCCGACTGATCGACACGGCCGAATTTCAGCGTTTGCGGCGCATTCGCCAGCTTGGCCTTGCCCATTTTGCCTACCAGGGCGCGGAACATTCGCGGTTCACGCACAGCCTCGGCGCACTTCATCTCGCGACGCGCACGCTCGCTAAACTCGAACTGAGCTACAAGATCTCCGACGAATCGCGGATCGCCGTCCGTTGCGCCGCGCTTCTCCACGACATCGGCCACGGCGCCTTTTCGCACGTGATCGAACCGATCCTTGGGTTCCGGCACGAGGAATTCACGATCGAGGCGATGCTCAGCGCCGAGACCGAGGTCGGACAAGTGTTGCGCGCGTTCGCCCCCGAGCTTCCCGGCAAGGTCGCGTCGATCATCCGCGGTGACTTTCGGCCGCGCGCTCTGGCGCAGCTCGTTTCGTCGCAACTCGATGTCGACCGGATGGATTATCTGCTCCGCGACAGCCTGATGACGGGCGCGAAATACGGGATCTTCGATCTCGAATGGATCATCAAATCGCTCGAGATCGACGAGGCCAACGACCGGCTTTACGTCGCCGCCCGCGGACTGTACGCCGTCGAGGATTATCTTCAGGCCCGGTATTATATGTTCCGCCAGGTCTATTTCCATCGGACCCTTCGCGCCGCCGAGGCTGTTCTCCATTCGCTTCTCCGTCGCGCTTTCCGGGTTTACGCGACGGATCCGAACGGGCTATACGTTTCCCGCCAAACGGCGTTTGAAAAGATACTCAAGGGCGAGCGGCTGAGTTTGAACGAACACCTCGAGCTCGACGACCACGATGTGATGTTTCATATCAAACGCTGGCAAACGTCGGACGACTCGGTGCTCTCCGACCTTGCCGGACGCTTTCTGCATCGGCGGCTGTTCAAGGCGTTTGACCTCGATATGCCCGAAGAGAGGCGCGAGTCTTTCATTTCGGAAGCGCGCCGGCTCGCCGTTAACGCCGGGTTCGATCCGGAATACTACTTCGTCGAAGACAAGGCGGGCGACGTTCCGCATTACTTCTATGCGCGGCGCGAGAGCAATTCCAAGGATCTGATCTTCGTCGAGGACGGCTTTTCGACGCCAACGATCCGCGAGATATCGCAGATCAGCGGCGCCGTTCGCGGACTTCAGGAAGGATACCGGATTCATCGGCTCTGTTTTCCTGCCGAACTAAAAGATGATGTCGCGAAGCTTTATCATGGATAGTCAGGGCGCGGCGACAAGTCTGCCAAGCCGTTTCTTGGGGAAATCAGCCGGCTTCATCTCTTCGTCTTTGCTTCTCGGTGGTTTGCTGATTCTGTTAACCGTCACCGTTGCGGCCCAAAGGATCGCGGTTATCACGCCGCAAAACAACGGCCTCAGCCAAGAGTTCGCCGAATCGCTCTCGAGTGCGCTCGGAAAGAGCTTCAGGCAGATCGACCCGACGCTGGCTGGCACGGCGTTCCTTTCAGCCGGGAGCGAAACGCCCTTTAACCTGACCACCGAAGAATCGCGGAATATCGGGGCGGCGATCGGTTGCGACTTCTTTGTCCTCGTCCGCGCCGAGGACCTTAACCGTTACTCGTTCGAGAAAAAAGCCTACTTCGAATCTTTCGCCGCCGTCTATCTTGTAAGCTCGCGTACGGGACGGCTGGTCGATTTTCAGCTTTCGTCGTTCAACGGTTTCAACGCCGTTGACGCGCGGCGTTTGCTTCTCGAATCCGCCCCGAAAGTCGCTGCGGGTTTAGCCGCGAGAATTGTGTCGGTCATCCCGGCCGAACTCGGCGAAGCCACAACGAAGCGCCCCGGCGAGATTCCTGCCGACGGTTCGCCGGCGGCAAACCGGTTTCGTTCGCCGCTCCCGTATAAGCGCCTGAGCCCGAAATACACCGCAACCGCGAACCTCTACGGCATCGCCGCGACGGTCGACATCGAGGTTGATATCGACGAAAAGGGCCAGATCCTGCGCACCGAGATCGTCCGTTGGGCCGGATTCGGCCTTGACGAATCCGTCGAGAATGCGGTCAAGAGTATGAATTGGCGACCGGCCGAGCGCGCCGGAAAGCCCGAACCGGTCCGTTTCCTATTGCGTTACAACTTCAAGAAGGTCGAAAAAGAGGATTGAAGTCCGTTTTTTCATATTTTCTTCAGGAACCGAGTGTTACGCGCTTCAAGATATCAGGTTTGCGGAGCGTCCTTTTGTCTTATGCTTGTGGAATAAAAACACTGGAAAAGTGATTTACTGATCACCGCCCGATTCTAAGCTTATGATGAAAACGCAGCCGATATCAGTGCAGACCGTTCACGGGATCGAACCGCCGCCGATCGAGCATTCCGACGACCGTTACACGGTTCGATTCGCCGCGACCGAGGCGGAACTCGACGCCGCGCTCAAACTTCGCTTTGAGATCTTCAATCTCGAGCTGAACGAAGGGCTCGAGGCTTCATTCATCAACGGGCGCGACGAGGACCGATTCGACCGCACTTGCCTGCATCTGATCGTCGCCGAGAATTCGACCGGGCGGGTCGTCGGCACCTATCGACTGCGAACGATCGAGATGGCCGGCGGCGCCTTTGGCTTTTATTCGTCAGGCGAGTTCACGCTCGAAGATCTTCCGTACGAGGTGCTCGCCGATTCCGTCGAACTCGGCCGCGCCTGCATCGCGCGCGAGCACCGGAACACGCGTGTTTTGTTTCTGCTTTGGAAAGGGGTCGCGGATTTCATCTCGGCTGCGCGGAAGCGATACGCGTTCGGATGTTGCTCGCTGTCTTCTCAGGACTTTACCGACGGTTCGAAGGCGATGCGTCAATTGGCGCGCGACGGGCACGTCCATCCGTCATTACGCGTGAGCCCGCGCGAAGAGTTCAAGCCCCGGGCGGCGGACTTTCTCACCGACGACGACGGTTCCGACATCAAGATCCCCAAACTGTTCGACACCTACCTGCGAATCGGCGCGCTAGTTTGCGGCGAGCCGTTGATCGACCGCGGCTTCAAAACGATCGACTTCTTCATCATTGTCGACACGGCCAGGCTCTCCGAGAAATACGCCGGAATGTTCTTCGGAAGATCGAATGGCAACGCGGCGTAATCTAAGGCGCCGAAACCGTCCCCCGGGATCCGTCTCCGAAGGAGACCGACAACATAGGAGGCTGTCTGAAAAGTCCCCTCGGGTTCGGCGATTTTCGGTCTCGGGAGTGTTGTTTGAATTTCGTCGAGTTGCATACGTGGGTTATAATACTAAGTATGATACACGAGAAAAGGAAGAAGGTGGTCTTCAAGCATTACGATCAGAACCAACCGATGTTGTTGCCGCCGAGCCTGGATGATCTGGTGCCCGCGAACCATCCGGTGCGCGTTGTGAACGAAGTGATCGAGCGGATCGACATCGGCGTGCTTGAGCTTGGGTACAAAGGCGGCGGAGCGTCGAGCTACCATCCGCGGCTGCTTTTGAAGGTGCTGGTTTACGCGTATCTTCGGAATATCTATTCGTCCCGGAAGATCGAGCAGGCGTTGCAGGAAAACGTGCATTTCATGTGGCTCGCCGGCAACGCGAGGCCGGACCACAACACGCTGGCGGACTTTCGGTCGAAGCGGCTGAAAGATCATCTTGAGAAGATCTTTTCGCAGGTCGTGCTGCTGCTTGTCGAAGAGGGGGGCGGTATCGTTGCGGGAAGTGATACTGGACGGGACGAAGATCGAGGCGAACGCGAACCGGTACACGTTCGTCTGGGCAAAGACGGTGGAGCGGAACAAGCAGCGGATAAGGGAACAGTTGCGTGACGTGTGGAAGTACGTCGAGCGGGCGAGCGCGGAGGAAGAGCAGGCGCCGAACGAGCCGGATTTTGAGGCGGTGGACCCGGAAGCGGTGACGCGCGCGGTGAGAGCGATCGACGAGGAGTTGCTGAAAGCCGAGCCCGATGCGAAGACAAGGCAGCGGGTGCGGAAATTGAGGCGGGAGTTGCCGGGCCGGGCGGCGAAGGTCGAGGCGCAGGAGCGGATGCTGGACGGGCGACGAAGCAGTTCGAAGACCGATCATGACGCGACGTTCATGAGGATGAAGGAAGACCATCTGGGGAACGGGCAGTTGAGACCGGCGTACAATGTCCAGCTGGCGACCGAGGGGCATTTTCTGACCGGGTACACGCTGACACAATCGGCGGGGACACGACCGCGCTGCCGGAGCATGTCGGCAAGATGATCGAAACGTACGGAACGGAACCCGAAAGCGTGACGGCGGATGCGGGTTACGGCAGTGAAGAGAACTACGCCTATCTGGAGAAACGGGCGATCAAGGCATTTGTGAAGTTTCCGGGGTTCGATTCCGGGAAGCCCTGTCATTATGCGTGAGAAAATGACCCCCTAGCATGCGTTTGTTTTTGACCCCCCTGGACGGCATTTTTGATAACTTTCGTGAAACGGAGGTTATCGGGAATGCTTGGAATGGAGGAATGGATGGAGGTCAAAGACTTGAAAAGGCAGGGGCATTCGATAAAGCAGATCTGCCGGATGACGGGATATTCGCGGAACACGGTCCGCAAGGTTCTGCGCGAGGGTTCGCCGAAGCGCGCCGCCGAAACGAAACGTGGTTCCAAACTGGACGCGTACAAGGACTATTTGAAGAAGCGGTACGAGAAGACGGGTCTGAGCGCGGTTCGGCTGACGGGCGAGATCCGGGGAATGGGATTCGCGGGATCGTGGGACATCGTGAGGCGGTACTTGCGGGAACTGGACGTCGGGGCGAAGGTGTCGGCGAAGGCGACGGTGAGGTTCGAGACGCCGCCCGGCAAGCAGGCGCAGGCCGACTGGGCGGAGATCGGGTCGTACATTGACGAAAAAGGCCGCCGGAGAAAGATCTACGCGTTCGTGATGGTGCTCGGTACTCGCGGGCGATGTACGTCGAGTACACGCGGCGGATGCGGATGCCGGAGCTGATCGGATGCCTTGAGAGGGCGTTCGCCTACTTCGGCGGCTGGCCGGAGACGATCCTGTTCGACAACATGGCGCAGGTGCGCCTTCCGTGCGGGAAACTGAACCCGCAGATGGCCGACTTTCTGAATCACTACGGGATCGCGCCGAGGACGCACCGGCCGTACCGGCCGCGAACTAAGGGGAAGGTGGAACGCGCGGTCGGGTATCTGAAGGACAACTTCATCAAGGGGCGGGAGTTTGCCGACCTTGCGGATCTTCAGGCACAGGGCGCGGCGTGGCTGGAAGAGGCGAACGGACGGAAACACGCGACGACCGGAAAGCGGCCCTTCGACCTGCTGCCCGAAGAGGGCCTGACGCCGTACGGGTCGGCGCCGCGATACCGGCCGTCGGTCTGGAAGACGCGGAAGGTGGGCGTCGACGGGTACGTCTCGATCGGGGCGTGAAGTACTCGGTGCCGCCGGAAGCGGTCGGCCGCAAGGTGGTGGTCGAGCAGGGAGAGCGCCGGGTGACGGTGCGCACGGGCGAGACGGTCATCGCCGAACACCGGCGGTCGCTCAAATCCGGCGAAAGCGTGGCGGATCCGGCGCATGTCGCGGCGATGTGGAAACTGACGGTTGAAACGCAGGAGGCGCCGCCGAAGAGATCGGGACGGGTTCTGTTCGAGACCGTGGCTGTAGCTCCGCTCGTCGCCTACGAGGAGGTGATCGGCTGATGAAGGTCTACGAAGATATGGCATCGTCCGCGCTCGGCGAACTTGATCTCAAGACCGCCGCGGTCAATCTTGACACGATCGCCCAGCGGGCGGCCGCCGAGGACTGGAGTTACACGGAGTTCCTCGGGCGGCTGCTCGAAGGCGAGGTCAGGCACCGGCAGGAGATGCGCGTCGCGCTGAGCCTGCAGTTCGCGCGCTTTCCGTACCCGAAGAGGCTTGGCGAATTCGATTTCAAGGCGCAGCCCGGCGTTGACCGGAGGCTCATTGACGAACTGGCGACGGGGCGCTTTCTGGCCGAAGGGCGGAACATCGTCTTTCTCGGGCCGCCCGGAGTGGGCAAGACGCATCTCGCGATCGGGCTCGGGGTGATGACGGCGGAACTCGGGCACCGCGTCTATTTCACGACCGCCGTCGACATCGCGCGCAAACTCGTGCGGGCGATGCACGAGAACCGGCTCTCGCGCGAGATCAAGAACCTGACGCGCCCGAAACTGCTGATCATCGACGAGGTCGGCTACCTGAAGCTCGAACCTCCCGAGGCGAGCCTGTTGTTTCAGGTCATCTCGGAGAGATACGAACGCAAGGGAGCGGTCATCCTGACGAGCAACAAGGCCTTCGCGGCCTGGGGCGAGGTCTTCGCCGGAGACGCGGTGATGGCGAGCGCGGCTCTCGACCGGCTGCTCCACCGCTCGACGGTGATCAACATCCGGGGCGAAAGCTACCGGCCAAGGAAAAGCGGGCCGCCGCGGCGGCACGGAGTTGTGGAAGAGTTGGCGGCAATTGCCGCCAACTCTTCCACAACTCCGGACAACAATGACTAAAGGGGGGGTCAAAAACTAACGCCTGTAAAGGGGTCAAAAATTAACGCTGATTGACAGCCCAAGGGGAAGTTCGCGGCAGACAACTTCCAATACGACGCAGAGACCGATACTTACCGGTGTCCGGCGGGGCACGTGATGGAGTTCTCGGAGGATCGCGTGAAGACGACGCAGAACGGCCGGAAGCAAAACGTCAAAATCTACCGGACCGAGGCCTGCGGCGGATGTCCGATGCGGGCCGAATGTTCGAAGGGCGAGGGGGGACGGTCGATCGAGCGCAACGAAGAAGTTCTGAGGCACCGGCGCAAGGCGCGAGATGCTCGAAAGCGAGAAAGGCGTCGAACGGAGGAAACAACGGTACGAGGTCGAGGCGGTGATCGGAAACATAAAGGAAAACAAGAAATTCAGAAGGTTCTTACTGAGGGGGTTGGCAAAAGTACAGATTGAGATCGGATTGATCGCGATCGCACACAACCTGCAAAGGCTGGCAACCGTCTGAAAAGGCGGAAATGCGCTCGGCGACCGGCCAACTGATGACGGCCGAAGCGGACTCTCCCAAAACAGACAACAGAAAAACGGCAATCCCGGAGACTTTCTGAGTGACTTTCCAGACAGCCTCAAACACGCCAAATTTGATAGGAGACCGACATTTGTTCGAGCGTTCAGATGACATAGCGATCCGCTTCCTTACTCGCTACGCTATGTTGTTCATCGCCCTGGGTGACCGGGCGGTGAAAACGCTGGGCAACTTACCAAACCGCTTCATTGACGCCGTCCCGAATTGCGTCGCAATGTAGCAATTCGCTACACTATTCGACAATCGGCTAATCGCAGAATCGCCTCGGATGATCGCTACATCCGAAACCGCCCAACGGACTCGAAGGCATTAGCACGATCTCAAACTCGGACCCGACTGCCGAACACTCTACTTCCGGTCGAAATACCGGATATCGCGCAGGAGAAACTCTATGCCTCAATCACTTGTTCGATTGCTTGTACACGTCGTTTTTTCAACCAAGAATCGCGTTGACCTGATCCAACCTGAAATCGAATCGTCACTATATGGCTATATTCACGGAATCGTTGAAAACAACAATTCCAGACTGATTCTTGCGAACGGGACAATGAATCATACACATATGTTGATCTCATTGGGCAAGACGCTCGCGATCAGCGAATTGGTTGGCGACATCAAACGCGAAAGCTCACTCTGGATCAAGAAACAGGATCGCGAATTCCGGAACTTTTACTGGCAGGAAGGCTACGGGGCTTTTTCCGTCGGTCAAACCGAAGAGCAGAGCGTCATTAACTACATTGCGAATCAAAAACACCATCATTTGCGAAAGGACTATAAGTCCGAATTTCGCGGTTTTCTGGAGAAATACGGGATTGAATACGACGAACGTTACGTCTGGGATTAGATGCCACCCATTCCGTCTCCGAAGAAGACCGATAGAATACTAAGGGTGAAACGTATCGATCGGTTCGCCGCAGAAGTCGAAATCTGTTCGACCCCTTCAGGGTCGAGTCCCGAATTGCGTGCTGTCGTAGCGATCCGCTTCGCTCCTCGCTACGCTATGTTGTTCATCGCCTTCGGCGATCGGGCGGGGTGAATACGCTGGCGGTGATCGGCTGATCGTGAAATCGCCTTTGGCCATCGGTCGGCAACTCTTTCATTCCATTTGACACCCCGCACCTTTGCCTGTTTGAATCAAACAAATGTCGACCTTTCGATCCATTATCGGGACCTTGGCTTTTTTTGGATTGACCTTCGGGATCTATGCGGTCTGGTTTGTCGGCTCGCTCGTTATTCCCAACAAGCAATACTGGCGCCAAGTCATCTTCAAATACTGGGCGTGCGGTTTTGCGAGGCTGTCCGGAATGAAGATCGAAGTCATCGGAACCCCGCCGAAACCGCCGTTCTTCCTGGTCTGCAACCACCTGAGTTATGTCGATATTCCGACGCTGCGGTGCGTCGTCGAAGGGGTCTTCGTCGCCAAAAGGGAGATCAGGGATTGGCCGGTCGCGGGTCGCATTATCAGCGACTTCGGACAGATCTTCATTGACCGGACCAATCGCCGCGACATTCCGCGCGCCGGAGACGAGATAGTCCGGAAACTGGACGAAGGCGAGGGTGTGATAATTTTTCCCGAAGGGACGAGCACCAAGGGCGAAGACGTTTTGCCGTTCAATTCGTCGTTCCTTGAATTCGCCGCCAAGACCGGTCTTTCGGTTTCCTACGCGTCGCTGACATATGAAACGCCGGCGGGCGATTTGCGCGCCAGCGACTCAGTCTGTTGGTGGGACGAGACCGGTTTTTTCGATCACCTCTACCGCTTTTTCGGATTGTCCGGATTCACCGCCGTGATCCGTTTCGGTGACGCTCCGATCACAAATCCGAACCGCAAGGAACTCGCCCACGAACTCCGCGAGAAGGTGCGGGAAAGCTTCATTCCGGTCATTTGATTTTGGATTTTGGATTTTGGATTTTGGATTGGGGAGCTTTGAAAACCCCAAGGGATCTTTGTATTCGGGGCCGGGACGAGTCAGTACCATCTGCGGTAGCGGATGGTTGAAGATAGGTTGGTATCAATACTTCGGTCCGGGAGTGCCGCGTCCAACCATCCGCTACCGCAGATGGTACCGACTCGACGCGATTGCCACGCGATTCGGGATTCTAAGTCTGGAACCCTTGGAATCCGGAATCTTGAATCGGGTTCTTTGAAAAACCTGACGACTCGCGAAAGAACATTTGCCTTGCCGCGGGTGACGCGGATCAAGCTGAAGATGCGAATATCCGGGCGATCGGCGTCAGGTCCGAGATTTGGAATGTTACGGACTTTGCCGGCGTGGCAACGCGCCAATCCGACGATCAGCGAGTCAGTACCGCCTGCGTTAGCGGGCGGGCAACCGCGGCCGCACGACGCCAAAACCCCAACTCGGGAGCTTTGAAAAGCCGACATGAAGGAAACGAACGCGTTTCCATCAGAACACAAATTGGCTGGATGGAGCGGATTCGTTTCATTCAATTAAGACAGAAAAGGATTTCAAGCAACGCTCAGTTCGAAGTATCTTCCTGCATCTGATCTATCTGTGTTCATCTGTGGCAGAAACGGCGCCGGGAACGCCGTTAAGTAGGTTTTTCAAAACTCCCGATTGTGGAATTTGGAATTTGGGATTTGGGATTTGGGACAGCGAATGCTCCGACAATCCCAAATCCCAAATCCAAAATCCCAAATCGACATCAGTCCAGCGTCTTGAAGCGTTCGAACGCTTCGCGTTCGAGTTGCTCGCGATGTTTCGGGTGCGCGATCCGGATCAGTTCCTTCGCGCGCTGGCGCATCGTTTTTCCGTACAAATAGGCCGCGCCGTATTCGGTGACGACGTAATGCACGTGGGCCCGGGTCGTGACGACGCCGGCTCCGGGCTTGAGGAACGAAACGATCTTCGATTCGCCCTTCGCCGTGACCGCCGGAAGTGCGATGATCGGCTTTCCGCCTTCTGAAACGGACGCGCCGCGGATAAAGTCCATCTGCCCGCCAACGCCGGAATAGAGCCGAGTCCCGATGGAATCGGCGCAGACCTGTCCGGTGAGGTCGACCTCGATCGCGCTGTTGATCGCCGTCACTTTCGGGTTGCGGCGGATTACCGTCGGATCATTGACATACGCGACGTCGAGCAGAACGATCTCCGGATTATCGTTGATGAAATCATAGAGCTTGCGCGTTCCCATCACGAAACTCGAAACAACCTTGTTCGGGTGAACCTTCTTGAGCCGGCCGTTGACGACGTCCGATTCAAGCAGCGGGATCAGCCCGTCCGAAAACATCTCGGTGTGGATTCCGAGATCCTTGTGGTTTTTCAGCGCGACAAGGACCGCGTTCGGGATCGCGCCGATTCCCATCTGAAGCGTCGCTCCGTCCTCGACCAACTCGGCGCAGTTGCGGCCGATGGCAATCTCCTGCGCGCTCAGTTCCATCATCGGAAGTTCCGGAATGTCGTCGTCAACTTCAACGGCAAAATCAATGTGGTTCACCGGAATGATGCCGTCGCCGTGCGTCCGCGGCATCTTCGGATTGATCTGCGCGATGACGCATTCGGCCATCTGCACGCCGGCGAGGCTGACGTCGACCGAGGTCCCGAGCGAACAGTAACCGTGCCGGTCGGGCGGCGAAACGTGGATCAGCGCGACGTCGATCGGCAATATCTCGCGCCGGAAAAGCTGTGGAACTTCGCTCAGGAACGTCGGGATAAAATCGGCCTCGCCGCTTTCGACAGCCTTTCGGACGTTCGCGCCGATGAACAACGCGTTCGTATGAAAACTGCCTTTGTATTCCGGCGCGACATACGGCGCGTCGCCCTCTGTATGAAGGTGATAGATCTCGATGCCTTCGAGTTCTGCGGCCCGGGCCGTCATCGCCGAGATCAGCGTCTGCGGCGCGGCCGCAACGCTTTGAATAAAGACGCGGTCCTGGGACTTGATGCTTCTTACTGCGGTTTCTGCTGTTACTATTTCCATATCTTTTGTACGAGTTACGCGGTACGAGTTACGCGTTTACGCGTGACGGGCGCGTTAATCGAAGTTTCTCGCGCTTAACGATAAGCGCCCGGTCGCCCTCACGCGGGAATACGGGTTCGTAGCGCCGCGCGGGTCACGCCTGAAGGCGTTACTCTTACGGGTTGTTCGCTCCCGTTTCGGCGACAAGTTTGCTTGCCCGAAGTAGACTCTCGAACGTTCCGGCGTCGGTCCACCAGCCGTCGAGTTCGTTCCAGGTCATTTCACCGCGCCGGATGAAATGGTTGTTGACGTCCGTGATCTCGAGTTCGCCGCGGTCCGACGGTTTCAAGGTCTTGATGACATCGAAAACCGTGTTGTCGAAAAAGTAGATCCCGATCACGGCAAAGTCGGATTTCGGATCCTTCGGTTTCTCTTCAATGTTCAGAACGCGGTCGCCGTCGAGTTCCGGAACGCCGAAACGCTGCGGATCGTGCACCTTCTTCAGCAATATCTTCGCGCCGCCGCCTTGTTGTCGGTACTCGTCGGCAGCCTGGCGGATATTTCCCTCGATAACGTTGTCGCCGAGCACGACGCAAACCGGCTCGTCGTCGGCGAAATGCTCGACCAACGATAGCGCGTCGGCGATCCCGCCCTCGCCTTCCTGATACGTGTAGTTCAGGTGCTTCAAACCGAATTCCTTCCCGTTACCGAGAAGCTGCAGAAAATGGCCGGCAAAATTTCCGCCGGTGACGATCATTATATCCTCGATCCCCGCATTGATCAGCGTTTGGATCGGATAATAGATCATCGGCTTGTCGTAGACCGGCAAGAGATGCTTGTTCGTGATTTTCGTCAGCGGATACAATCTTGAACCGAGTCCGCCTGCCAATACAACACCCTTCATATCGATTTTGGATTTGCAGTTACTTTATGGATCTATCGCCATTCAACTCCAACTTTTCGCCCATTACGATTTCCCCGCCCACCCCTCAATATATGTTCCCATACTCCCAAACTTACTAACTTCGGTGACAATACCTGCGGCGAAGCTCTCAAACTTACCATTGAAACCTTCGGTTTCGGGAACAAAACTGGTTCCACCGCAAATCTTGAGTTCCTTAATCCGAAGCCCGTTCCTTTCGAGCAACCGAGTCAACGATCTTCTATTGAATCCAAACAGGTGATAGGGGCTAAATGTCGGTGCGAGATTTACGGTCCACTTTCGACCCAGAATGCGATAATAAAGATTTCCAAGTACAAAATAGAGTCCCGATTCGTTAGGAACGTCAAAGTAAAATAGTCCGCCGGGTTTCAAAATCCTAGAAATTTCTCCGACGATCTCCATCGGATTGTATAGATGCTCAAGCACGGCGGACAAGAAAATACAATCAAACTCGTCCGCGTCAAAATGACATTCCTCCAATGTCTTACGCAATATCTTGACACCAGAATGACGCTCGGCATAATCAGCAAAAGGTTCAGACGGCTCAATTCCAACAACCTCCCATCCAGCAGTCTCGGCAGTTTGAACAATTTCGCCACGGCCGCACCCGATATCCAGGATTTTCCCCTTTTTGCCGAGCCATTGTTCGGCTCTTTCCAGCAACTTGTTGGCCACCAATAACTTCACAGGGGATTCGTGATTCACAAAATAATCGGATGGATCCGCGTCGTAATGCTGTGCGAGTCCACCGACGGGATGCGGCATAGGATTGGGGAAAATCAATCCGCATTCACAACACGACCAGATTTCACATTCTACGCCAATACTCTGTCGATGAGCAGCGCCACCCCGATAGCCTAAGAACCTTGTCGGAGTCACATTACAGATCGGACATCTTTGCTCAAGCCATCGGTAGCCGGCTTCAATTCTCGGCTCGACTTTCATATGATTCGGGACTCGGATTCAAAAGCAATACTGCAATTCGTTAGATTCTTGGTAATCGTTACTCCGGCAGTTATGTCAGCCGGTATCAACGCTCAACTACCAGAAGCAAATTCTTCCCCGTCGGAACGCGCACGAATTTTTCAAACGCCCTCACAAACGGAATGGCAATTTTATCATAAAGCGTCACGGCTCCGCTTTCGAGCGAGTCGGATTTCAGCAGTTTGTATTTCACCCACCACGGCAAAATTCCGGCAAAATCGAAGTATTTCGAAACAAGAATCCTGAAACCGGCCGCCGTGCATTTTTCCTCGATCTCGGCCTTCGAATAGCGTCTGAAATGTCCTATCTTGCGGTCGAACTCACCGTAAAGCGACATCAGCGCCGGAACGAAGATAAAGCAACGCCCACCCGGCACGAGCGTTTCGCCGATCATCTCAAGCTCACCGCGATCGTCTTCGATATGCTCCAAAACGTTGATGTAGAGAATCGAATCCGGCTTTTGTTCCGCGATCTTTTGGCTAACCCCGGCGAAGATCGCGCGGTGCAGATCGATCTGAGCGTCGGTTTCGATCTGCCGGACATTTTGCTCCAAAAAGACGAACATCTCCGACGGTTCGACGATCGCAATCGACTCCGGCTTTTCAGCCAGCAGAAGTTCGGAAAACGAACCAGTCCCGGCCCCGACTTCGACCAATCGTTTTCCAAGAAACGGCCGAAATTCATCGAGGATCCATTTATGGTAATTGACGGCAAACGACATCGCCTCGAGGTCCTTGCCAACATATACAACCTGATCGCTCATAGTATCCGTAAGAGTAACGCGTAAGAGTTACGCGTAAGAGTAACGCCTTCAGGCGTGATTCGCGCCGTAAGAGTAACGCCTTCAGGCGTGATCCGCGGCGCTACGAACCCGTATTCCCGCGTGAGGGCGACCGGCGCTTATCGTTGAGCGCGAGAAACTTCGATCATCGCGTCCGTCACGCGTAAACGCGTTACTCTTGCGGGGCGCGTCACTCTTGCGGGAATCACGCGTAAACGCGTTACTCTTGCGGGGTTACCCTTCCAATTCGCGTCTCGCTTCGCTGATCGTTTTCGGCCGGACGCGGTACGATGCCGGAAGGCCAACGAGCAGATTGTATTTCGCGATGTACCAAAGCGCCGCGACGCCGTCGCGAACCCCGATCTTCTTGCCTTCCTCGTATGTCCGCCCGTAATAGCTGATCGGAACCTCGTAAACCGCGCATTTCAGCTTGGCGATCTTCGCCGTGACCTCGATCTCGAAACCGAAACCGCTCGAAGTGATCACCATATTGCGGATGATCTCTCCGCGGAACGCTTTGTAGCACGTCTCGACATCCGACATATTATGGTTCGTCAGCAGATTCGAGAGAAACGTCAGGCCTTTGTTAGCGAGGTAGTGATAGAAATAGATGACGCGCGCGGCGCGTTTGACCATAAACCGCGAACCGTAAACGACGTCGGCGTGGCCGTCGATGATCGGCCCGATAACATCCGCGATCTCGGCCGGATCGTATTCGAGATCGGCGTCCTGAATGATGACGATTTCGCCGGTCGAAAGTTCGAATCCCTTCTTCAATGCCTCGGTCTTGCCGCCGTTGCGTTCCTGCCGGACATATCGCACCCGCGAATCGCCTTCCGCCAGTTTGCCCGCGATCTCCGGCGTCCGGTCGCGCGAACAGTCGTCGACGATGATAAGTTCGTGCAGATGCGGAAGTTCGAGCACCTTCCCGACGATCTCGGCGAGCGTCGCCTCCTCGTTGTACGCGGGCATTATCACCGACAGCATTCTTTCGTTCGAATCTCGCTTCATAGCAAAGTGAAGATTGTAGTCTATCGGCGTGATTTTTGAAATGGAGCGCGGGCATCCCTGCCCGCACGACGCGCGAGCGTCGAAGGCGTCGTGCGGGCAGGGATGCCCGCGCTCCGACGCTAATCGATAAACTCCCGGAACCAAAGTTCGAGCATCAGCAGGGTCCAGACCTGATAGGTATGATCGCGCGCCGCGGAGGTGTGTTCGTCGACGTATCGGGTCACTTCCGACGGCTTGAACAATCCGCGTTTCAGCGAACTGTCGGACAGAAGCACGTCGCGCACGTAGTCCTTCATCTCGCCGCGGCTTTTCGCGCTAATCGAACCTATCGATCTCGATTTATCCCCAACGCTTGAAATCGAGCTTCCCAACGCTGATTCCCATAGATCGTGAAGCGTGGGAAGCACTCGCCCGTCCTTCTTGAATAGTCTTCATCAACAAGCAACGGGAATCGAATGCCGTTCATCTTTAGGATATCGAGTTGAGATTCTCGGTAGCTCCCGTTTGGAAAAGCATAGATATCCACCGCCGAGCCGAGTTGTTCCTCGAAGAAACCAATACACTGAGCGAGATCGGCCGAAAAGAACTCGTCCGACTCGAATGCCATTGATTCGTGGGAATACGAGTGCACTCCGATCTCGTGATCTCCGGCGACCTCGCGAATCTCTTTGATATCCATCATTCTGGTCATTCGAATTTCATGCTGCGATATCGTTGATTCGATCGCTTCGAATATTTGTTCCCGTTCGCTCCGCGGACGATTCTTCAAATAAGAACTGATCGCAAGGCCGAAATTAACCCTGTCGCTTGTTGAATCGCCGGCGAGTTTTTTCTCAAAACCGGGAATTTCGAGTGAGTTGATCACCCGCCGGTCGGTTGAGTTGAGAAAATCATAGAGCCGAACATTCCAGATCGGGATTCCGCTTTCCGCACATGCCGGGATGATGTTCATGTTGGCCTTGAGGCGATGCTTCTCAAGCAATGGAATGGCGTACTCTATGAAATTATGATATCCGTCATCGAAAGAGAGAATCGCCAGCGGTCGATTGGTCACCACAGATTCAAGATCCCTGAATCCAACGATCTCGAAGTTCTCGGTCAGAAACCCCAGAAGATCGTCAAAAATCATCGGATGAAGTGGCGCCCAGAAGGGATTAAAATGCGGTGAAACCTGATGGAGGTTTAGAATGGTGACCAGACCTTCACGTCTGATCGCTTCGATTAGCCGCCTGTCACGTCGCAACAACCTCTGGGTGAGAAAATATCCGGCTTTTAACGCTCGCTTCATATATCGGCAGATACCAATTTCAGATGCCCAGAATCGTCCTTTAGGCGATTCGAATCACGGAAATACCGGCTGAAGTTATTCTCAAAATTCCGCAGAGCACGTCGCGCCTCGAACCCGTTCCAGTCAACGCTGAAGAAAACACTGCCGTCGGCAATCGAATTTTGTGGGATTCCGTCCACAGGGCCATTTTCGGCGAAACGGCTTAAAACGCGAAGGTAAAGCACGTGAGCGTGGTCCATAACCTTCAAATGCAATTCCTCCAATGACTCCCGTCCGGTGAGCGGTGTTTGTTCCGTCGCTAGGATCCGGCCCGTATCAATTCCCGGATCGATCCACATCACCGTATTGCCGATCAAATGAAACCAATTCCTGGCAAGACACCAGTTCGTGCAATTAGGTCCTCCCTTAACATAAGGTGAGATTCCGGTATGAAGGTTGAGAATACGGTTCGGGAACTCGTCAATCAGTCGTTTCCCGACAAGATTCGTTCCTGAAACGATAACAAAGTCGGGCGACTCCCGTTTGAGAATCTCAAGCGTCAGCGGATCGTTTATGTTGTCGACTTTCGCTATCGGCGCGCTCGGATATTCCGGATACTGTCTTTCATAGTGGCCGAGCATTTCGAACCAAGAGTTCACGAATACCGATCCGCCCAACCGTGTACTAAGGCGGGCCGCAAAAAGGTGTATTCTCTTAACGAACGGAGGTCGACGCCGAGGAGTATTACGGGACAGCACTATCGAAGCAACATCCGCAAGAGATGCGATCTTGTTGCAGAGTGCTTTTTGATTCGGCTGATCGCCGGTCAGAATAACGACTTTCATTGATCGATAAACCGCTCAAACCAAAGTTCGAGCATCAGAAGCGTCCAGATCTTCCAGGAGTTATCCTTAATGTCGGATTTTTGCTCGTCGATCAGTCTTTCGACGACGTTTGGATCAAAAAGTCCACGCTGACCGGCCTTCTCCGACAAAAGTACTTCTCGTGTGTAATCGTTCAATTCATTGCCAAGCCAGTATTTGATCGGGATCGCGAAGCCCATTTTCTGGCGATAAATCACGTCGCGCGGCACAAGGCGAGCTGCCACCTTCTTTAGAAGCGTCTTCGTCTCAGTTCCCCGTTGTTTCAACCGTTCCGGCAATGAGGCCGCGAACTCGATCAGCTTGTGGTCGAGGAACGGCGAACGCGCCTCGAGCGAATTCGCCATCGACGCGATATCGACCTTGACCAGCAGATCGTTCGGCAAGTAGTTCATCAGATCGGTCAAGAGAACGGTATCTACGATTCCGGTCCCCTTCGGCTCGTCCAAATACTTGGCGAAGAACCTATGCGGAATCGACCCGATCGTTTTGCTTCTCAAGTCGTTTGAGTAGAGCTCTTCTTTGCCGGCAGCGTCAAATGTACTGAGCCACAGTACATAACGATCCGACGGCGACATCGACGCGGCACGAAGAAACCGTTGGAATCGAACGAACTTGCTCCGGAAATTGGTCGAGCTCGGAATCGACGTCAGTGAAGGTTCGATTAGCTTTCGCCTAAGAAACTCCGGCAGCCGCCGATAGTATTCGGCGAATCGCATTGCCACGTGTCGCTCGTAGCCCACAAAACTCTCGTCACCTCCATCGCCGTTCAACGCGACGGTGACGAAGTTCCTCGTCTCCTTAGAAACGTAATAAGTTGGAATTGCTGACGGATCCGCATACGGCTCGCCGTAGTGTTCCACAAGTGTCGGAAGGATCTCAAGCGCGTTCGGACGGACGATGAACTCGTTGTATTCGGCGCCGACGTGCTCGGCGACGCGTTTCGCGTATTTCAGTTCCGAAAAATCCTGTTCCTCGAACCCGATCGAAAAAGTCTTAACCGGTCGGTCCGAAAGCTGCGCCATCAGCGCGACGACGGCCGACGAATCGACTCCGCCCGAAAGAAATGCTCCCAGAGGGACTTCGGAGATCATCCGCAGACGGGTGGCTTCTTTCAGGATGCGGGTCGTTTCTTCGATCGCTTCCGTCTCGTCGATCTTTATTTTTCGGGAAAAATCCGGCAGCCAGTAACGTTTCGTTTCGACCTTGCCGTCCTTCCAGCGAAGCCAGTGGCCCGGTTCGAGCTTGCGGATCGCGGCGAACGCCGTTTGCGGCGCCGGCACGCAGAGATATGTCAGATAGCTGTCGATCGCCTCGTAATCGACGTCGCGCGGGACGTCCGGGTGTTCCAAAAGCGCCCGAAATTCCGATCCGAAAACAAGATCGCCGTTCGGCCGGTGCGCGTAAAGCAGAGGTTTTTTGCCGACGCGGTCGCGCGCAATGAACAATGAGCGGTCGGTTTCGTCCCAGATGGCGAACGCGAACATCCCGCGCAAATATGAGATGCAGTCCGCGCCGTAGCGGTCGTAGAGGTGAACAATGGCTTCGGTGTCGGAGTTTGTGTAAAACTTGTCGCCGAGTTTTTCGAGGTCGGCGCGGAGTTCCTGAAAGTTGTAGATCTCGCCGTTGAAAACGATGACCTTCGAACGGTCGGTGTTGAACATCGGCTGATGCCCGCCGGCGAGATCGATGATCGCGAGGCGCCGCATCGCGAGCGCGACGTTTTCGTTGACGTAGAAACCGTCGTCGTCCGGCCCGCGATGGACGATCGCCGTGTTCATCCGCTCGACCGCCGAGCGGTCCGCGGCGCGGCCGTTATTGTTTACGAATCCGACAATTCCGCACATCGCTTAGCCTTCAACGCCCCGTTTGATTAAATGCGCTTCCTGTTTCTGCCGCGCGGCCAGCCGCGCCGCCCGATGATTCTCGCGCTTCTCCTGCATCAGCGTCCAACCGACGGCGATGAACATAAACAAAAACACCTGGATCTGCGTCCGCTGCCGGTACGCCGTCCCGACATTCCCCTGAAAGATGGAATAAGCGATTGTCAGCATCAGCGTAAAGATCAGGATCGGGATCGCCTCGCGGAGCTTATGCCTGATGGTGTAGGCGAGACCGGTAAAGATCAGCGGGATCATCGCCCACCAGACGAACATTTCGGGCATCGTGATCGCCTGCCGCAAACTCGTCGCCTGCCACGGAAACGGCGCCAGCATCAGGAAGAGAAGCCCGATCGGAAGCGCGACGACCGCACCTTCAGCGGTTGAGACATCCAGGTCTTCGCCGAATCCCGAATCACCGCGTTTTGCCATATCCGAACGGCTCGCCTGAAGCCTTTCAAAGTCGCCGAATTTTTCAAAATTATCGGTTGCCGTTCGCAAAACGCCCAAATATGTCAACGCGACTCCCATTATGACCAGCAGAATCAGGCCACGAGCCATCGACTTCGCCGATCCGCTCTGTCCGATGATAAAGCTCCCGGCGACCGAGACCGCGACCATATAGAAGATATAAAAACGCAGCGAGAGGATGCCGAAAAGGGAGAAGATCAAAACCGCGACGGCGACATAACTGAAATTCTTCTGGAGCCTGATGACCATCGTCATCGCCAGAACCAGAAGAAAGATGATCAGCCCGTCCTTCAGCAGTTGCCCAGACCAAATGATGAAAGCCGGGAGAAACGCGACCAGCAGGGCGGCAAGCTTGCCGACGCGCCGGTTATGGAAGATCTTCATCGAGCAGATATAGACCAGCGGCGATGTCGCGGCGCCGATAACCGCGCAAAAGGACTGCGCCGCAAGAGGGTTTGGCCCGGTCACGAGATAGATCAGCGCGACGAGGTAGTTCATTCCCCAACCTGGCGTTCCGGTGCTCATTGCGCGTATTGACAAGTAATCATCGGAATTTGCAAGACCAAACCAAACATCAACAATCTGTTTTCCGTGTCCATCATAAGTTACCGCGTCAGCGCCAAAAAACTCTAGGAGGCCCGAAACATAGATAAACAAACCAAATGCAAGTCTGAGCGCGAGTGCGGAAAGGAACAATTTAGACAAGAACCGCGTGTCGTCGGTTAGTCGACCAATAGCCAGAAGAGCTGGAAGAGCGATGATTGCCGTGAAAAGAGCCGCAACCGCACCTTCAAAACCAGCTGTGACGACAAACGTCAAAGCAATCAAAAAACAAAGAATTGCCCAGGCTTTGCTCATCTCAAACCGATCAATCTCGTCGAATTACTAAACAATTTTCCAATATCAAGGCATCAAAACTCGCATTCCGAAACGTATTGATCGCGTTTTCAGGCGTACAGACTATCGGTTCCTGGATATTGAATGACGTATTGAGAAGAAGCGGGATTCCGGTGATCTTCCGAAATTCATCGATAAGAGTCCAATAGCGCGGATTAACTGCCTTGTTTACCATTTGTGGCCGCGCAGTTCCGTCAACGTGAACAACGGCCGGAATCTTCTTCTTCCATTCTTCTGCAACCTGTATGACCGTAATCATAAAAGGGTCGTGGTGCTCGACACCAAAAATTTCCCGCCCGTATTCTTCGAGCATCGACGGTGCCAACGGCCGAAACCACTCGCGAAGCTTGACCTTATGATTGAGAATCTCGCGCATGTCAGCGCGGCGCGGATCCGCAACGAACGATCGCGCGCCCAGCGCCCGCGGCCCCCACTCCATCCGGCCGTTGAACCAGCCGATGATCGCGCCCTCCGAGATCATTTTTGCGACGCGCGGCAACAGCACCTCGTCGGGCAATGTCTCATATTCCAACCCCGCGGCATCGAGCGCGGACTGACATTGTTCGTGGCTGAATCCGGGTCCCCAATATGCGCTGTTCATGACATAACTTCGCGGATTGCCCAGCTTTTGATGCCAAACAAAATAGGCCGCACCGAGACTGCATCCGGCATCGCCGGCCGCCGGATGCACATAAAAATTCCTGAAAGGCGTTTCGTGGAAAATGCGGCCGTTCATAACCGAGTTAAAGGCGACCCCACCCGCCATACATAGATTCTCCTCGCCCGTCATTTCTTTGATGTCTTTGACCAGAGCGATTGCCGTGTCCTCGAGCACTTTTTGCGCCGAACATGCGATATCCCAATGGTGTTCCGTCAGTTCCTCGCCTTTCTTCCGGCCGGGACCGATCTCGTTCGTGATCGCATCGGGGAATTGATAGTGTTTCGCGAGATGATGGTCGAGAACCGTGATATCGAATTCGAATCCGCCGCCTGCATTCTTTTTCAGAACGCGTTCGCGGAGAAAATCGTAGTATTTCGGCTTACCGTATGCCGCGAGCCCCATCACCTTCCACTCGTCGCCTGCGAACATGTCGAAGCCGATGTAATTGGTGACGGCGGAGTAAAACTGCCCAAGGCTGTGCGGCAGTTTGATGCGTTTCAGAACCTTGATCTTGTTGCCCTTACCTTGGCAGAACAAGGTCGTCGTGTCCTCGCCGGTTCCGTCCCAGGTAAGGATCGCGGCCGAATCGAACGGGGAAACAAAGAAGGCCGACGCAGCGTGCGTCTGATGATGCTCGAGATAATGGAACTTGAAATCAGACGGACCGAAATGCTCGCGCAAACGTTTCGGGTGTTTGAACATTCCGAGATAACTGTCCGAAACCTGAGCGACTCCACGATCCGCCCGCGCTTTGAACATCTCTTTCGAGACAAACGCCGCCTTCAGCGCCTGCATCGCCTTATGCCGGAGAATCCAAGGCTTCCAATAGTGTCCAACGTGTTCGACATCTTTCAGTTCGATGCCGGCAGTGTCGAGACAGAACCGAATCGCTTCATACGGAAAC
Organism: Acidobacteriota bacterium; assembly: GCA_016715115.1. Classification (NCBI taxonomy): domain Bacteria; kingdom Pseudomonadati; phylum Acidobacteriota; species Acidobacteriota bacterium. The sequence continues at coordinate 442,444 of JADKBM010000004.1, forward strand.
CCGCTGTGATGTTTTTTGCGCGAAAAGCGCTCTTCTTCGGCCGCCGCAACTATAACCCCGTCTTTGATCAAGGAGGCGGCCGAATCGCCCAGCGTTGTTAAACCCAAAATATACATAGGCTATTTCTTAAATCCGACCGCGCACCAATGTGGCATTTCATCGCTGAATTCAATTCTTTCAAGTCCGGCTCCCGACAGCATTTTCTCGATATCGATGCGTGTGAACCGAAATTCGAGCCGCGTACCGAACCGATCTAGCGCGTCCGTTCGGAGGGTGTAAAAGCTTTTGTCCCGGTAGTTTGCCAATGGAAAAAACGAAACGTCGAATCCGATCAACTCGGCAAATCCGGCAACTCGCGAAAACGGAACATAGATCGTGAGCGCAAGGACATCAGTCACGAAGTGCTTGATCCGTGCCGGCAGTGCCGCGATCATTCGGCGCAAGACATCCGAAATGAACCACAAGCCGCGAAACCAACCGGGTCGATTATCAAATGCATAATACAAGTAGATCAAAAACGGCGCGCCCGGCTTGAGTTTCGCCACGCACTGCCTGATTCCTTCCAACGGATCCGGAATATGATGCAACACTCCAAGTGAATAACCAAAATCCATCGATCCGTCAGGAAGAGGAAACTCGTCAACAGAGGCGTTGTGAAATTCGCAATTTGAACTTGAGCCCAAATTTCGCCGGGCGACTTCGAGGGCGTCTCGGCTCGCGTCGATGCAATGGAGCCGTCCAACTTGCGGCGCGACCGACTTCGCCCAACGCCCGCTGCCACAACCGAGGTCAAATCCGACCGCATCCGAATCAAGTTCGTCCCACGGAAAGATCCGGAAATAGCTGTCGAAGATCCTGAGCCGCTCGGTCTCGTCGAGATCCGACTGATCAAAGCGACTCCATTCCTCTCCAAACCCTTCTACGGTTTTGGCGTCGATGTTCGATGAACTCATCCGTCGCGTCGCTATTTGACGAGATTGCGTGCCGCCAATTCCGCCGTCGCGGAAAGCACGCGATCATCGGCGCTTTGTTTGCCAACCCATTCGAGCAGGGCCACGAGCCCGTCTTCGAGCGTAACTCCAGGATCATAATTCAAAAGGGTCCGGGCCTTCGAGATGTCCGAAACACAATGTCGAATGTCGCCTTCACGGTACTTCCCGACATACTCCGGCACAATGTCCTTTCCGAGTCCGCGTGCAATCATTGCAGCGATTTCGCCGACCGAAATCGGACGCCCGCTGCCAATATTTACCGGCTGATAGTCGGCCTTGTCCGTTTCGAGCGCAAGGAGATTCGCCTTTACTATATCGCTGACATGCACGAAATCGCGAGTCTGGCCGCCATCCTCGAAAATCATCGGCCGCTGATCATTAAGCAAACGCGATGAAAAGATCGCGCAAACTCCGGTATACGGATTTGAAAGCGCCTGACGAGTTCCGTAAACATTGAAATACCTAAGCGCAACGGTCGGAATCTTGTATGCTCGACCAACAGAAATACAATACTGTTCCTGATCCTGCTTGCTGACGGCGTAAACCGAGGTCGGAAACAGCGGCTTTTCTTCCGTCGTTCCGATTGATCTCAACTCCGATCCGCATTTTCCACATTTCAATTCCCATTCGTGGGCCGCGAGTTGTTCGCCGGAACGAAGTTCAGGATATGTCGTTTGATCGCAGCCGCAACAGACATACGCGCCTTCACCGTAAATCGACATTGACGATGCGACAACGAGTTTTCGGAACTGACCGGCTCGTTTGATCATCTCTTCAAGGACAACCGCCGTTCCTAGATCATTGGCCTTTACGTAGCGCACGATCTCGTACATTGATTGCCCGACGCCGACTTCAGCGGCTTCATGATAGACCACATCGATTCCGTCGAGCGCCTTTGAAACAGCGTCGGCATCACAAACGTCGGCACGAATAAACTCGGCGTGCCTGTTAATGTGTTCGGGAACTTTCCCGCCGTGAACCTGTTCCACGATTGAATCGAGAATTCGAACCCGATGTCCTTTCTCGACGAGTGCATCCACGAGGTGTGAACCAATGAACCCGGCACCGCCCGTGACAAGAATATTATGTTTTTCCATATGAACTACTAACGCGTTTCCCTACCACGGTCTTGAACAGTTCGGCGACGCGTGGCGCTTGTACATGAGCTGAATACTCCTGCTCGACCGTTCTTCTCCCTTCTCTTCCCAGACGAAGTCGAAGTTCTCGAGAATCCAAAAGCCGCTTCAGTTTCTCAACCCACTCAGTTTTGCTTGCGGCAAGAAAGCCGTTGATCCCATCTTTGATGATCGTCGAATTTACCCCGACCGGAGAACAGATTGTCGGAATTCCAAGCGCCATATATTGCAATGCTTTCAGACCGCATTTCCCCTTGCTCCAAGCATCGTCAGGCAGTGGCATAATACCAATATCAATATGCGATAAATCCGAAATCTCCGTTTCGGATCTCCACGGAACCGCTTCAGCGTTTATGCCTTCAATCTCGTAACTGCCCGTGCCGATTACACGGAGACGAAAATCCTTCTCACGAGAAAGTTCTTGAAGAACGTCGCGAATTGTATCGAGATGTTGGACGGTACTAAAACTGCCACTCCACCCTACAGTAAGTTGATCGAGATTTGTCGGTTTTTCGACAACGCGGTATTTTTGCGTATCAATTGTAGTCGGGATAATTGTGACATTGTGATTGAAGCGGCGGGAATAGTCAGCCAGGAACTCGTTCCCTGCCATGACGTGCGCAGAACATTTAATTATCGTCTGAGTTTTTCCGGGAAACTTCAAATAACTAAGGTAGCCATTGGTCGGACTCTTATATGCGAGGAAAACCGCGTCGTCAAAGTCAAAGACCATTGGAACACCGCTTCGGGCAACTAACCGTTCGAACCATGCGGGACCGAATAAGGCCGATTCACGAAAAACGTAAACCAAATCATAATTGGCCAAGGATGTTAGATTCCGCCTCCGGCGCGCGATGCTCTGGAGAACCGCTCTCGCCTTCGCAAGCACTCTCCCGTTGGAATGTAAAATCTCGTTAAGTGCGGGGGTTTCGAACGGAGAGTATTCAATCTCTATCCCCTCAGAGGCAAGAATCGGCTCCCATTGCTCTATTCGGAATCTTTGTCCCGGGGTCGTATCGAATCTGCTGGGGACTATCGCCAAAACTCTCATAAAAGCCTAAGTGGTCGATACTAACAACTATGTTCCGAGATTGCAAAACGGCGTCCAGGCCGTCACCTGCGAGGTTGGTTAAAACCAAACTGAAGAATCCGATCGATCGAATCGCATCTCCGTACTATTGCGATTGGGGATTCTTCGTCAAAAGCCTCGCATATAACCGACGATACCGCGTTCCGCCAACCGCCGAAAGATCAAATCGTTCCATTGCGCTTCTGCGACAAATCGCACTTTGGGATTTGCGATCCTTCATAAGCGCATCGAGTCCTTCGATCGCGATTGAGAGTGACTTCAATTCAAAGTCTCGAATAACAACGCCAGTCCCGTCGGTCTCAATTTGATCGGTCGTATCTCCAATACCGTCGTTCGCAATTATCGAAAGCCCACACGCCAGATACTCCGCGTTCTTTGTTGGCGACGAAGCCTTTTTCGAATAGCATGGCTTAATGAATGAGATTGCCGCATCGGCCGCGCTCAAATACTTCGGGACGTCATCCGGCGAGACTCTTGTTACCAGGTAATCGTGAACGCCGTAGCCCATGTCTTCTAAGAGAGTCCGAATCAACTCCGGGTCGGATTGTGTAAGAATCATCGCGTAGGCGTTTGGCTTTTCTTGACGCAACACTCCAAAGAATCTACCGGTTTCCTCAGTTAGATACCAACCGCCAAATGCTCCGACATATGCTATGACCAAGCGATCGCTTATACAAAGTTTGGATCGCATCTCAATCCGCAATTCCTCATTGACAATTTCGAACCGATCGAAACCGACGCAGCAGGGAATAACCTCAACTGGCCGCCCGTTTCTGTCCCGGCCTGTGTCAGTGCTCTCGGGAAACAAAATGTTCCGAGCCTGTTCCGTGAGCAAGACAAATCCGTCCGAAACTCGCATCAACCACCGTTCCAGACCTTTTACGGTCCGGAAAAGCAAACCGCCGGTGGGCCAAAGTCCCGCATCGACGTATTCTTCGGGAAAGAAACCCCGAATATCGAAAAGGAGTTTTGGCTTTCTTCCGAAAAGAAAACGATTCGCGATTGCGCACATCAGCGCCGGGGTGTGCACTCGCGCATGGAGAATATCAAACTTTTTCCGCCTCGCATTTCTCCAAATATAGAAAGCGCCGCAGAAGACATCGAAAATGGTGGCCGGCACCGACGGGCGTTTGTGATAGGTAAGAAATTCCCAATCGATGCCTTCGGCCGCAAGTTTCGAACGTTCGGCCTCGACATCCGTTCGGCTCCAATTTGCTTTCGGATTGGTTTCAAACGTTAGGATAGATACGTCCGTGCCCCCTTTTCGAATCTCGCGAAGATACGGCAGAACCTGCGTTTGAACCAATGGCTCGCGCAGACTGAAATAGCAGACATAGAGCGACTTCGACATAGAGCACCATAACCGGCTATCTGGTTAGCCATTGTTTACGTTTGATTACACGCAAAGGGTATGAAAGAAACCCGACAATTCCCTTCGGGCTGTACCGCAAACTCGTTGCCATTGTTCGAATGAACGAACTGTAATCTCCCGCATGAAAATAACTTCCAGCTAGAACAGCGTAAAGCTTCGCATATGCTGTATTTCTAAGGACCAGTATCGTATTCGGCCCGTTCGCATATATCTTGTCAAAAGCGATCAACATTGCCCGCTCCATTCGCGGTATCTCCAAGTGAACGTTTCGACCGTGATTCCGATAGCCGACAAGAACTTCAGGAATAAATCCAAGCCTCGCTTCACATGCAATCCGATAACTTAGTTCCCAGTCCTCAGAAGGATGCAGTTCCTTTCGTGCGTCATAACCTCCAACCTTGTCGAAGACGCTTTTTCTGATCACACTAGTACTGCCCGGACCCGAGACGACAGGTTCGAACCGAAGAAAATCCTGGGCACACCAACCGTTTCTTCCGTTTAGGTATTGACCAATAATCCTCCCAGACGAATCGAACTCCTCCATTCCGCACATAACAAGTCCTAAATCTTCGTCGTTCTCAAACAACTCAACCTGCCGCTCAATTTTTGTAGGGTGCCAGTAGTCGTCCGCGTCCAGAAATGCAATCAGCTGGCCAGTTGCGCGGGCGGCTCCGGCATTTCTTGCTTCGCCGACACCCCGGTTCGGTTGTTGAATGACATGAACCTCCCGGCCAAAGCTTCGCAATACCTCGAGACTGTTATCCGTCGAGCCGTCGTCGACAACAATTATCTCGTCACAGGCGTACGTCTGATTGAGCACACTCTGAATCGCTTCGCTCAGGTATTGACCGTAATTGTAATTCGGGATGATGACGCTTACTGTGAACTTGACCATTGCATTCGTCACAAGAATCTACGCGCTCGAAGCTCGGCGCGTTTCTTTTTGTTCAATTAATAATACTGCATCATCCAGAATAAAACTGCACCATTTAGCGATTTTGCGCGCACTGCTGAAGATTGCTTATTTTTGTCTTTCTTTGTATCTTCGATAGTGTCGTGCCTCAACGAGGTGTGAACATACTCGTCAACGCAATGCCCAAAGCCGAACTTCCAAAGGTCTCCGTATGCATGATCGCCTACAATCAAGAGAAGTTCATTGGTCAGGCAATCGAGAGCATTCTTCGCCAAAAAACAGATTTTCGTTTTGAGATAGTTATCGGAGATGACGACAGCACCGACGGGACTGGTGCAATCTGCAACGACTACGCAGGAAGATTTCCAGAAACGATCAAATACATTCGTCGTGAGCCAAATGTCGGTATGATGGCTAACTTCGTCGCGACGCTGATGGCGTGCGACGGAGATTATATTGCCCTATGCGAAGGCGACGATTATTGGACCGATGAAAGAAAACTTCAGATTCAAGCCGATTATTTGGATGCAAATCCGGACACGGCCCTTTGCTGTCACAATCATTTCGTCTTAAGCAACGGCAGGCTTTGCGTCGCAAATCGTGAAACCGGCGAAGACCTCAGAACCGTGACAACCGAGGACTATATGCTCAAGCCGTTTTTTCACACGTCAAGTTACTTCTTCCGCAAAGCAGCTCAACCGCAACCGTATCCCGACTGGTTTTTGGACGTGTTGGCCGGCGACCATTTCCTTGTTGTACTTTTATCTCAGCATGGAGAGATTGCATATTTGAATAGGCTCATGTCGGTTTTTCGCAACCATGGAAACAGTGTTTCCTTTAGCCGTAATCCTCTCGATATCAAGAATAATTTCATTCGGAGTTTACGTGTTTTCGATGATTTTTCGAACGCCAAGTTTCAAGCAACGATTGAGTTCGTGATAAGGAAATGGGAGCTGATCTACTTTGTTTACGAGCCGGTCGGTTATTTGGATCGCGTGTACTTTCTATTGAGCAACTTTGGCTTCTATCTATCGAATTTCAGACAGGTGGGGGGCATTAAGCTTTCGATGAAATACGTGCTTCCGCAGTCGCTAATCGTAAAGATTCAACGTCTACTATCGAGATCGAGGAAGAAGACAAATGCAATATACGAGTAAGCGGCGCAAGGTCGTTTATGTTATCTCACAGATCGAAAATGCCATTGGTTTCGAGTGGATTGCTGAAAACCTCGATTCGAGCCGCTTTGAACTGGTTTTCGTGATGCTCAATGACAAACCGTCGCCATTGGCGATCCGGCTCCGCAAACTGGGAATCAGGGTTTATGAAGAACATTTCCGAACCAAGCGTGATCTACCGATGGTTCTTTTGAAGCTCATCAATATCCTGAGAAAAGAGAGGGCCGAGGTCATACACACCCATATGTTTATCGCGGATATTGTCGGTCAAGCCGCAGGAAAATTACTCCGAATTAAACCCCGGGTCTATACTCGGCACAGTTCTAACGAGAATCGTAAGTACCACCGGAAGCAGCGAATCGACCGATTCGTTAACGCGTCAAGCTCGCACGTCATCGCCATCAGTAAGAATGTTGAGAGAATACTGGTTTCCGAGGAGAATGTGTCGCCTGCCAAGATTCGGCTAATTCATCACGGATTTGATCTCGCTCGGTTTGATTGTGTGGCCGACGAGGAGATTGCGGGCCTCTCCTCAAAATACAACCCTAAAAAGAAGAGTCCAGTTATTGGAGTTGTCGCGCGGTACTCACATTGGAAGGGAATTCAATACGCGATAGAGGCTTTCAAACACTTAATCAAAGATCATCCGAATGCGCTTCTCATATTGGCGAACGCAAAGAAAGGAGACTATAAAGATGAGATCGCAAGTCTTTTGAGAACGCTCCCGCCTGACTCCTACCATGAAATCGAATTTGAAGCCAACTTGTTTGCACTTTACCGCCTATTCGACGTTTACCTCCATTTGCCCATTGATCCTGAGCTAGAAGCCTTCGGCCAAACCTATGTCGAGTCACTGGCCGCGGGAGTTCCTTCCGTGTTTACATTATCGGGCGTTGCGCCTGAATTTGTCAGAAACGAGCAAAACGCGCTGGTCGTCGAGTTTTGCGACTCAGACGCGGTATATCGAGCAACGTCGAGACTCTTATCAAATCCTGAGCTTTGCCAATCGTTGTCAAATCGAGGAAAGACGGATGTTCGCGAAATGTTCTTACTGGCGGGTATGATACGAAAACTTGAAGAACTGTACAGCGAATAGGGGACGGTAATTTCTCTATTATTGATTGAAGTCAAAATCTTCGAAATCTGCCGAGTGCTCATCGTTCATTTCGGCTGTCCACGCAGGATTCGGCATATTTAAGACGAGCGCTTCCTCATCACCCAAACACTGAACCGCAGCAGGCACACCCGTTGGAATCTCAATCGACCTGTATTCATGGGATTCGCCGCTAAGAAAAACGACGTAGTCGCCGTCAACTCTCAATACTACGCGGACGTTTCCTTTGATGCAGGTGAAGAATCCAGTGCGAACGAAATGAAGATGCGGTCCTTTGATCTTTCCTGGCAAAACGGTGGTCAGGTATACTTGTCTCGGTTCCTTACCTTCCGCAAAGAAACCGTCGTGCTCATTGAATAAAGGCACGAGGAAGCCGTTTACCTCGCCATCGCCGTCGCGAGTAACGAACTTCGGATGCGTTACGGTTCTGATTTCCATAATCTCGACTATAACCCGCTTGGGGCATTCTCAAACGTCAAATTTCTTGACCGTTTCGATGATGAAAGCAACCTGATCAAGCGTCAGATTTGGATGAAGCGGAAGACTAAGAGAGTCCTCGTTAAGGATTTCGCTATTTTGAAGAACACTGCGGCTCTTATACAACTCATTCAAATGCAAAGGATGGTATCGAAGGGTCGTGTAAATCCCATTTTCGAACATATGGCGCGCGAATCTGTCGCGATTCGGAACGCGGACGACATATGTGAAGTATGAATGCTTTTCATGTGGTTCCGCGTCAATCGGGCGAACGATCCAGGAAACGTCCGCGAATTCCGACTGGTAAGTTCTCCAGACCATTTCTCTGAAGGCTTGCAGTCGATCGATTTTTTCTAATTGCGCGAGGCCTATTGCTGCGGCAATGTTGGTGGGGAGCATCTTGATAAACGGCTCCTTAATATTGTATTCCCACCAACGATCCTTTTTGCCCGCGCTCGCGGCGGCGGCCTCGAATCCGGATTTTCCGATGCCACAATAACGAAGCACTTTTGCTCGCTCCATCATCTCTGAACTTTTGGAGGTGATTCCGCCCCCTTCGCCAGTAGTCAAGTTCTTGACTGCATCAAAACTAAAAATGCCGACATCTGCGATGGCACCACAAGGTTTACCGTAATACTTCGAATCAACAGCATGGGCCGCATCTTCGATAATCGGCAAACCAAGCTCCAAAAGCGGATTCATATCCACTGGTTTACCCGCAAAATGGACGACCATAATCGCTCTGGTCTTATTCGTAATAGCTTCTTCAACCGTCCGGCGACTGACATTCAATGTATCCAATTCAACATCGCAAAAGACGGGCCTGTGTCCTGCCAATAGGATCGCCTGAGCACACGAGACCCAAGTGAACGCGGGAACAATAATGTCTGAACCTTTTGGTAGGTCTAACAGCGTTACGGCCATGTATAGAGCGTTCGAACCGCTGTCCACCATCGCGAAATTCTCAATCCCCAGCCTCGCAGAGAACTTCTCTTCGAACTCGTTGACCTTCTTCCCAAAACCCATCCACTGGCTTTCGAGAACAGCAGCCACATTTGCAATTTCTTCTTCGCCTACTTTTGAACCAAAAACTGAAATCATTCTAAGCTATTTATTTGTCTCCCAACGTATTTCTAACATAGGTAAACTCGGACGCCCGATTCGCGTCCAGTTGCATCAAGCAATAATCCTGAGCGCCGCCGATTGTCGAAAAGCCATTCGATTCGTACCACTTAATCGCTGGATTACTTGTGAGAACCTTACAACGAATCGGGAAGCCGGGAAAACTGTCACGTGCAAACGCCAACATCGTTTGAAAGACATCGCCCATCGAAAACGAACTCGGGTCAATTCGACGGGATCTAATTATGTTGTAGATGTCCGTACAACCTTCCTCGGGAAGGAACCGAAACCCCATACAACCAATTCCTTCCCAAGAACCGTCGACGGTTTGCTCCACGATAAACATATGGTCGCCTTGGCGATTCATGAATGATTTGAACCATTTCTCCTGCTCCGAAGGAGCAATGTCCCGCTGGAGAAAAAACGACCTCTTGTTCAAGTTCTTCCAAACCCGCAATGATTCGATATCTCGATGTTCGACCGGCCTCAGGCGGAAATCCCGCTTCTTATCGGAAAACAGAACGTAGTCATAGAGTTGGTCCATATCGAGAATCTCTCCCGTTCAATGACGAATCTAAGTCATCGTTTCCCGCCAGCGAATCGACGTAATCCTTCCCGATATCCAGCCCAATAAAACGCGCTTGCCATCAAACCGATAACGAAGTTACGCTCTGAAGACTTAAGGATTCGGTCACTGATCTGGACGTATTTCAAAAGGCAATTTCTCCCTATCCTGGAAGCCGCAGTCATTTTCAGGATGCTCCTTACCTGGAAGGCTCCGAGCGAATCCAAACTCGACTTCAGCGCAGCAAATCGTTCAAACGCAACAATATAAGGATATTTGGAGAACGCCTCGGCGGTACCTAGTCCGTACTTAAATTGTTGTTCGGCAAGCCATCCCAATCTTAGGTGATGATTATGTATAACACAAATATGTCGAGCCCGATTAATCGGGATTCCCAAAGAATGGAATCGCGCTACAATTTCATATTCCTCGGCGGCAGGTATTGCAAGATCATCCTGATACAGCTTTTCGAGTTTCGGAAGTTGAGCTTTGTTTACCGAAAGCAACCCGCTGGTAATCGCATCAACCTCCTCAAATTCTTCATTCTGAATGATCGAATCATATCCGTACAAATGCCGGGCAAATTCGTGCAGGGATTCAGACTCGTGGGAAATAAATGGATAACTTCCGAAAATTACCGGCATATTGTGCCGCCTGTGAGCTTCGAGAAACTGCTTTAATGTATCCCGTTTCACGATGATATCGTCGTCAAGGAAAAGCACAATTTGAGAACGGGCTTCTGCAAAACCCCGGTTCCTGGTCGCGCCTATTCCGCGGTTCGGTTGTGTAAGCAATCGCAAGTCAAACTTGAATGGGATTGATACAATTTGCGAAAGCGCGGAATCCACCGGATTCGGGGAACCATCGTCGATTACAATTACTTCGACGCCCGTCAACCCTTCGACATCGCTCCGAAACACGCTTTCAACCGTTTCAATAACCGTGTTATTTCGGTTGTATGATGAGATAACGACGCTCAAATCATATGTTGCGTTCATACTCCAATATCGAATCTCAAGCTCTTCAAGAGTTCGGAATGCGACAAACTTTGACAGAAGTTTTCCTCAATTTTCTTCATCGCATTCTTACCATATTCCATCCACCTGTCACGCTGTTCCCACATCCTTTCTAGCGCGTCCTCGACGCCCGGCGCGTCCGCTGACCTCGCGAGCCAACCCGTTTCCCCATTAATGACTAACTCTGGAATACCACCGACCGGTGTGCCCAGCGAAGGTCGCCCGCATGCCATGGCTTCCAGCATTGCAAATGGCATACCTTCTGATCGCGATGGCATTAACAAGACATCGCTCTCTGCGATTTCTCGAAAAACATCGGACGTGTGAGGTCTAATACTTATTCTATTTGGGCTAATCTGGTAATAAGCAATTAATCTCTCCAAATAGAATTTTCCAAAGTCGGATACCCCTACGAAGGTCATTCGCCAGTCCCTCTTTTCCCATTCCCGCCCAGCCAAAGCTTCAAGCAACAAATGCTGTGCTTTATCTTGCGGTGAAAATCGTCCAAGATTTAAGAAGCGAGCAGTCCCCTCGATTCTGGGAAGCGATTGCGCTGCAACTTCACTAGCCTTCAACATTCTTGTCTCCGACATCGCGTTAACCGTTCTGAAAGTATTGTCAAGCGTTTGGCCGATAGATCTCTCAAGTGATTTTCGATTACGGTCAGAAACAAACACCAGGCGCTGTGCAGATATAGCAACGCCGGTTACAAGATTGACTTCTTGTTCAGACGAAAGAAAGAAATCCTCGTAGCCATGTTGCAGGATGATCCAGTACGGTATCCGAAGATCTTTACAAATGTCGACAGCGTACGAAAGATCTTTCAGGTCCGCAAGCGCCGCAACGTTGAACCAAACTAAATCCGGTTGAGACCGGAGAATAGTATTGTACCAAGGCAGTGTGCGTGAGTTACGCAGTCTCCCAAGATCCAACATTCGATACACGTTTCTTCGGATGAAATGGTTGTTGAAATGTTTGTAAAACGTGGTCTCAACACCCAACGCATTCAGTTCCGCTCCTTTCGACTTTGTCACAGGACTTTCGGCCAGCGCCACGCCGAACCGAACAACCGATCTCACAATTTCGTCTGAAATGAAATCAAACCAAAAACTCTCCGAACCGGCCCAAAATGGGTATGGGTTGAGTGTGCTGAAAAGCTGAATCTTCTTCATACGTCAACGTTGAGGTCACGGTGCCGAACAGCGCAAGCAACGAGTCCGAGGTAAAATTCGTGACCTGGTGTCTCGGATAAAACAACCCGATTTCCCGGAAAGAACCGATCCGCGACCCTTTGCCACACTCCTGGAGCACGATGAAACAAAACCCTAAGTGGCCTCAGAAAGAGATTGAACAGAAATGACGGGGATTCGAACCAGCCGCTATAGCGTTGAATCAAATACATCAACGCGCGTGTGTTTGTCGTTAGCTTGTACACTTCCACAACCGCAAATCCAGAACGCTCCAGGTCACGCTTTAGGCCATCCGCAGTCCACCGCTGAAAATCGAAAGGACATCCATGATCCGGATATGTGCCATGTGTTGTGCAAATTAATCGGCCCCCAACCCTTAAGAGACGAAAACACTCATCAAAATACCTCGCCGAATCCTCTACATGTTCGGCCACTTGCGTTGAGAGGATTATATCGAATGCTTCATCTTCGGCGCCGATCTTGCTGTCCGACTCAATTGTATAATCGACGCCGTCTATCTCCTGAAAATCCGCCCGTTTATAGTCCGCGTTTGGAAAGAACGACCGGTACGGCGATCCGCCACACCCGTAATCCAGAATCACCAATGGATCCGCAGTTTCGTACTTCTTCAGAACCATCGCAAGGTCCGCAAGATGCAAATAGTCCGAGTCTCCGACCAACGGTGAAAGTCGCTGTCGAAGATAATCTTTTTCTTGAATCAAGAGTTCAGTAGACATTTATCTGCGCGAGTGCCCAACCTATGAGAGTGGCGTCCGTTCATCAAGATTTCGGCAACCCAAACAACCCCGTCAGCTTATCCTCAAACCAGTCTCTTTCAATTCGCTGCGTTGATCTCCTCCACGAGAAGTAGAAATACCCCACTAACGAGCCCAACACGGCCGGAATAAGCCAAAGCGAGAAATTATCATAAGCCACCGCCAGTATTACCGGAGGCGAGAGGATTGTGATACCTATAATCAGATTCCACAAGTAAGCCACAAAACTAAACGCAATTTCAGCGGATCGTTTTGCCAGCCAAATCGTTATGAACGCGTCAATTGTAACACGAAGGCTCCACGCCAAAGCAGCTCCTACGATGCCAAGAGAACGTACCAGCCAGATGACAACAAAAGCATAGACGATTAGTTCGCACCAATATAGTTTCGCCAAAAGATCGGATCGCCCGGTTGCCGTTAACGTACTGTACGCAACCAACGATAGGATATTAAAGAAAAGTCCGACGAGCAGCACGTAAAAGGGCAACGAACTCTCTTGGCCGAATTCCGGTCCCGCCCAGATAGTGAAGAAGGGCTTCGCGACAACAAAGAGGAACATGACCGTCGGCGGCAAGAGGATTAGATTCAGCCTGATGCCCCGCTCAAAAAGCGCATCGAACTCCCGTTTCTTTTTCTGCCCCGTCATAACCGAGAATGCTGGAATCAAAGACTGTGTGAGTGCCCAGGAAAACATAGTCGTCATGTTTGCAAATGTAAACGCGATTGAATAATGTGCCAATGCTTGCACTGAAACGTACCGCGGCAAGAAGAACTTCTCAAGGTTGATGAGCTGAATCGACGCTATCATCGCGATTAACCACCCACCGCCAAACCTAAGCATCGGTCCGATCATCTCGCGATTTAACCGTGGTCGAAGAATCTCGGGCAATAGGCGAAAAGACGAGAACAGTGTGCCAACGAGCGCAAGAACTGCCGCAAGAAATGCGATCCATACCGCCTCCAAAACGAACCCGCCGAGGTACAGGACAATCGGCGTCGCGATTCCCATAAAAACCCTAGGCAAAGCAGTCACTAGAGTGTTTAGATCCATTCGAAGTCGTGCCAACAAGGGGGTGTTCACAACTCCGGATAGTATCGCAAAAACAAACGAGACCGAGGTTATCTTTACTCCTAGGCTGCTGATTCGGCAGTATTGCTCCGGAATATTGAACCAGACACTCACAATCCAATCTGAGAATAGGAAAATCGGAACGGCAACAAACAGGGACGATGTCAGCGCCACCGCACTGGCGGTCCATACGATGGCCGCCTCACCCGCTCGATTTCCCTTTCCATATGCCTCCGAACCAAACTTCGTCGAAGCGACGCCCATCCCGAAATCCGCAAAACTGAAATAGGCCGGAATCAGACCGATCACCACCAAAACGCCATAAGCCTCGGAACCCAGAAAACGAATCACAATTGGAGTCGAAACAAGCGACGTTAAAAGAGGCAGTATCTGTCCGATCAATGTCCAAATGCTACCCTTGACGACCTTGGATGTGATCCCATCGCTCGTGTCGACAGTACAGACACGCTTCATCTTTTGAGTGTATTTAGTGACCAAAGTTGTGTATTGATGTCGTGCACAGAAAGATCTTTGATTATCTTGAATCACGATTCTTGATGTTCCAAGCGACTCGTTTTCTACTTAAAAATCACTCGTTCTGCTTTAGGACCCCACTTTCCAAAGCGTCGTAAGAAATAGTCCTTGTTACCCTGCAGAAAAGCGACGCTGTAATCTCTGGATAAGTGTCGTTTTCGTTTCGGGATGAGTTTCAAATAATTCAAGATGTGCCAAACAAGTTCCTTGGCCATCACAACATAGGAAAGCAGTTGCTGCTTTGGCGGCAGATTTTCCTCCATCCAAAGCAGCCGGTTTCGGGTGAGGAGATATGTCATTACCAAGGTCGGCGTTGACCCTCCAACTCTATGATAAACGCGGGCACTTGGTATCACATAGGATAGTAAGCCTCGACGTCTCATCCTTGCGCACCATTCAGCTTCTTCGTAAAACGCAAAATACCGCTCGTCAAGATACCCTACGGATTTTATTACTTCCGCGGAAACAAACAGGCAACATCCACAGGCGAATTCAGAAGTATACGGTACCGAGTTTGCTAAAGTCGCATAATCAGCATCATCGGACAGACTAAACGCGGCGACACCACTTTTCCAGTCGCTTTGCCATTTGGCTTTCGAAAACCACACCTTTTCGGTTTCTGGATACCGCAAGATTACAGGGCTCAATGCGCCAACGCTCTCAAGTCTCCCGCTCGCTTCGACGAGTTTAACAATTAAGTCGGGCGGGACAATCGTATCGTTGTTAAGCAACATTATGAAACCCGCACCTTCGTCAAGCGCGCGCCGGATGCCGACGTTACAACCCCCACAAAACCCGAGATTTTGATCCAGCCGCAGAACATCTACGACTGGATATTCGGCTTTTATCGTCTCTGCCTGATTCGCTAAAGACCCATTGTCAACGACGTGAACACGGAAATTCGGGTAAGCAAGCTTAGTTACCGTTGACAAACAAGTCAGGGTGTCGCTGAGGCCGTTCCAGTTAAGAATAATGATATGAACAGAAGGCGATTTCACAAGAATACAAAGAGAATCCGATTTAGCGATGCAAGGGCCGGCTCCGACCCACGAGTAGTGTTGGACTAGACAACTTTTTCCAAGACCACGACTTGTTCTGAGCCGACCTTTTTTCCGAAAAAAGTCAATATCGTTTGAAGTTTCAGACCTAACTTTTCAGCTAAGGATAATTCCGGTTTAGACGACTCCGGATTAAGTCCTAGTTGGTACGATTTCGAACTAACCCAAAGATGTCGCGCACAATTCGATGAAACCCTCTTTATCCTGAAACCAGAGGACTCGGCGAGTCGCCGAATTGCGTATGGTGAGGGCAAGATCAAGTGCCGCGGAACCTCCCAGGCAAACCAATCCTTTCCGTACCATCGGGAATCGATAGAAACCGGGTTCGGAAAGATAAGAACGAGTATTCCACGATTTCGCAATAGGCCGTGCAATCTCACTAAAACCTCGTTCGGGTTATCGAAATGTTCGAAGACATGGGACAAATAGATCAAATCGTAATGAGCTTCTGGTAGATCGATACTGCGAAAATCGCCGACGAATACGTTCAAGCCCGTACGGGTCGAAGCAAGTTCTGCGGCGTTTGGATCCCACTCCACCCCTTCAGCTATCCAACCAACCATCTTTAGCCGTTTCAACATCCAACCTGCGCCACAACCAACATCCAGCGCAAATCTGCCACTTTCTCCGCGCGGGATGCACTCGTCCGGAACAATCCCAAAGTACGTGCGCTCTCTTATGAACCTAAAGTGCGAAAGAACACGTCCAACGAACCTACGCAAGCCCGATTGGGAACCACCCTTGATTTCAACCGCAATTGTGTTTCGCATCCAACTGCGCCAGTTGGCATTACCGATCGAAACGGAATCTGGTTCAAGGTTGACTTCGGGTGTTTCGGGATCATACCTATATGGCGTGTATGCTGATGGATAACAAAGGTGCAGGTCGTCTGATATCACCATTGGATTTTGAAAGACCGACCGACAAGATTTACAACGATCATAAGAAAAGTCCCCGGGTGTGTTGTGTAATCTGTCGGGGGACGAAAAGAGACCATATCGATTCTCCGAGCCACATACGGGACACGCCTGCAGCCGTTGAGTTGTTGGAACAGTACTTTGACGAATCATTTTTGCATCCTGAACCAGCCTTCGAGTCTCATTCTAATTGACGTCCGTTCATAATGACGAAGGAAAAGATTCCAGATCATAGTCGAATAAACAAGAAACGAGAGCAATCCAATTGGGATTAGCCAATAAGAAAAATTGTCAACGAAAAAAGCGAAGATTAACGGCGGTGAGAGTACGATAAGACCGGCAACGACGAAAAACAAGTGATCGGAAAAACGAAACTCAACCCCTACTACTTTCTTACATATCAGAATGACGACGACGGAGTCGACAATGACACGCAAACTCCATGCTAATGCTGCCCCAATAATTTGAAATCGGAAAACAAGATATGTTGCTACAATCGCGTAACCCCCCAATTCGATCCAATAGAGCTTCGCAAATACATCGGTGCGCCCGAAGGCCGTAATCGCGCTATGTGAAACAAAGGCGAGGATATTGAAAAAAAGGCCAAAAAGAAGAATATAGAACGGGGCAGAACTGTTGAAGCCAAAATCCGAACCGGCCCAAGTCGAGAAAAAGGGCTTTGCTGCGATCGCCATCGTGCAAACGGCAGGTAGCAGCCATGTCAAATTCAACCTAACCGCACTCGAAAAGAGGTTCTCGAATTCTGTTCGGTTCACGGAAGTGAGGAGTTGTGAAAACGCCGGAATTAGAGACTGAATCATTGCAAATGAAAACATCGTCGCCATATTCGCAAAAGTAAATGCTACTGAATAGTACGCGAGCGACTGTACCGAAACAATCCGTGTCAGCACGATCTTTTCGAGATTGATCAACAACAATGCGGCAATGCCGCCGATTACAAGACCCCCGCCGAATTTCACCAACGGACGAAGATATTCTGAGTTGATCGACAACCGAAAAAGCTGCGGAAGCAATCTTCCAGAAATAAAGAGAATGCCGACGATGCCAACTATGGCAGCGAAAAACCCGACCCAGACCGCCTCGACAACGCCGCCGCCGAGATATAACACGAACGGCGTAAAGAGCGCCATCAATATCTTTGGCACCGAACTCGCCGCCGTATTCAAATCCATTCGCAAACGGGCGAGCATCGGGGTGTTTAAGACCGAGCTCAGGATGCCCAAGACGAACGATACGGATGTGATCTTGAGGGCGATGTTTGCGGCCGTCTGGAAATGCTCGGGGACGTTGAATGCGGTGACGATGGGCCAGGAAAACAGAAAGATCGGGACGGCGAAGAGGAGTGACGTGCAGAGGGCGATGACGGCCGCGGTGCGGACGATCTCGCCTTCCTTTTCCGGGTCACCTTCGCCGTAGGCTTCGGAGCCGAACTTGGTCGAGGCGATTCCCATACCGAAGTCGGCGAAGCTGAAATAGGTTGGGATCAGGCCGACAAGTATCAGTACGCCGTAGCCTTCGCTGCCGAGGAAACGGATCGTGAACGGGGTTGCGATCAGGGCGACCATCATCGGCAAAACCTGTCCGGCGAGCGTCCAGATGCTGCCTTTGACGACCTTGGTCGTCATTCCCTCGGTCGACCGGGCTACATTTTCACCGGCGGCGGGGATGATGTTGTTGGTTGGTTCGCTGATGCCTGACAAGTTCAATACCTTGAGATTCGGGGACTTCATTGGTAAGGATAAGTTCGATATGGCTTTGCGTCAACCCGCAAGAGTAACGCCTTCCCGCAAGAGTAACGCCTTTAGGCGTGACTTACGTTGAGCTACGCCAACGTTGGGTCACGCGTGAACGCGTTACTCTTGCGGGTTGAGCTTACGCCAACGTTGGGTCACGCGTGAACGCGTTACTCTTGCGGGTTGAGTTGAGCTCCGGTACTGTAATTCACCCACTCAGCGGTTGAATTTCATCCACTGAGTGGTTAAGATCTGCACTTTTCGAAGCGCACTTCATCACCGAACCACTGCCGGCCTTTTCCGGCAACATCGCAAAGCGGATGATGAAAGCGCCGCCACTTTGCGGCTTGCCGCCAGGATGAGCCGGCGCCAATAAACCTCAGCGGCGGCATAGCCGCTCTTTGTTTTGGGGCTTCGTCGGAAAAGCCGGGCTTTTCCGCAGATCCGGGCGGCAAGCCGCAATTTTTGGCAAATGATATCAATCCTGAAAGTAATAAAATCGGGTGCACCCGGTTATTTTTCACTTAACCTCGGAAAACTCTAGATTCTTACGGCCGCCACTTTGCGGCTTGCCGCCAGGATGAGCCGGCGCCAATAAACCTCAGCGGCGGCGCAGCCGCTCTTTGTCTTGGGGCTTCGTCGGAAAAGCCGAGCTTTTCCTCACATCCGGGCGGCAAGCCGCTGTTTTTGGCAAATGATATCAATCGTAAAGTAATAAAATCGCTTGCACTCGGTTATTTTTTCCTTTAACCTCGGAAAACTCAAAATTCTCCTCTTTGCGGCTTGCCGCCCGGATGTGCGGAAAAGCTCTGCTTTTCCCGGCGGCACCATTAACCTCAGCGGCTGCGCCGCCAAACTCAAGGATCTCATAAAATGAAAATCTCAATCGATAGTCCGCTGCACTATTTGACGTCCGTCACCAAGGACCGACTTCCGGTTTCTCGAACCGACAAGATCAAGGGTATCGTTGCCAAGGCTCTTGACGAGGCCCGGACGTCTTCCGGCGTCAAAATTCATGCCTACGTTATTATGCCCGACCATATGCATCTGATCACCGACGGTTCCCGCAAGGTCGCAGACACGCAAAGATATTTCAACGGCGTCACCGCAAGGCGCGTGATAGACCACCTCAAGAATGGCAGTTTCGAGACTTCGCTCTTGAAACTCAGACAAGAAAAGCGGCGTCGGAATCATCGGTATTCGTTATGGGATCATCACCCGAATGCGTTTTCGATCAACAACGAGAAGACGATGATGCAAAAAGTGAACTACATCCATCAGAATCCGGTTCGGGCCGGATTGGTCGAACGCGCAGAGGATTATCTATATTCAAGCGCACGGATCTGGCAGCGAAAACCCCTTGAAAATGAGCCTCTCCGGGTCGATATGCCTTGAGACGGCGGCATAGCCGCTTTTGTGGTTTGGGGACTGGCCCGGAAAAGCCGAGCTTTTCCGCACATCCGGGCGGCAAGCCGCAGAAAGGAGCAGAGCGGCAAGCCGCATCTCCGGGCCGCAAGCCGCACATCCGGGCGGCAAGCCGCGGGGCGGAAGGCGTTACCGTTGCGGCGGGGCGCGTGGTAAAATTATCCATACAAATTCAAAATAGGCCCGGGCATCGAACAAGAGTCGGGGCGGCTGATCAAAAGGAGTTTTTATGAAAAGAGTTTTTGTCGTTGTTTTTACTTTTCTCTCGATGGCTTTTGTGATGAACGAATTCAGAATCGAAAAACGGGTTCAGGCGGCGGAGACGAATCCGCTGCTGGCGGAATGGACCGGAAATTACGGCGGCGTTCCGGCGTTTGACAAGGTGAAGGTCGCCGATTTCAAGCCGGCGCTCGAGACGGCGATGGCCGAGAACCTGAAGGAGATCGACGCGATCGCGAATTCGGCCGCCGCGCCGACGTTCGAGAATACGATCGCCCAGATGGAGCGCGCCGGGGCGATGCTCGACCGCGTCGGGTCGATCTACAACGTCTGGACGAGCGTGATGAGCACGCCCGAACTTCGCGCCGTCGAACGCGAAATGGGGCCGAAACTCGCCGCGTTCAACGACAAGATCACCCAGAATTCCGCGCTCTTCAAACGGATCGAGGCGGTTTACAACTCGCCGAAGAAATCCAAATTGACGCCGGAGCAGCAGCGCCTTACGTGGCGCTATTACACGAACTTCGTCCGCGCCGGCGCGAAACTCGGCGAGACCGAAAAGAAACGTCTTTCGGAGATCAACCAGTCGCTCGCGGGACTCTACACGCGGTTCAGCCAGAATCTGCTGGCCGACGAGAATGATCCCTTTGTCGAACTCGGCTCCGAAGCGGACCTCGCGGGACTGCCGCAGTCTTTGCGCGACGCGGCGGCGGCGACCGCCGAATCCAAGGGAATGAAGGGCAAGTGGGCGATCGCCAACACGCGTTCGTCGGTCGATCCGTTCCTGACCTATTCCGACCGTCGCGATCTGCGCGAGAAGGTCTGGCGGATGTTCGTTAACCGCGGCGACAACGGCGACAAGAACGACAACAACGCGATCATTCCGCAAACGCTGCAGCTGCGCGCCGAACGCGCGAAACTGCTCGGTTTCGCGACGCACGCCCATTGGCGGCTCGATAATGCGATGGCGAAAACGCCCGAGCGCGCGATGGAGTTGATGGAAGCGGTCTGGAAACCGGCCGTCGGACGCGTCAAGGAAGAGGTCGCCGATATGCAGGCGCTCGCCGACCGCTCGGGAGCGAAGATCACGATCGAGCCCTGGGACTACCGCTACTATATGGAGAAGGTCCGCAAGGAACGCTACGACCTCGACCAGAACGAGATCAAGCCCTATATGCAGCTCGAAAAGATGCGCGAGGGAATGTTCTGGGTCGCGGGCGAACTGTTCGGATTCAACTTCGCGCCCGTCACGGACGTTCCGGTCAATCACCCGGACGTGCGCGTCTGGAAGGTGACGGACAAGAAATCGGGCCGTTACATCGGGCTTTGGTACTTCGACCCGTATGCGCGTACGGGCAAGCGTTCGGGCGCGTGGATGAACGCTTACCGCAGCCAGGAGAAGATGGACCGTCCGGTGACGACGATCGTTTCGAACAACTCGAATTTCGTCAAAGGAAAACCCGGCGAACCCGTCCTGATCTCCTGGGACGACGCGCTGACGCTGTTTCACGAATTCGGCCACGCTCTCCACGGGCTTTCGTCGAACGTGACGTATCCGTCGCTGTCGGGGACGGCGGTCGCGCGCGATTACGTCGAATTTCCGTCGCAGCTGATGGAGCATTGGCTCTCGACGCCGGAAGTTTTGTCGAAATTCGCGCTCCATTACGAGACCGGCAAGCCGATCCCGCAGGCGCTGGTCGACAAGATCAAAAAGACGACGACGTTCAATCAGGGCTTCGCGACGGTCGAGTATCTGGCGAGCGCGCTGGTCGATATGAAACTGCATCTCGCGGGATCGCAGACGATCGACGCCGACGCTTTTGAACGCGAGACGCTGGCGCAATTGGGGATGCCGCGCGAGATCGTGATGCGTCACCGGACGCCGCAGTTCGGCCACGTCTTCTCGTCGGACAGCTATTCGGCGGGCTACTACAGTTATCTGTGGTCAGACGTTTTGACGGCGGACGCCTACGGCGCGTTCACAGAGGGAAAGGGGCCGTATGACAAAAAGGTCGCGGCGCGGCTGACTCGTTATATATTCTCGGTCGGCAACACGATGGACCCGGCCGAAGCCTACCGCAAATTCCGCGGCCGCGACCCGCAAGTCGACGCGCTGATGAAGAAACGGGGATTTTTGAGATAGTGCAAAGTGCAGAATGCAGAGTGCATAGTGCAGAGTGCAGAGTGCCGGTCACTATGCACTTTGCACTCTGCACTTTGCACTAAGCTAAAAGAGTCTTCGCTGGCCTTCGATGACGCCGCGCATAATGCGTTCGATGTCTTTCGGGCCGGCCGCCGCGCAGTCCTTGAGGACCTCGCGCTTCTGTTCGGGGGTGAGGTCGCGCCACGTTTTCAGAAGCCCGGGGTTTTGATTTATCTCGTATATCGTCTGGTTGTCGGTCACGGATTGACTTCAATGATATCAGAACTACGCAATTCGTAAGAGTAACGCCTTTAGGCGTGACTAGCGTTAGCGTGGCTCAACGTCGGGGTCACGCGTGAACGCGTTACTCTTACGCGTTGGCGTGGCTCAACGTCGGGGTCACGCGTGGACGCGTTACACTTACGCGTTGGCGTGGCTCAACGTCGGCTTCAACATCCTTTCCCGCCAAGGAAACACGGCAACTGATCGGCAACGACGAACGTCCACGATGACATAATGATGACCAAGCCGAGCGATTTCAGCAACAATGGAAAAATCCAATCCGACACCGGACCCGTGCGGGGCGTGCGGAACAAAGAGATCGCGAGGTACGTGAAAATCGAAGCCTCAAGCCAGAGAACATTGAAGATCGCGAACGGAATGCCCGCCGGATATCCGCCGGAGTAAATGTATTCCGTCACGACGAACGGAAGGGTCGCGACAAGCCCGATCAACACCGACACCGAGATTCGAAGAAAAGCGTTGTTCATAACCGTGACGATCACGTCCAGAATGCGCTCTTTGAAAACTCCGGCCGATGTTTCGGCAAATGTCGACAGAAGAAATCCGATCGGAATATAGCCGATGGCCGATCGCTGTTCGCGGCACAGGTCGCGAAACGTCTGAAGCATCGATTCGCCCATCCGTTCTCTAAACGTCCGCGGGTAAAGCCCAAGCAGGTATCCGTAAGCGGCAACGGTCTTCCTCTCGTCAACCCTCATAAACGAAACTCTTCGGAAGCAGGTTCAGATCGCGCGCGAGCGATACGATGCCACTGAAACGATCAAGCTCGTCAGCGAGCGCCTTTTCGCCGAACCCGTTGATTCGATAATAGATCCGCCGTTCGTCGTCCATTGCCGGATCGATCCGTTTGCCGCTCTCTTCGATCAGCCCCGCGTCGAGCATCCGTTTGAGCGATCCGTAAAGCGTCCCGGCGCCCATCTTCACGTTTCCTTTTGAATCTTCCCTGACCTGCTTCATAATGCCGTAACCGTGCATTTCTCCGACCGAAAGTGCAAGCAGTATATGAAACACAGCGGGAGTCAGCACAGCTTTGTTGTTTCCGTCGAGCATAAAACACTATATCCGTGACGGATATAGTTTGTCAACAGGAATTCAATGTGCCGGGCGACGATCCCGGATCACGCCCCAGTTCTTCAATCTATTCGTAAGACCCGATGCTTGTGCTTTGGACGCCCAAGTCAAAACCAACGCCTGACCCGCTTCCTGTAATCATCCCAATCGTTCCCGAATTCCCGTTTCAAACGCGGTTCTTCGTGGAAAACGATGAAGAGATTGAAGCCGGTGAAGACGACCGCGGAGTAGCCGGCCAACACGAACGATCGATGAAACAGGACTTCACCCATCAACAACAGAATCACCCCGACATACATCGGGTTTCGGGAATACCGGTAGAAGCCTCTGACGACCAGGTTCTTCGTCGGGTCAAGAGGCGACAAGGTCCCTTTGCCATCGACAGCGAACTGCAGAATGCAGGTCACCATCAACGAAAAGCCGAGGATCATTAACGCAACTCCGGAAAACTGCCAAGATCCCCAGCCATCCGGCAGATACGGTTTGCCTTCGATCCTGAGCAAAAGATACGGGATCAATCCTGCAACCAGTCCCGGCTGCAAGATCGTGAAGACCAGATTGCGGAGCAACAAAGAAAACATAGACGCTCACCGGAACCGACAATATCAAGATTCCGGATTCAAGGAGTTTGTCGGAAGAAACTCAGTGTGCGGAGCACACGAACGAGCCGCGAAGGATTCAAGCGGGCGCGTGAAACACGCGGACTCGCCGACGTTCTCGCGAAACTCTTTCGGCTTTTCCCGAAAGGTTTGCGTCGTAATATATACTAAGAGCCAAGAATATGAGAGCCGGATTTTCGATAATGATCGCCACGCTTTTCAGCATTTTGCTTTTTGCCGTTTCGCACAACGCGCAAGAGGTCAGGCGAATTACCTACAACAACGTCAGCGTGGATGTCGTCATCGACAAGCCTGCGAACTATTTTGTCGATGTTTTGATCGCCTTTCCCGGAACGGTTGCGACGGACGATCAAACGCTTCCGGCGGCGAGGAATATCCTCCAGCGAACCAAGGAAATCACGAATCGAACGGATATGATGATCGTCAGCGTGGCCTATCCTCAGGAAGGTCGGCTGATGGGCGACAGCATTGCCGAAGCCGAAGCCGCTTTGCTCTGGGTCAAGGAAAAAAGCAGAAAAGAACTGAAACGAAAGGTCAGGAAGATCTTTCTGATCGGCCATTCACAGGGCGGATATATGGTCACCCGACTGAACACGATGCACGCTACCGACGGCGTGATATCCAACGGTCCGGGACCGCTCAATCTGGTTTATCGTTGCGGACTTGAAGAAAACGGCCAAGCCCCGCCGAGCGCCGTTTGCGCGACTTTGAGACAGACTTACGGAACAACGGTCAACAATCCTGCGGCTTATATGGCAAGATCGCTTCTGAGCTTTACGGAAGGCTACAGATCCGACATCCTCTTCGTCCAGGGTTTGCAGGACTCGCCGATCCAACTGGCTTCGTGGCCAACCTTCAAACAACAAGTCACCGACTGCACCAATTGCCAGAACCGACAGATCGTCGAGATCGCCAATGCCGGCCACACGGCGTTGTTTGAAAGCCCCGAAGCGATAAACGCCTACAACGCTTTCATCAATCGCTAGATCGAAGATGTTGTTTCCCGCCTTCGGGAATTGTTTGGCTATTTGTTCAAGAGGCGGCATCAACTCCCTTTCATCTCAGGCCTTCGTTTTTCCATACTTCCCCAAAACTGATTTGCATTCGCCTTACCCCGCAAATATGCGGTTTATCACAAACCAATTGTCGAGACGGCGAGTTTTCGGTAAGACTGGTGCAAGTTTCAGTCACGGGCGCGAGATCCTGAAGAATTGTTTCGGAAATCAACGCCGAATGTGCTCGACCGAGCCGCGACCCCGCATTTGAGGCAACGGTTGTAGTTTTTGATCGTCGCAAGTGCACTGATGATCTCTGCAAATGGTATTTTCAGCCAAACTGTGACCATATTCTGAGAAAAAACCAAGCGGAAAGAGACCGCGAGGCCGTCCGTTGGTTTAAGGCTTTTTTGAACTAGGGCGAATCATTGTTTATGAAGCGAAAATGGATTCAGAAATGCGATGTTGACCAAAATAATCTGCCGATACCGACGCAGATCATTTCAACCGAGGAATTTGCCCCGCCGGATCAGACCGTTGAACAGAAACGCGTCGAGCAGCGCCTGATCGAGATCGCGAATACGAGCAGCTCGCGTCTCGGGATCTCACGACGTAAGTTTCTCGCGGGCGCCGGCGGAATGGCCGCGGCGTTCCTGGCGATGAATGAGGTTTTCGGGAATTATTTCGATGTTTCGCAAAGCGAGCTCTACGAACCCCGCAGCAGCGACGAGAAGTTCCCGAAACGCCCCTTTATCTTCGATATTCACACTCACCACGTTGGCGCAAACAAGATCATCCAAACGCCACCGCTGATCCCGGGCTATCGGAACGCGGGAGGCGCCTGGGGCAATACGAGTCTCGTCGGTAAAGAGCACAAATGGGAAGACCTGTATTTGGCGAACTACATCAAGGAGATGTTTTTCGATTCAGATACTTCGATGGCCGTGATCACAGGACTTCCGGCGAAAACCGACGACCAGAATGTGCTTACGCCGTCCGAGATGTTTGAAACGCGCGCCGAAATCAACGGTTTGGCGAATTCGAAACGACTGCTTTCGCACGGGACTTTTTCGCCGGATCTGGGCAGATCTCAGCTTGAATCAATGGCCCGACAGTTCGAGCAATTGAAACCTGAAGCATGGAAAGGCTATCCGGGACAGCCTCTGGCGGATGGCAGCGTCGGCTGGTGGATGGACGATGAGAAGATCGCTTATCCCTTTTATGAGTACTCCCGCAAGATCGGGATCAGGAATATTTGCGTCCACAAAGGTTTGCCTCTGCCGGGCTGGGAATTGGAACATTCAAGCCCGCGCGATGTCGAAAAAGCCGCGAAGGACTTTCCCGATTTGAATTTTCTGATTTACCACGCCGGATTCAAAGGCGTCCGCGACGCGTTGCCGGCAGTCGAAGACGATTTCAAAACCGTGACCAATATCCCTTGGATAACTGATCTTTGCGAGATGCGAAAACGAAACCCACGTATGAAGAACGTCTATATGGATCTGGGAACGACATTTGGAATGACCGTGATCACACAGCCGAAACTTTGCGCCTATATGCTCGGTTTGATGATCCAGGCGTTTGGCGAAGAACACGTTTTGTGGGGAACGGACTCGATCTGGTGGGGCAGTCCGCAATGGCAGATCGAGGCATTCCGGCGACTGCAAATGCCGGAGGATCTCCAGCGAAGATTTAAGTTCAAGCCGTTGACGGACAAAGTAAAAGCAAAGATCTTCGGCTTGAATTCGGCCAGAGTTTACGGCATCGACGTCAAGGCGAAAATGAACGCGATCCCGACGGATCACGTGACGAAGTTAAAGGCGCAATATCAAGCTCAAGGCGCGAGTCCGTCGAACACGCAATACGGTTGGATTCGGAAATGAGGAACTTATGAAATCGGCAGTTGCATTCATCGTTTGGCTCCTGTTTTTGACTGCGTCCAACGTAGTCCTTGGTCAACAATCGTCTTCGATTCCGCCCGATTCGCCGCGTTGGGAGTTTCAGGGACAAGCCAAAGTGACCGAATATCTGGGGCGCGAAAGTATCTTTCTGAATGGCGGGGCGGCGGTGCTGAAAGATCTTGAGATGCGCGACGGCGTGATCGACGTTGATGTTGCAACTCCGGCAAGTCGCGGATTTTTCGGACCTCAATTTCGAATCACGCGGGACGGCAACAATGGCGAATGGGTTTATCTTCGACAACATAAATCAGGTCAGCCCGATGCGATGCAATACACACCTATTCTCAATACCGGACTGAACTGGCAGATATACAGCGGTCAGGGATTCACGGGCGCTGTCGAAATTCCGAAAAACGAATGGTTTCATCTGCGGCTCGAAGTCGCGGGAGCGCAGGCGAAACTTTTTGTCAAAGATATGAACAAGCCATCGCTTGTGATGGACGATTTGAAAACGGGAGTCCAAAAAGGACAAATTGCGCTGGCTGTCCTGACCGGCGCGACATATTTCTCAAACTTTGAGATTCGCGAAACTTCTCCCACGCTTTGGAGACGTAATTTGCCGCCGATGCCCGCGGGAACTTTGACCAAATGGAGCCTGTCGCCGTCGTTCGATGCACTGGCACGAAATCTCGAACATCCACTTACGCAAACGGAGCGCGAGGCCATCAACTGGCAGGAAGTGGAGGCCGAAGCACCGGGCATCGTCGCCATCAATCGCTATCTTGAAAGCCCGCATCCGCGGGTCACGTTTGCCGGCGACTGGTCAAAGCGGCTGGATCCGCAACCCGGAATGAGGGTCGTTTATGCGCGAACCAACGTTCAATCTGCGAGCGACCAGATCAAGAAGCTTTACATAGGTTATAGCGACGATGTCAGTGTTTTCCTAAACGGCAAAATTCTCTATCGAGGACGCAGCGCGCAAAATTTTCGCGACCCCGGGTTTTTGGGAATTATGGACTCGGAAAACGACGCGCTTTACCTTCCATTGAAAAAAGGAGAAAACGAGCTTGTGTTGGCGGTCAGTGAACTCGGCGGCGGTTGGGGATTTATTTGCCGGTTGGCGGATTTAGGTAAGTGAGATTCGTGATAACCAAAGGGCGAACGCTCGATACGGCGGATCGACGGCGAAGGGTCGGATTTCAAGCGTAACTTCCATTTTCAAGGGATTGATGAATATCAAATTTGCAACCAATTTACTCCTGGCGATCTTGCTTCTGATAGGACAGATGACCGGGATCGGAACAAGTCAAATAAGAATTACGACAAAATCCGGCCTGGAGTTGCTCGCAGATTCTCTGCCAAACAAATTCAAACGCGAAATAATCCTCTACACCGGAAATCAATTCTTTTCAATCGGAAGAGACTTGTTTGTCGTTCCGATAAGTGCTTTGTGGTCTGAATATCGATCTTAAGTCGGATCGATCCGAGTCGCCCGGATCAAGAAGTCCGTCGCGGGCGCGCCGGAGATGCCGAGGTTGTGCGCCATCGTCACGATCTGGCCGCGATGATAGGTTGCGTGATGGACGACCTGCTGCAGATACTCGTATTTTCTGAGATCACAATTCAGCCAGTCATTGTCGATCCGCAGGCGCTTTGAAAGATCGTCGTCGGACAGAGTCTTCACAAATTCTGCGAGCTTCAGCGAATTCGATCCGAGACCCACGCAGATCATCGCGCGAGTCGGATCTTCGATCTCCCAAACCCTGACGAAATCCTCGGTTTCGGCGACGACTCCGTACCAGTATTCCTGCGCTTCCCAAATATGTTTGAGCGTTTTAATGATGCTCGGACAGCTCGACTGAATTTCACGCGCAAGCACCTCGTCCGGCTGCTGAGCGAGCCAATCAAGATACAGTCCGTTGGCCCAGCAGTTGAATTCGACAAGTTCAGTGATCAGGTGACGGAGGCTCATAATTCAGATTTCGCCCGAATTCGACAGTCTTCGGCGACACCCGAATTATGCCACACGGCGCGAAGAGATCGAATCCTCCGCGCCGCGTCGCTTTATCTACGGAGCGCATTTTCCGCCTTGCGGATCGAAGAGCGTTCCCCAAACCTTGAAACAAGGCTGCGGGTTGTCGGCGAAATTTCCGGGAAGCGTCGTCGACCAGATGTCATTTTTCACGGTGGTACTTCCTTGAATCGCGATTGTGATCTGCATCCCTTGAGAAACGACTTTCGGGATCGCCAACAATCGGAGTTTGCCTCCAAGCCCGTTGATCATTCCGGTCGAAACCGTTTTCGCCATCGGGATCTTTTGGCCGCCGATCACCTCATCGACAAAGTAAGTGACGATCATCTGGGCATCGTAACCCGCTTCGTTCTGAAATCTGATCAGCCGCGTCTCGACCGAAGTGTCGCCGACGACATCATCACAGGTCGAAGCATTTGGACTGATGGATGTTCCTTCAATCTTGTAGCAGAGTTCTCCGGTGAAAGAACCGGACGCGGTCATCGTTGTCACCAGCCTTCGGGTTCGATCGATGCCGTACGCCCAGATTTCTACTGAAACGGGAGATTTCGAAACGCCGATCGGAATTTCGATTGACTCTGTCTGCGTTACCTCAATGTCGTTGGTTGAAACCTTTTTGTTCTGGTCGTAAATGGCCACCAGCTTCGCGGTAGTTCCCGAGTTGTTCCAGAACTTGATGGTTCGGGCCGAACTGCTGATCGAACAGGGGCTCACTTTGGGTGTGATGGCACTTCCCCAAACCTTGTAGCATCCCGAAAAAAGGTCGCCAACTCCTAAACGGATTTCTTTCAATTTAGGCTCGTCGGCGGTGACGCCGTTGATCGTCAATGTCATCGCTCCATTGGCCGCGTCGCGGGGACGATAGACCTTTCGTTCCATTCCCAACACGGTGTCGTCGGTTCTTATCGCTTTTTTGGCGGTGTCCGTATCGCTTGTGATCTGCGTATAATCGAGTTTCATATACGACAGGATACCGACCTCATTTCTGAAGGTTACGTAATCAGCTTCGACCGCCTGCGTGGTGGCGCACGGCTTTGCGGTCGGCTTATAGGCCGTTCCGCCAACTTCAAAACAGAGGTTCGATGAGTTCGCCGCGATGGTCGCACGATAAATCAGCAGATCCCAGAACCCGCCCAACCCGCCGACCTTCATCGTGATCTCGACCTCAAGCTGTGTTCCGGGTTGAATCGCCGTTCCGAAGGTGACGCTCGGCGAGGCTCCGCCGTCGACCCATTTGATCGATTTCACAGGCGTGTTATCGAAGACCTTTCTGTCGGCTCTGTAAAGATTTATCGTGGCGTTGATCGCGCCCGTGTTTCGAAGAGTCAACGTGCGGTCGTCGACTGAGTTTTGTACTTCCGTCCTGGTGTACTGTTTCTTGACCCAATAAAAGCCGTTCGACCAATCGATGCGCGAGCCGTCGGATTTGATCGTGCCCGTCAGTTTCCACGTCCGCACGTTGAGCTTGAATCCATCGAGACCGACGGTTTCCTCGCTGCCGTAACCGTTGTTCAGAGTGACGCTCGAACCCGTTTGAGTGATGACTGCGTCTTTTTCGTAGGGCAATCCATTTCCGTCATACATCGCCCAATTCCCGCTCAGACCGGAGGGAGTCGGCTTCAAAGCGGACGGCGAACATGCCGGGATTGCTTCATTCCAGGCTGTCCCGGCCGCGATTTTGTCGCGAAAGCAACTGATCGTTTCAATGGGGTTGGTTGTTCCGCGGCAAAGATTTCGAATGTTGCTTTCGCTCCACGTCTTGTTGCCGAGTTTGTCGTAGGCGACTCTACCCTGCACCAGAGTGAAGCAATCCTGTTCCTCGGTCGTATAGTTCTGGGCGTTTGCCGCCGCGTGGGCGAACAGCAGTACCAAAAGCGGCAACATTAGCTTGAAAATGTCGAAAAAAAGCGGTCTTTGATCAATTTTGTTCATTGTTCTTCTCCTGGATTCCGGAATTTCGGCGTATGTCGAAACTGCTACTGTCCGGTTGTCAATCTCCACAGATTAAGCGACGAGTCGATTCCCCAGCGGGTGCCGTCGGAGTCGACGGCGAATTCGACGTATCTGCCGGCCATCCCCGTCGGGTCGCTGG
Organism: Acidobacteriota bacterium; assembly: GCA_016715115.1. NCBI lineage: Bacteria > Pseudomonadati > Acidobacteriota > Acidobacteriota bacterium. Next base: position 473,515 of record JADKBM010000004.1, read on the forward strand.
CGATCAGCCACGAGTCGTCGGACTCTCTCGTCCACCTTTTGCCGCTGTATTCGACAATCTGAACGGTGTTGGAATTCGGAAGGGCGATCACCTGCCGGGCGCTGAGCGCGCGTCCGGGAGTCCATCCGGAACCCGTCCAGCGTGCGACCAAGCCGGTTGTCGTCGTGACCCAGACGTCTCCGTTCGCAGCGACCGCGATATCGGCCGCCGGAGCGTCTCTCATTCCCGGGATCTCGGTCCACGAGCCCCCGTTTCGACTGAAGACCGCTCCGGTCGAATTCACGATCCACGGATTTCCCGCGCTGTCGACCGCAATTCGCACAGCGCCGCCGTCGATCGGCGTCCAGCCGGAGCCGTTGAACCGGTAGATTCCGTATCCGCCCGGAACCGAGTTTGTCCCGATGATGAATACGACGCCGTTCTTTGCGTCAACGTCGCGCGCAGATCCCAGAATCTTGGGACCGGACGTGTTTGTCGACGGAACGGACGCCTGCCTGATCCAATAGAACCTGATGTTCCAGTCGATCCGCGTGCCGTCGGCCGAGACCGTTCCGGTCAGCCCGTCTGACGTCGTAATCGTGGCGCCATTCAACACAGCCGTTGAATTTGTTCCGTAACCGTTGTTTATTGACAAGTTGCTGCCGCTTTGTGAGATCTTGGCGAATTTGTCGAACTTGACGCCTTTGTCGTTGTACATCTCCCAGTCTCCTTCGAGCTTGAGTCCCGTGGAAACCGGCCTATCCGGGACGGGCATTTTGTTGACCCGTTGGGTTTGTGATGAGCTGAGTGCGGCACATTCCTGAGTCGCCTGCGACCAGCCGACCTGCGGCATCTTCTGGCTGAAACAGGAAATCGTGGCCGCGGGATCGGTCGTTCCGCGACAGAGGTTCTTGATGTTGTTCTCGTTCCAAACCTTGTTTCCGGCCGTATCGTACGCGACCTTGTTTTGAACCTGATTGAAGCAATCCTGCTCGTTTTGGGCGACGTTCGAATTTGACGTGATCGGGGCGGAAGTGCTGATCTTCGGCGACGATCCCAACGGAATTCGTCCCGTGCATTCCGCGATCGCGTTCGGCGGAGTTATTTCAGTGATCTTCAGCGTGTAACAGAAGACTCGTGTGTTCAGTTCCGTACTGCCGCCGTTGCACAGACCGGTCGCGATGTTCTCATCGAAATAGTTCTTGTACTTGGGAAGGGAATTTCTCATGTCCTGCAACTGATTGCGGCAGAGCTGTTGCGCTTCGGCGGCGGTCAGAACCTTCGGTACGACCGGCGGCGGTACGACATAGGTCGCGACCGGCTTTCCGTCGCAGGTTCCGCCCTGCGGACTGAAGATCGTCCCCCAAGCTTTGAAACACGGATCACTTGTCAGATAGCCGGCAAAGTCACTGATATAGAACGTTTCCTTGACGGTACCGACGCCGATCAGAAATACTTTCGGATCCTTCGTGTTGTTCGGAATCTCGATGGAACTGTTTTGTCCGACGGGCATATCAGGCGTAGTGATAAGTCTCGGAATCGGAAAGCCGCCCGGTCCATTTTCGACAATTTGAACCATCATTCGGGCGACGTATCCGGCCTCATTTCTGAAAGTGATCTTGCGGGTCGAAACTTCCCCGGTCGGGTTGAGCGTGACCGGTTTTCCTCCTTCGATCCAATCGTTGAGACGAAAGTACAGAGGCCGAACGAGCTTCGGACTCTCGATCTTGATCGAGTGCAGAAACCATTTGCCTCCTGCCGGCAGCGTTACTGTGATGCTTCGGATGTCCATCGGAGCTTTGTCATAGAGCCCGGCAAAGTCTGTTTGATTTCGCTCAAATGGATTCCCGGGTATCATCTTGGCCAGATCCAACTGGCTGAAGACCTGACCGCCATCGCCGTTCAGCAGAATATAGACGCTTGAATTCGTTCCTCCGAAATAGACATCGCCGGTTTGGATGCTGAACCGGTAGTCTGTCAAATTCGGATTCGGGTCAACCTGAAACGTTTGATTGAGCGTATCGGCCCGAAACCACCTGTTGACATCGCGGTTGATTTCCCGGCCGTCGCTCGAAAAATCCAAATGCTGGAGAAACCAGTTCGGATACCAGTTGTCGTGATGGAGCGTGATCGAGGTCACTCTGCCGACATCGTTTGCATAGATTCTGAACGGGATCGCCGAAAAACGCTTGAACGGGTTGTTAAGCTGATGTTTCCCGATCCAATTCTCCTTGTCGGTTTCCGCGAAGTAACCCTCGTTACCCCAGGTGACGACGATCGAAGGCGTGTTCGTGTTCAGATCGAGACAGCCGCTATTCGGATTCTGATCGTCCCGTCTGAGCGAAAGGCCGCCGGATACCAGGATCTTGCTGGTGCTTTTGTTCTCTCCGTTGATCGTGACATAGACATCGCCGTCGGCTTCCGCTCCGTCCAGATCTCCGGTCGTGAGAGTGAAGTTGTAAACGCGGCAGGCGTCCGACAAATTGAGCTTTGGAAGGTCCGCGCCTTTTGTGATCACTGACAGATCCCGTTGCCCGAAGGAATTGCCCGACAGCAATGTCAAAATTGCCAGCAATCCCATTACCAGGAAAGTTCCCGAAAAGGCCTTCAACAAATCGTTCTTCAAGTGTTTCATTTCGATTGCCCCAATACTCACGCAAGAATTTCTTCCAGTTCGAATAAGTTATCCTTCAAGACAAAGCCTCTCGCGCCGACCGCGAAGGCTTCGCGGCGGATCTCCTCATCGTCAAACGCGGTTACCATGCAGATCCTCGCATCAGGAAATTCGGCGATGATCTGCCGAATCGCGTTGATGCCGTTCTGCCGCGGCATCTCCCAATCCATCAGAACCCAGTCAGGAAGATGCTTTCGGAATTCCGGGAGCGCCCGGAGCCCGTCAGCACATTCGTGGACCTCGTTCACCGAATCAGGGAGATAATCGCGCAGAAGCGCACGTACCTTTTGATTGTCGTCAACGATCAATACCTTCATTACACGATCGGCTACGTATGGGAGAATATGATGATAGGAAGATCACTTGAATACGCAGTCATACGAGAAAGCCGTACGTACCATTACGCATTTATCGACCGAATCGAACCTGCGTACGCAAGGACCTCAGGCTCGTCGAGTCGGTTGGGACTCCGTAATCCCAAATCTCAGATCTGAGATTTTCAGAATCTTCCGGGAAGGTTTTGGATCTGAGATGTGAGATATTTTCGATTTTCGATTTGCGATCGTTTCTCGAATCACGCGCGCTGCCAGATTCTGCCGATCTCCGCGTTGGACAAAACCGCATTTTTCAACTACTTAAACAGTTGACTCTACTCGACTTATAATTGGACACTAGTGATGTGAGATTTGAAATTGGACCCGGAATCGCGTCGACTTCACGTCTCTCGTTTGAAACGATCGGAACCGCGATTCTTCGGCAAAGATAATCGGCGTTTACGAGGGAATTGGTATCTGATTGCGAATGTCTAACTTCTCAAAGCAGCTTCGAGCGGTTCTGCAACGCGAATTTGTAGAGCGAATGGGCACCGTGAAGATCGAGTTTCTGGCAGATGTTCTCACGGTGCTTATCGACCGTCCGCGGACTCACGAAAAGCCGTTCGGCGATCTCTTTTGTTGTCAGATCTTCCGCGATGAGTTTGAGAACACGGCGCTCGGACGGTGTCAGATCGTTGATCGACGGTTGCGCCTCGGCAAGTTTGATTGCCCTACGGCTGCGGTTGATGAGGAATGAAGTCAACGCGTGGCTGGTGTAATAGCTGCTTGAGGCGACCGCTTTGAGACAATCAACGATGTCGCCCAACGCGCTGTCTTTGAGGACAAACCCCTTCGCGCCGAGGTCGATCGCTTCGTTGAATATGTCTTCATTGCGGTGCATCGTCATAAAGACGATCTCGGTCCGCAAATTCCTCGATCTGATCTCGCGGGCGACTTCAAAGCCGTTCATTTCCGGCATATCGACGTCGAGGATCGTCACCGCCGGATCGAATTCCTCGATTGCACTGAGCGCTTCACGTCCGTTGCCGACCTCAGCCAGGACGACAAAATCGCTCTCATCTTCGATCGTCTCGCGCAGGCCCTTGCGCACGATCGGATGGTCGTCAGCGATGATGATCGTCTTGTTTGCCATTAATCCATTCCCGTCGGGATCCTGACATCGATCCCGGTGCCTTCGCCGATCGCCGAATCGATCTTCAATTCACCGTTCAGCAGTAGTGTGCGCTCCTTCAGTCCGACAAGTCCGAGTCCGTTTTTCGCCGCCGCCGGATCGAATCCCCGACCGTTGTCCTTGATGCGTATCGACACGAGCGTCCCGGCTCGTTCGATGATAACCGAAACTCTTGTCGCGTGCGCGTGCTTGAGGACGTTGTTGAGCGATTCCTGAACGATCCGATAGACGCAGATCTCCTCGTTCTCGGAGAAAACGCCGTCGACCGAATCGATCGCGCTTTCGACCTCAACGACGTCTTCGACGCTCTTGAGCATCGAGTTTATCGCCTTCGTCAGACCGAGCCGGTCGAGAAGTTGTGGGCGGAGATTGTTCGTGATCTCGCGGACCTCTTCGAGCGCCTGCGTTGCCGATTCCGCGATCTGATCGAACTCTCTTTCGGCTCTTTCACGGTCGCCGCCCTTCTTGATCCCGAGCATCGCGCGGTTCTTGATGATGACGAGATTCTGGCCGAGCCCGTCGTGGAGTTCGGCGGCGATCCGCTTGCGTTCCGCTTCCTGATTTTCGATCAACTGCCTGGAAAAAACGGTCTTCGCCTCCGCGACCTTTCTCAAATGCGAAACCCGATTTTGATAGATCAGCCAGACGCTAAGCGCGATTGCCAGGGCCAACAGGACGCGGAACCACAACGTCTGATAGAAATACGGATGAACGACGATCGTGACCGTCGCGCCTTCGGTATTCCACACGCCGCTGGCATTGGCGGCGATGACCCGGAAAGCGTAGCTGCCGGCGGGCAGATATGAATAGTTCGCGGTTCGCGTCGTTCCGGCTTCGACCCACTTGTCTTCAAATCCTTCGAGCCGGTATCTGAATTTCGTCTGGGCCGATTTTGTGAGGCTCAAACCGGTGAACCGGATCTCAAGCGACGTCTGATCAGGTTCGATCTCGAACTCCGACCGGGAATTCGGCGACGCGGCCTTGCGATCGACCGCGATGTCCTCGATGACGACCGGCGGCGGCGCCGGATTGACACGCTCGGCCCTCGGATCGACGATCGCGACGCCGCCCATCGTCGCGAACCAGAGCTTCCCATCCCGGGTCTTGATGGCCGCCGGGATTCGTCCGCCGTTGCATTCGGCGTTAAGCATTCCGTCCTTTTCGTCATAGGAAACGCTGTTCAGGTTTGGGATCTTGCCATCGGCGAAGTCGTTCAGTTCCTGTATCGCGACACGATGGATCCCGCGATTGCTCGACATCCAAAAGTTGCCGCGGCCGTCGTCAAGGATCGCGAAGACGCCGTTGTTGAATAGTCCGTGCTCGACCCGGTAATTGAAAAATCTCCCGTCCTTGTAACGGACCAGTCCATCGCCGTAGGTTCCGAACCAAAGGACTCCGTCCGCGTCTTCGTGGATCGCCCGCACGAATCCTTTCGGACTGTTTTCGTCGTCGCCGAAGTTGGTGAATTTTCCGTCCTTGAAAAGCGACAGGCCGTCATAGGTCCCGAGCCAAAGGTTTTGTTGGTGGTCGAAATGAAGCGTGATGATTCTGTCGTTGTGCAGCCCTTCTTTGGTCGTGAGGTGCGCGATCTCTTTGTCGTCCCTGAATTCGAGCAATCCTTCTTCGGTGGCGATCCAGACGTTGCCCGAGCTGTCGGACGCAAAATCGGTGGCGCCGTTGGGCAGATCCCTGATCCCGATCCGCTTGTACGAGTCGCCGTTTCCCATCCGTCCGAAACCGCCCTCGCCTTGATAGCCGAGCCAGACCCGCCGCTCAGGATCCTCCCACAAACCGCGCATATTAAGCGGAAACTTGTTCGAGTATTTGAGTCCCAGATCGATGATCTTACCGTTTCGAAAAACATTCACTCCCTGCGGCAACCCGATAAGAACATCTCCGTTCGAGGTTTCGAGCAGCGGATACACCTCGTTGCTGACGAGGCCGTCCCTGGTCGAAAGCGTGGAGACCAACTGCGGCCGCAGACGCCGCAAACCGGCTGTCGTCGCCACCCAGAAATTGCCTTCGCGGTCGGCCATTCCCTGTGTCGCATTGACCGACTTGCCGAGATCGAACGCGGTGAACTGCCCGCTGCCGAACTTGACCAACTGCCAGTCGAGACCGCGCGTCGTGTCCGGATTTCCAAAAACGAACCAGACATTTCCCTCGGCATCATCGAAGATCACGTACGGCGTGAGATCGTTGAGCGCCGGGATATCGGAGGCCGTAAAGACCGAAACGGCTCCGTCGGCGAGCCGATAGATCTTATCCTTGATCGCCAGCCACATTGCGCCGCGGGCATCTTCAAGATAGCGAAAGCCGGCGTTCGAATTCAGATACTCAGGCGCCAGGTTGATGGCATACTGTGTAGTCTTTCCGTCGATAACGCGTTCGCCCGAGCCCGTTCGGAAGATCCATTTCGCACCGGATCTCGGCGCGTAGATACGTTTGACGTTTGGTTCGTAGGGATCCGCGGCCGGCACGAATTCACCGTCTTTGAGATAATAGTTTCCGCCAAGGGTTTCGATCAGGGCATTCCCGTCGGCATCGTGAACGATCGATACCGAGCTGCTCGACGTCTGAGGCGATTGATATGTCGCGAAAACGCCTTCGCGGTAAACCGTGACCGCGCCGTTCTCGGTCGCCGCCCAGATAGTTCCTGCTTTGTCGACAAGAAGCCTTGAGAACCGATTGTTTGCAATGCCTTTCGTGTTGCCCTTGTCGAAGATCGTGAACCTGACGCCGTCGAATCGGGCCAGTCCGTCGAACGTCGAAAGCCACAGATAGCCGTCAGGCGTCTGCGCGACGCCCGTCACCGTGTTCTGCGGCAACCCGTCGGCGGTCGTCCAGGTATCAAATCCGTATTGTTGGGCGAAAACGACGGACGAAAAGCCGACGGCGAAACAAATTACGATCGCCAGTCGTCGCAGACTCAGCTGTGTCGGCCGTGATGACATTCGGGTGACGATATTAATAGCACAAATCCGCGTTACTTGCTCACTGCAAGAATCCTCTCGATCGCGCTGATCGTATCTGCCTGAAATTCCGGCTCGATGGTTTAGTTGATAGCCTTTGCACACTCGGCTTTTGCTTCGTCATCGCGCCCCAACTCTGAGCGTATCTCCCAACTCCGTTTGTTCATACGCCGAATCCGGTGCGAGAAAGACAGTCGCTTTCGCTTCCGTCAACGATTCGTCGTTTTTTCCTTTCGCGCGCAAGTTCTGGGCCCTTTGCATCCGCTGCCGATGCCGACGCGAAATCGAAATGGCCTTCGAAGACAAAGCCCCGCGGGCGTTGATTCTTATCGTTCTTGCTTCCTTACATCAAAAACGGACGGAGTTCCCGCCAATGACTTAGGCAATTGAGCGTGGCGACCGCGGGCGATCGCTGCGTGACCACTCGCTCCACGAACCGACGTAGAGTTTCGGAATCTCAAATCCCGCGTAATCAAAGGCGAGGATCGTATGGCAGGCGGTAACGCCTGAACCGCAATGTACGATCACATCGGATGGCTTCCGATCCGCCACGATTTCCGCATATTTCTCACGTAATTCCTCGGGCGACCGGAAAAAGCCGTAATCGTCAAGGTTCTCAGCAAACGGCACGTTGACCGCACCCGGAATATGCCCCGCGATCAGATCGAGCGGTTCCCTCAGACCGTCAAACCGATCCTTCTCTCTGACATCGATCACGAGAAAATTATCGACTTGTCTGGCTCTTTCAACTTCATCAATACCGGCGACCGGGAGTTTCCAATTTGCGATTTTGTACTCGCCGACTCTGTTCGAAGTCTCATCGCCCGAAATGGTTGGAAAGCCTGCATCGACAGCCGCGTCATATCCGCCGTCCAACAACTGAACTTTTTCGTGTCCGGCAGCGCGGAGCATCCACCAAAACCGGGCCGCGGCATTCGCACCACTTTTGTCGTCATATGCGACCACGTGGCATTCAGGCGAAATTCCCAGTCTTTGCAGCAAATCGGCAAAATCGCCGACAGAAGGAAGCGGGTGGCGTCCGCCGTCGGCCGGATCGGGCTTGATATCTGCGAGATCCGTGTTCAGATCAACGAACAGGGCTCCAGCGAGATGTTCGGCCTCATAACGGTCGCGCGCATCGGGTCCGGTTCGGACGTCGATCAAGACCGGATCGCTCAGCGATCCGAGCTCCGAAGCGTGAATCAATGGAGAAAGCTTTTGTGCCATATTGATCAAAACTATTTCGTTTTCGCCAGAAAATAATCCCAGGCGGCCTTGGAAATATCGGCGATTATCTTCTCGTTCGCCGCGAAGTCTTCCTTCGATTCCGTAACAAAAACACTGATGAAATAGTGCTTTCCGTTCGGCAAAAAGACGATTCCGATATCGTTGACGGCGGCAGTGATCCCGGATTCCTTATTCGTTCCCGACCAGCCCGTTTTGTGGGCGACAACGGTTCCCGCCGGCAATTGTCCTTTCAGACGATTTGCGCCGGTTGACGTTTCACGCATCACTCTCCAGATAAACTCGTGGCTTTTGGCCGAGAGCAGTTTCCTTTTGTTGTCGTAAAAGGCTCTCAGAACATTGCCCGCGGCCTTCGGGGTCGTCCAGTTCTCGAATTGCCGGTTCCAATTTCCCTGCATCACCTCTTCGTTGATCTTGATCGAGATGTTATCGAACTTGTTGCCGGCAAAGTAGTTTTCAACCGCAAGCGGTCCGCCGACCAGTTTCAGCAGCACGTCGCAGCCGACGTTGTCGCTCATTGAAACCGTATATTCAAGAATCTCGGCGACCGAAAGCGTCGTGCCTTCGGGGTATTTTTCCCTGATCGGACTGTAAAGTCCCGGCAACAGTTCGCTTTTCTTGATCTCGATCTTTTGATCGAGCGAGAACGTGCCTTTGTCGATCTCAGCAAGCATCTTCAATCCGATGGGAAACTTGAAAACGCTCTGCATCGGAAATCGCTTGTCACCGTTGACCAGAACAATGCTCTTTCCGCCCGCGTCAGAGATCGAAACCCCGACAACGGCCTTCTTTGTCGAGACTATCTCCTCGATCTGCCTTCGCAACGTATCTTTGCTTTGTGCGAAAGCCTGAGTCGAGAAAATTAAAAGAATTGTTGCGGTTAGGAATAATATCTTCGTCATATTCATACCGTTACGCGATGATCGCGATGCGGGGCAAGGAAGTGAATCAAAGTAGAGTCGTAAATCCCTCTTGCGTGAAGTGGTTATCGTGAGTCAAGACACTTTGAAGCCCCATCTCTTTCATAATCGACATCGAAATGCAATCGGTCAAACTGTAACCCTTGTCGTCGCGCATACGATACAATTCCAAACCCCTGACGAACGATTGGTGCGATTGTTCGATGACCTCGATTTTTGGATGAACGGAGACTTGCTGGCACATCGCACCGACGATTCTTCGGTGGCGTTCTCCTGAGTTGGAATAATAGTTCAAAAACTCAGTCAGAACTTCTTCGGTTGTTACCAACGAAATTTCAGGATTTTCCTCGTTGAATCGTTTCGCCGCGTGGTACCAGTGATCGCCGGGATTAGCGAGGGCGATCCAAAAAAATGCATCCGCAAAAACCTTTTCCATTGAGGCTTACTTTTTCTTTTTCGGCGACCCGTAGAGATAATGATCGTGATTTTCCGCTCCGTCCGGCGGGAGCAACTGCCACTCTTCGAGGGCAATTTCATTGCTCAGAACTTCAAAAATGGCTGCGATCGACTGCGCTTTCGCCGCACTCTTCGCTTTCCTGAGATCTTTCACCGTATCCACTGCACGAACAACTTCGTCGTCATCGAGAGCTGCCAGAAACTGCTCATATTTTTCACGACTGACGACAAAATTCGCGTTGTCCATTTCAAGTGCTTCGGCGGCTTCGACGGCGTGTTCTAAAACAAATTCGCTGATAGTCTTATTGCTCCGCTGCGCCGCACGCGAAATCAATTCTTTTTGCTTAGTCGTCGCGCGAATGCTGAAGCGATTTTCACGATTTTCTTTGGTGGTGATCATACTTAAAAACTTCCTCCAACGCGTGTGGGTGTACAATGTCCATCCAAATTATCAAATGTGACCGCGGTTTTGTCAATTGTTGAAAAAAATGGCACGAATCTGCCTCTGCCGAACCTTGATTTCACACGGTTCGCAATCGCCCGAGTCGAGAAATCCGCGGTCTTGAAAATCGCGGATCAATTCTGGCTGGTCTCCTCAGTATCTTCGTAATCGGAAGGATCAAAATCGGCAATATCGACTTTCCCGAAATCCTTCGGCGGTGTCTTAACCGTTTTCTTGAGCGTTTCGTTCATCGGCCTGACGTTGTGATAGGACGTTGTTTCGATGCGGACCAATTGCCAGGTTTTGTCGATGCGCGAATAGTTGAACTTGTAATCGGCCGTCCAGCGCCAGGCGCTACCGCCGTAGTGATTGACGGTAAAGGTGTTGCGGCCGACAGTGATTCCCGCGAAAGGATCCCCGAAAACACCGCCGCACTGCGAACACATCACGATCCTGTCATTGCGTTTCGCTTCGGACAATTTGTTGTTCTTGTCGCGAACAAGAATGATAAGCGGGCGTTCCGCCTCGGTCTCTTCGCCCTCGGACTTTTCCGGTTCCAAAACCAGGATGAAGTCCTTTCTTCCGTCGCCGTTCAAATCAGCCGTTTCGATGGCGATCGCTTTCATTCCCTTTTCGACAAACGGCTTGACATCGGCCGGAACCTTGACCGCGTTGTCCTGTGCTACGGCGACGATCGCCGAAAGACAAATCGTCAACAATATCAACGTTGATTTCATAACTTTCTCCGAAATTCCAGTACCATTCTTGTAAAGCAATTTCCAAATTATACACGAGATACCGACCGAACAATTCGACAAAGAAAGATAGGTGTTTGAGAAGCGCACGGCCCGGGACAAATCGGGGAACGTTGCCATCGACAAAAAATTAGATGCATTCCAGGACGGCGATATGTCGCCGGTGAACCCGAACGCCCATGGCAGGCTCGAATGGGCGCTCACGCATCGAGTCGGATGCGAGTGCTCAAACCATAAATCGACCTGATGTTCAGTTTGTTACTCGAACAAGCTCAATTGTTAAAGTACTTTCGTCAATATTTGTATATTCCAATCGAACAAATCCGAACTTGCGGTTGAAATAGCCTTTTAGCAAAGCGCTTCCCACGCGATTTGTCGCTTTTGATTCGATAACATAACAGTCTAGCTTTCCAATAGAAGTTTTGAGCCTGACTCTTTTTGTAATTTGATAAACATAGCTGCCGGTTAACGTGCCCTCATACTCGACGAATCTCGGATCCGACCATCTTTCCTGAATATCCTCAAGTTTCCATTTCCATTGCTTCCCGATTTTCAGGGGAAATTTTACAAACGGAAACGGACTTAATTGCGTCACAGAGAACATTTTGGCTCGGAAAGGGTGGATCCAGAGATTTGCCCGATTTTCCGCAAGCCCGGTTGTCCCTTCGACTAACAGGCTTTCATCTGCCGAAAAATAGCGCTGCTGGATAACGGTTTGGCTGTAATCAGGAAACAAACTTTCCAGTCCCCCATAGCCGTCAAGTACCTTTATTCCGATGAACTTAATGGTTAATGAATCCGCGTTCTTCGGATCAACAAAAGTCCATTTTTTTCGATCGCTATCACCTCGTTCAGGAATTCTGCAATACGAACTTTCGCCGTTCTTGCTAAATGTGTAGGAAAAGAGGAACTCCCTGCCCGGCCGGTAGATCTTGTTGTCCCGGTTAAAGAAGTTTTCATCGGTATTTGACGTAGCCGGAACTTCAAAATCGAGTCCATTCCAGTTCTTAAATTGTGGAAATGCTGCGCTTGAGACCGTCAGCATCAAGACAAACAATGAGATTATCTTCCGGCTCACTGAGCCTCTTCGGTTCTTCTTAATCATCGCCAAATCGCATATCTTTAACGTCATCTTTTGCAATCCGTGTCTTTGGCAACCTTGCCGGAATCCGTTTCGAAACGGGTGTCTGCGCGAATCGGCGCAACATCCAACATGATTCTCCGTTATCTTAATTTGTCCTTAGCCATTATTTCGAAAGCACATAATTCGGCACTAAATTCATCCCGCAAACCGGGCAAACTCCCGGTTCGGCTAAAGGCCTTTTCCTTGTTTCGAGATCGCATTCCAAGCCGCATTCTTCGCAAGCATAGCCGTTGACTTTCAACTTGCTGCGGTCAACGCTCGTAATTCGTGATTGTTGATTGGCGACTTGCCAGGTGTTGGCAAAGATCAGTTGCACAACTCGCGCAAAGTGCTCGTAGTCAATGGTTTCGGGAGTGTCTCCAACCGTGTGATAATACTCGGTGCGACCAGTCGAATAGTAAATATAAGGGATCAATTGTCCCCGAAAATGTCTGTCGTCGGAGGCGAAACCGAAACTTGCGCCATCAGTTAAATTCAGCGTACTCCCCATTACAGTCTTGATTCTTCCGTTTATTTCAATCAATTCTTCGGAGAGATTTCTTGCGCCGGTGATGTAAACGTAGTCCCGGCTCCCGGTTGGATTCTTCAAATCCGTTCCGCCGACTCCGTCCATATTGACGTTGGCAACCGTTTTTTCCAAAGGAATCCGCGGATCAACATTTGTATAGTAAAACGAGCCCAAAAGGCCGGTTTCTTCGGCGGTGAAATTGGCGAAGAGAATCGAACGGCGCGGGGCAAATCCGTCGCGTTTTGCCTGCATAAATGCTGCGGCAAGCGCAAGCGTGGCAACCGTTCCGGTTCCGTCATCCGCCGCTCCGTTGAAAATCTGGTCGCCTTTGAGCTGAGGATCGATGCCGAGATGGTCGTAATGAGCTGAAATTACAATGACTTCGTCCTTTAGTTTTGGATCCGAGCCTTCGATAAATGCCAAGACGTTTTCCGTATCCAGTTTCGGACTTTGAACTGCTTTCGAGATAACGGCAACATCTTTGACCTCAAAGACCTTGGGCAGTAAGCTTTGGTCGATTTGTTGTTTGACGTTCTCAATTCTCTGCCCCGAAGAAGCCAGGATCTGATTGGCAAATTTGGCTGAAATATTGAATGTTGGCGGAATTTGCTCAGGCTGGAAATACGACAAAGGGCCGCGAAGCTGAAAGCTCAGAGCCGCTGTTGCGGCTGCTTCGGCAAATGCGGATTTGTTCCGCGGACTCAAATCGCTGACGACCAGAATCCCCTTCGGACGACCCGCATTCCACCGAGCGACTCTTTTTTCGACAAATCCCGTGGTCCAACGGGAAATTTTATTACCGTCAGTTGGCAAAAGGCTTGTCTCAGCATCAGACAAGGGCTCGTCTGCGAGCATTATGAGCCATTTGCCTTCTATCGAAATTCCTTTGGCAGAAAGGGCAGCAAACTCATTAAATTCAAGCGCATCATCCGCAATTCCGTAACCTACAAACACAACTCCGCCACTTGCGTCCGTCACGCCGCCGCCTTTATAGAACGATAGATCGTCGTGCTTTCCGTCTGAAAAAATACTCTCTGAAACCTTGTTTCCGTTGGCGACAATTTCCAAACGGGTTTCTTTTGGTCTGACTTGATAAAGCGAAAAGGATTGCAAATAATGCTTTGGCGACATCGGACTTGGTTGAGCATTTCCTTTTGGCGAAAGCCCCATCTGCCGATATTGTGACGCCAGATATTCCGCCGCCATACGCTGTCCGCGCGTACCGGTTCCGCGACCTTCAAAAAAATCCGAAGCGAGGAATCCAAGATGTGACGCTAGAAATTCAGGCGAAATTGTCTTCTGATATTTCTTGACCAACGAGGGACGTTCAAAAGTCGTCGGTGTTCTTTCGGAATACACCTTTGCTTTTTGTGCAGTAATGGTCCCATTCATCATCAGACTGCAGATTGCCAATCCGAACAGAACACCTGTAATTAGTTTCATATCGTTTATCTCTAACCTCTTCAGCCAATTAAAAGGCGTTCCTTTCCACTCTTGATTTCATAAACGTAAAGCCCCCATTTGCCTTCAACTTCCTTGGTATACGCAAAGTGCTTTTCATCAGGCGAAATGAACGGATTGGTCACGATTTTCCCGTCGGCAACTTTGCGGACTTTTGTTCCGTCCGCTTTCATCGCATAGACATTTAACAAACCGTCCCGCCTCGACATGAAGTAGATGGTTCTTCCGCTCCTGGACCATTGCGGCGTAGAATCTTCGACTTCGTTATTGGTCAGGTTTTTCAGGTTCGTACCGTTTTTATCCATGACGAAAATCTCGGTTGAATTCTTCATCTGCCCCATTTCTTCTCTCGACAGGTCGCGATAGTATCTTTTGGTAACGATCGCTCGTTCAAAGAGAATCTTCGTTCCATCGGGCGACCATTTGGGGCTGGTGTAACCGTTCCGTTCATCGGTCAAACGGGTTCTATCGGTTCCATCGACACGAACCACGTAGATATCGTGGGCGATTCCCGGACGTTCCTTTCGAGATTGAAAGACCACCAGATCACCCTTAGGAGAGAAATCAGGTAGATAATCCAAAGAGCCGGAATCCGTCAATCTGCGTTGATTCGATCCGTCCGCGTTCATTACATACAACTGCAAGCGACCGTCACGTTCGGAATAGAAAACGATCATTTTCCCATCACGCGACCAGCGTGGCTGTCCATCCGCACTATTACCGTCGGTCAGCTTGCGGAGATTTGAGCCGTTGGAAGAAATTGTGTAAATGGCTGATTTGCCGTCTCTTGTTGACTCAAAAACAATCCGTTTGCCATCCGATGACCAGTGCGGATTGTGATAAAAGATCGGACTCGGGTTTGTTTGCGCTGTTGCGTAATTTGTCAGACCGAGAAGAATGACGACGATAAATACTGCTTGTTTTCTTCTCATAATAAAATTTGCCGGATTCCCACTTTCTGCGCTTGAACGATCTTTCGCAAACCTCCATCGATTTTCCATACGGCGATTTTAGCCGGCCGGAGTTTTGCGGTATTGGAAAAAATTTACCTTAAAATAGGAACTTCCTTCTGCGCTGATTCAAATCAATCCACTTCGGTGACATTTATCCAACCATCTCGGTCGTCGCCAAACTTGAATCTCAGATTTGCGTTCAAGAGTGCTCGGGTGGACTCTGAGGGTTGAGACTTGGGAGAGTTCCGGCAATTCAATTTGTATTCAAAAGCGCTAACCGGTGCGTATCTGCCCGTTCAGGTTCGCACCGCTTCGCTCACCTTTTTATCCCCCCAAAAGTGATAAACGTATAAAACGGGTTTATATTATAGATGGGGGAAACATAAATCTTTGTAATCAGGAGGTGTCTATGAAACCGGGGATTTGCGCATATTTTTTCAATTGTTGTCTGTTGATTTGCATCTTTGGAGTCTCAGCCACGTTCGCTCAAAATGATTTTCAAATTATTCCGGGAATAAGAGCCGGAGCTATAACTTCCCGCATCAGTGAAAGCCAATTAAAGAGAATATATGGCAGTAAGAATGTCCGAAGCACAAGGGTCGGCTTGGGCGAAGGCGAGACGGTTTCGGGAACCGTAATTTTCCCAAACAATTCGAATAAGAAGATCGAAATCGTTTGGAAAAACAAGAGATCCAAACGAAACCCCGAGTTTATTCAACTGACCGGTAAAAGCAGTATTTGGAAAACGACCGATGGAATAGGTTTGGGAACATCTTTGAAAATTCTCGAAAGAATCAACGGAAAGTCATTTACGTTAGCGGGTTTTGCCTGGGATTACGGCGGCACAGTTTATTCTTGGGATAAAGGAAAACTAGCAAGAATTTTCGGAGATGAAAGTCAAAAAGTCACACTGCGTCTAGGTTCAGAATCGTTTAAGAAAATATCTGAAAAGGAATATGAATCGATCATGGGCGACAACGGATTTTCTTCGGATAACACGGTAATGCAAAAACTTAACCCGGTCGTTTATCAAATGATTTTCAGGTTTCCTTAATTTCGAGATCAAACAATTTCTTCAATCTCGATTTTGAAAATAAATGAACGGAGGTCAAAGCATTGAGAATACTACTAGGAACTTTAGCTATCTCGTTACTCCTTTTTATCTCTGGTTTTGCCCAAAATCAAAGAGGTTCATCGATCGTCATCCACGATAACACCACCCAAGCCAATGGCGGAGAAAATGCCACGTCGAATCTCAGAAGCGAGATCGAATCTGCTCTGCAACGCGAAAAACCTTGCGTTGATACGATGGACGACCAGGATATTCGTGATGTCATACAGAGTGAGCGCGAGAAGAATATACTCGAAGGCGGCGATCCACAGCAGGTTTTGACCGATATTGGCAATCTGATGGGAGCAAGCTATGTTATGAGCGTTTCGGCAACGCCCGGAGTCGGCGGTTCAACATTCTACAACGTTTTCGTGATGGATCCGCAAACCGGCAAAACTATGGCCCGTCAGACAGGCACTGATGCAAAACAGATTGCCGATAGCATCGTCCGTCAGATGGGTTCAAGTCTTGCCGACAACTGCAAACCGCACTGGGTTGGCGAGGTCAAATATGAATTCACTTGGAATGAATCGAAAGTGACAACCGATGAAGGTGCGGCCCATGCGAGCACGAGGAATACGAAACGAACCAAAACCGAAACTTACACGGCAAAAAATTCAATTATTGCATCACTTATGCCGCCAAAGCCCGGCGGCGACGTTTCGGCAAACAATGCAATGGCACGAGTCTGGATGCGGTCGAGTATGGTTTCCGAAAAGAAACACGAAACGAACGGCGAAGTCCGGTGCCGTTTGCCGGGGCGAAATCCTTTTTGGGGAGGTTACAGTCTGAATTATTCCGAAACCGTAACTCAATTGGGCGGCGGAGCCGATACTTTGCCGGTTTATGTTTCAATTGACAATGACGGTTTTTACAAGATCACTGTACAAAGTCCGAGTGGAACGATGGTGACGAAAGTCGAGACGAACAGAGCGGAATCGAGTTGCGACGAAAAAAAACCGCCGTTAAATGATGCCCAGAGTTCACCTGAACAGAAAATTCCCGCATCCAGTTTTACCGTCGAAGGAAAAACGGATGCCAAGAATCGGGATTCGCTGTCAGGTTCGAAAGATATGCCGGATGGAAAGACAAAGATCACCTGGAGTTTGCGTCTGGTGAAGCCGAAAGGCAAAAGTTAAGCATCTACCAATTCGTTGCGCGAGCGTATCTGCGAATTTAACAATACGGGAGGTAAAGTATTTCAATAAAGCCGCGGTGATATGTAGTTTAATACGGCGTACCCGATAACTTTGTCGCCCCCAATGGCGACAAAGCATTCGCCTGAAGTTGCAACACGCCGAATAAACTCGCGGCGTTCATTTTCACGCTGTGCGATTAAGTCAATAGAGCAAATTGCGTCTTTGTCATTTCAACGGCCGGACGAATTGACGTTATATTTCACACATACAATTCCAATGATGTTCTTTTGCACCTTCGGGCAGATTGCTGCGGAAAATTAACTCGTGGCCGCAGTTGCTCAAGTTCGGCCTTCAACGGCCGCCAATACTCTCGGTCGGCTTCGCGATCGGCTCGTTCTTCTGCCCCGATTTCCAAGCCCAGACGATCTTCATCCGGTTCCAACGCAGATCTCACGAGCGGACGAACTTCCGCGACCACTCTCGCGAGTTCGGGATGCTCGGTTGCAAGTTCGGTCAGGAGTTCAGGAGTCTGCAGTTCTTTCATCCAAAACTCAACTTGCTCTGTAGTCGAATGATCGCGGCCCGCGAAATAATCGGCCTCAAGCAGACGGCGATCATCGGCCAATCTTTGCACAAGCGTCTTTTTCGCCTTGATCAAATCGTGGTTTCCATCAGGATCGATGCGACGAGCCTGACGACGGATTCTTCGTTCGGGCCTCCAGCGGCGCCGCCGCGGACCTCGAAGGTTCGGAACCGTCAAAGATCGAATTTACAGAAAGAACGTTAGCATTTGCACGACAGCTGAAGAGCTTGAAAAATCCACCAAAAACTGCCGTTGAATTATTGCAAATACTTGAATCACAACATCTTGAAGAAACAATAGAAAAGTTGAGGAACCATAGAAATCGAGTTTGTTAAGACCCTGTAACCGATAATTTTTCGCCCCCTGTCCCTGAAAGGGACAATTGCAGTAGAGATGAACGATCGGCGGTACGGTTTTGTCCCCGAAGGGGACGCAGGAATTGGTAGCTGAATTCATGTCTCGGCGGGAAATCTGGGATGAACCGACAACCGATTGAATTGTCGCTGTGGGCGTCAATCGAATTTCCTGCGTCCCTTTCAGGGACGGAAATCATTTTTGCGATCCGGTCGTCGGGTTCCACCCGACGCTATTGCCTCGGTCCCTTTCAGGGACCTGCAGTGAGCATCGACTATTCGATTGAATTCCGGATTTGTCGAAAGACGTGGCAAAGAAATCATTTTCAATTCGCCGCTCCGATTTTCCCGAAAAACGAACGACTCATTATGCTGTCCCTGAAAGGGACAAATGCAATAGCGTCGGGAGAATCCCGACGAATGAACGGCGAGTTAGGTTTTCGTCCCTGAAAGGGACGCAGGAATTGGTAGCTGAATTCATGTCTCGGCGGGAAATCTGGGATGAACCTACAACCGATTGAATTGTCGCTGCGGGCGTCAATCGAATTTCCTGCGTCCCTTTCAGGGACGGAATTGTTTCTGCGATTCGGTCGTCGGGCCCGACGCTATTACCTCGGTCCCTTTCAGGGACCATCAACAGCATTCATCCAACGATCGATCATAGGATCAGTTCCTCAATGGACTCAAGATCTTTCTCTCGGATTCTGCTGACAACTGTCCCTGAAAGGGACAAATGGAATAGCGTCGGGAGAATCCCGACGAATAATCGCTGATCCTCGAAACCGAGTTTTTCGTAGAATGCTTTTGCCGATTCCTCTTTGGCGTGGACTAAAAACGCCCGCAGACCAGCGATTTCCGAAGCCCGAACCCCACCGAGCAGAGCGTGTTTCGTTTGTTTCGTTTATTTCGTTTGTGATAGTATCTGTCTTGAGGTGGTTTTATGACTTTAACTAACAGTGAAATTGCGTTGGCTCAAAATGGACAAAAGATATTATCGGGAAAAAAGAGAGCAACATTGGTCGTTGATGATCAAAACGTCGAACTTTCTTTGGCGGTTACGAAGATTTTGGCGAAAACTTTGTCGTACATTGCCAAAGGAAAAACTGTTGCCGTTACACCCGAACCCACCGAATTTTCTTCACAACAAGCCGCAGATTTCTTGAAAGTATCGCGTCCGTTTTTAGTTAAATTACTGGAAACGGGCGAAATACCTTTTCGCAAAGTCGGCAAACATCGTCGTGTCAGATTTGAAGATCTAATTTCGTATAAACAAAAGATTGACGATAAACGCCTGAAAGTATTGGCCAAACTTGCCGAGCAAGCCCAAGAACTCGATTTAGGATATTAGTTGAAGTCGGCGATTGTAATTCTTGATGCGTGCGTTTTGTTTCCCGCTCCGCTTCGGGATTTTTTGATGCACCTCGCGTTGTTGGATGTTTTTCAAGCCCGTTGGACAAACGAAATTCACGCTGAGTGGATCCGGAATGTCTTGGAAATGCGTCCAGATTTGAATGAAAAACAACTCAATCGCACGAGAGATCTAATGAATACTCACATCCGAGATTGTTTGGTGGAAAACTATCAGCATTTGATTAATAGAATTACGTTGCCCGACGAAAATGACCGCCACGTTTTAGCCGCCGCAATCAAATCCAACGCGGAAATTATTCTCACCTTTAACCTACGCGATTTCCCAAACGACATTTTGCAAACTCACAATCTCAAAGCGATCAAGCCCGATAGATTACTCTCGGAACTATTCGATGCCAACGCCGAAAAATTCAATTTAGCATTTGCACGACAACTGAAGAGCTTGAAAAATCCACCAAAAACTGCCGTTGAATTACTGCAAATACTTGAATCACAACCTCTTGAAGAAACAATAGAGAAGTTGAGGAACCATAGAAATCAAGTTTGTTAAGACCGCGTAATCGATAACTTTTTCGCCCCCTGTTCCTGAAAGACACAAATGCATGAAAGGGACAAATGCAATAGAGATGAACGATCGGCGGTACGGTTCTGTCCCCGAAGGGGACGCAGGCAATAGCGTCGGGAGAATCCCGACGGACAGACGATGTTTTTGAGGATTTCGGTCCCCTCTGAAAGGACCAAAGACATCGGTTCAAAGGCTATCATAGCCTCTTATGATGTAGCACCTATGTTCTTCAATGTGCACGCAAACTCCAGTTATTATTCCTCCAATAAAGGTTTCAGGTTTTTCGGGGTCAGGCTCAGCACCATCGGCCCAATCTGGATATCCGAAATATGTATAATAAGAATAAAGTGGCGCCCCGGTATAAAGCCGTATCACAATTGAATCGCCATATCTCATATTTCGTTCATATGACAATGCACAGCCGTCAACAAGCTCGGCAGTCACCTTAGATTCCCCAAGCACAAGTGGAGTTTCATCGTCCCAACCGAGTCCCAGTTGCGGGACACGCAACGGCGTGTCTTTGTACTCAACTGCCAGACTATCGATGGTCTCTTGGTTCTTGGATGTTATCTTGACCTGTGCGTTCTTAAAATCATAAAAGTAGGCAGTTGTTTCGTGATGTCGCTCAGAGTGCTTTTCCTTCGCATACTCAGTATCGAACTCCAGTTCAACACCCGTCTCTTTATCGTAAAAGAAGTCGGTTGTGAAAACGGGGGTGTCTATAAAAATCTTATTGGGGGTTCCCAATACGGCCTTCATTAATTCAATTGCGTGTCCGGGGCTGAGTTCATCAAAAATCTTTTCATCAATTCTTCTTTCTGAGTGAGGAAACGTAACGAGCTGCCTTTCTCTCTTGTCCCGATTCCTTTCGTATTTACGAATAAAGAACTCAGCGATGAGTGTTAAGGCTACTCCTATGACCGCGCCAATAAGACCGGAAAGAACATTGCCCCAATCCAACGAAAAAGGCTTATCTGCGACATTCTGTTCCGCCTGTGTGATTACCTGTGTAGCCGCAGGTGCGGCTGCTTGTAAGAGGTATAGAACCATAACAAAAAAGTGGCCCGCGAAAAGAAAGGTTTCGTGAAATCTAATTTTATCGTTGGCCGGCGACAAACAGCTTCCATGTTTCATTAAGGTGACCTTCTTTCATTCTCCATAAAAGGGTGGGAATTAACGGTGACGCAGCCCGTGCGAGGTGATACTCATTGAGCGCCTTAATACACTGAGTTTCATTGTCATCCGAATTCGATTTCAAAAGCTCAGTCGCTCTCGTTTGCGATTTTTCCGATTTATTCGCAAACGTGTTGTAGTTTATCGAGAGTGGTATAAGGCCAAGCGAAACAACTAACATCAGGATAGATATTACAACCCGACTAATCGCTGTTAGCGGCTCCACTGAGGATACAAGCCAAAAGCTCACAAAAAGCATTCCAATTGAAAAGCTAACGAGGGCCACAGTTAACGACACACATATTTTACACATTGATTGTGCCAAAAGTTTGCTCCACCAAGACGACTCCTGAAGGTTCTGCATTCCCCGACGATAGCCTTCAGATTCAACTGAGGCGAAATAATCGTCAGGCTTACTATTGTTCGCAAGTCGATTTCGAACACGTTTTGGTAGAGTTGCGACGGCATCTGCTATTTCTGTATTCGAGATTGTCCAGCCGAACGAGTTCTTGAAATCGAGCTTGCGAAGAAAAGATTCAGCAATCGATCTAAAGTGATTAGTACAAATGTTTGAAGCCTCCGCGGAAAAAAGGAGAACCGCAACGACGCCTGCGACCCAAACCCCCATTTGGGGCCACAGTATAGCTACGACTCCAAGTGCGAAAGCACCAACCTTGAGCGATAAACTGAACCACCACCACCATTTCGTTCTATCGAAATAGCAGGCACACACCTGTCTAATCGTCAGTTGGCGATCTTCGCACTCACTCATACAGGAAACTCACTTCCAAAAACCTCAGCCCATTTCTTGATCGAAGCGGCCTGATCGCCGTCCGCTTCCAATTGTCGAGCTTCATTTGCCTTAGCGGCGTGAAGTTTCGCCGTGTCAGATATTTTTTGCCTATCCGCCCAAGTCACGTTGTTCAAATCACCCTTGATACCTGCAGGATCGAGGACAGAGGCGTGGATGGCGAACTGAATATGGCTGAGAATTCTCGGAATTTCCAGATCCACAAAAGAACTCGCGGTGTCGGACCGAGCATCGTAGTGGTCAAGAATCATCTGTTCAAGCAGATACGACGACATTGATGGCATCGTCGGTCTTCTATTCCAATACTTAATGATTCGAATTACGTTCAATATATTGCCGTCGTGCAATTGGTTAATCGTTGTAACTCGATTCTTGTCGATTCGCGGGTCGGTCTTCATCCAATGTCCGGTTCCGTCCGGAATTAAGTAGTACGTTCGACCATTGCTCTCAGCGGTGGTCATAAAGCAGGGGACAATATCGAAACACCAATCGTAGGACGTGAGCGATAGTACTGCAGCTACACCGTTGCGCTTCAAATCGGCTTTCGAGTACTGAGGAACGCCTGATAGTTTCTGAATGAACTTGTTAATAACCTTTGTCGAATTCAGATGTCGTGTATTGTCATGACAAAGGCCATGCAGATTACTGTCTTGGCCTATCGTGATCTGATACGGCGTCGTGTATTGATCATAAGTTGATCCCTGAGCGTGAAGACAAACCATTACGTCGATATCATCTAACGGTCTCTTTTTCGTCCGTCTGGCAAACGATCCATAGGCAATGTTGTTTTCCGAATATGATTTGGGAAAGGTCGAGTCATTCTGAAAGCCCGCAATCTGACCGAAAAGCCAATCGCGGCTAGAGCGTGCGGTGCTGACATCATCACCATCAAGATTGATGGCATCTTTCAAAAAATCGCGAAATGCCTTATTAACGTCGGATGAATTTAATACTCTTTGTGCTTGCATGTCTGTATAAACGTCTCCTCTTAAAACGGATTAGGCAATGTCGCAATAACAACGCCCTGAACAGAGAATCCTTCCGACAAAATAATTGGACGGATAGTCTTGTCGGTAGAATTCGGACGCAAGACTACCAGTCCTTTTTCCCGATGAAAATGTTTGATCGTGGCCTCATCATTTACAAGTCCAACGACCTTTTGTCCTTCGGTGGCTGATGATTGTTGTCGAATCAAGACAAGGTCGCCATCATCTATTCCCGATAAATTCATAGAGTCACCCTTTGTCCGCAAAATGAAGTATTTGGAGCCCGGTTTTGCAATCATTGTTGAGACATCAATGTAATCCTCGATGTCCTGTTCAGCGAAAGCTAATGCACCACAGGATGCCGTTCCAACGAGCGGAACCGGGACTGTACGTTCACCGCCGAAATCGGCAGTAGATAATACGAGTTCTATCTTTCCCTTGGAATTACTTATACGCCCCGAATCGCGAAGTCGATCAATGACTAACTGCACAGATCGTTTCGATGCAAACCCCAAACCATCCGCAATTACTTGAAACGACGGCGCTCTGCCATTTAGCATGAAGTACCGACAAATGAAATTATAGGCGTCATCATCCGATCGAAGTAAACGTGCCATGAGGTAAGTGTAATACAATTTGTTTACATCTGCAAGAATCGAGATTCTCCTGGGGAAAAGCAAAGACTCGTGGATATTGGCAGTCAAGAAGAGCTAGCCAGAGAACGGATCGCCGACCAGAAACCGACACGTATCGAAACCGTGAAGAATCTCGCTTTAAGCTCCAACCTTGACCTGAGCGTCTTCTGATGAGTTCCTGTCGAAGGCTGATTTGAAGTATGCCACAGGATCTATCCGTACCTGTTGCGGAACAGGATCATCGATCGTCCGAACCAGGTTTGGAGCACCGACATCACATTCATCCGCCTGCGGGGCGGATTCGTTTACCTGATGGCGGTTCTCGATTGGTTCAGCCGGTTTGTCATCGCCTGGGAACTGTCGGTGAGCCTCGATGCCGAGTTTTGCGTCAGCGGACTTGAACGGGCGCTGGCGCAAGGAACGCCCGAGATCTTCAACACGGATCAGGGCAGCCAGTTCACGAGCGAAGCATTCACCGGAATGCTGATCGATGCGGAAGTGGCGATAAGCATGGACGGGCGCGGACGGGCGCTCGACAACATCTTCGTTGAAAGATTGTGGAGAACGGTCAAATACGAGGACATTTATTTGAAAGACTATGGCAACGTTCCGGAGGTCAGAACCGGCTTGGATGCTTACTTTCGGTTCTATAACTACGAACGCGGCCATCAGTCACTGGGCTACAAAACCCCGGCGGCGATCCACCTTAAATAAGGCGTTTTCGTGTCTGGACAATGGGGTCCACTTAATATTTCGTATTTTGTAAGCCAAACATCAAGATGGTAAATATCAGCGGGCTTTTTGTATCCCAGTTTTCTCTCTTCCGTATCCAAATAGGCGATATAGTCAAGTAAAAGACTTTTATCAATCGAAAAAGGATTATTTGATTTATTATCTGTTTGGAAACTCTTGAGTAAACTTAGCTTCCACCAAGCAGACTTGGCAACATTTTGAACATCTACATCGGTTGTAGACCCAGCTTCGGAAACAAGATATTCCAATTGTTCAAGAAATTCATTTAACTCAACGTTAGAAAGATTCATTATTCTAACTCCATAAGAATATAAAGTGACTAATTTGAATTATTTATTCTCATCAAGAACTACCTCTCGATGATTAATCGTTAATTCAAAATACTCGCCTTTATGATAAAATAAATTTATCGTATCTATCCGCAAAATATGATAAACAAACAGTTTGATTTGTAACGCCAATGTTGAATGACCTGTTGGAATTAAGTAAATTTTAGACCATGGTTTCTCATGCAATTTTTTTGCCAGATTAGATAGGATATCTTTATATGTTACTAACAAGACTTCTTGGGTTGAGAAATCCATGTTTCCATGAGATGCGGAATAAGATTCACCACGTAGATATTTTGGGGGAATTACATGAACACCTGCATTAGCAATTATTGTAAGAGTTAACTCATCCGTGGCAAACGACGAAAGATTATTAAGAGTATCTAAAGTCACATCTAGACCAACATTTGCTATACACTTTTCTAAAACATCTTTTAATTGTTTTTCCATATCTCTGCCTGCTTCAAAAGCGTCTTAATATCATTTTCGAAAAAACGATATAATGGAGTTCCTCTATCTATTTTGAATGCAGGAACTTCCGTTCTACCTTTACTATTGGTGAAGAATTTTATCCAAACATTTTGTTCAGTGTATATGAAAGAATATCTCAAGACACGATCATGTCGAAAAAATTCAATTTTTTGGGGGTTAGTGACGCAAGAATCTTTTAAGTGAGAGATGCGGTCGATTCCTGCTTTAATGTCTGCCAAACCAGATCCACTGTCCTTTAAGTAATCGGCGGCAGGCGAATCCGGCTTTACAAAACAGATTTGTGTGATTTTCTTACTAGAGCATCTTTCTCTCAAAACTTCGTGAATATTCTCCAAAAACCTAGACGAATAATGAACACCAATTATTAACTCATTTGAAGCAATCCAAAAATGATTTTCGGAAATACTTTTTGAATTTAACGAGCAATCAACAAGACCACTTTCATAGATTCTTGCACTGCCGAGTGCAGTAATGGCTATTTCTTTTAGCATCTCTTTTTTCAAAAGACTTTCAAATAACCAATGTAATGTGCCTACAATTAGGAATAAACCGCCGACCTCTGCCATCACGTGATCCCATTTCACCTTAAATAGCTCCAAATGAAAGGCACTTGCGGATATGATAAGCACTAAACCTCCCAGTATCAGGAAGAGAGTAATTTGTTGCTGAATGATTTTAGTTAAAGTATTTTGCATAAAACCGTTTACCTAAATCTATAATTCTGTCCAAAACAGTATTATTATTTCGTATTTGTAAATCTATCTACTTAACGGAATTCAAAGTGCGGCGTTTTCACTTAATCATCTCTGCAAAAACAGGACCCGATCAGAATTAACACCGATTTTAATGATGCTCCTTCGCCCCATCAGGCAGATTTCCGTGATAAATCTCGCTTCCGGTTGCCTTAAACTCCGCAGCTTTTTCCGCCATTCCGACTGCCAATGCTTTTTCCGCTTCGACGTTTTGTTCTTTCGCGTATTCGCGTACGTCTTGCGTGATCTTCATTGAGCAGAAATGCGGGCCGCACATTGAGCAGAAATGGGCGAGTTTGGCGCCTTCGGCGGGGAGGGTTTCGTCGTGGAATTCTTTGGCGACGATCGGGTCCAGAGCCAAATTGAACTGGTCTTCCCAGCGGAACTCGAATCTCGCTTTTGACACGGCGTTGTCGCGCATTTGCGCGCCGGGGTGGCCTTTGGCGAGATCGGCGGCGTGGGCGGCAATTTTGTAGGCGATGACGCCATCTTTGACGTCTTTTTTGTTCGGCAAACCGAGGTGTTCCTTCGGCGTCACATAGCAGAGCATCGCCGTGCCGAACCAGCCGATCATCGCCGCGCCGATCGCCGACGTGATGTGATCGAACCCCGGAGCGATGTCGGTTGTCAGCGGGCCCAAAGTGTAGAACGGCGCTTCGCCGCAGACCTCGAGCTGCTTGTCCATGTTTTCTTTGATCAGATGCATCGGGACGTGGCCCGGGCCCTCGATCATCGTCTGGCAATCCATTTCCCAGGCGATCTTGGTCAGTTCGCCAAGCGTTTCGAGCTCCGCAAACTGCGCCGCGTCGTTGGCGTCGGCGATCGAGCCCGGACGCAGTCCGTCGCCGAGCGAAAAGGCGACGTCGTACGTCCTCATAATCTCGCAGATCTCGCGGAAGCGCGTGTAGAGAAAACTCTCTTCGTGATGGGCGAGGCACCATTTTGCCATTATCGAGCCGCCGCGCGAGACGATTCCGGTCGTCCGGTTCGCCGTCATCGGAATATAGGGAAGCCGGACTCCCGCGTGGATCGTGAAATAATCGACGCCCTGCTCGGCCTGTTCGATCAGCGTATCGCGGTAGATCTCCCAGGTCAGGTCTTCGGCCTTGCCGTTTACCTTTTCGAGCGCCTGATAGATCGGCACGGTCCCGATCGGAACCGGCGAATTGCGCAGGATCCATTCCCGAGTCGCGTGTATGTTTTTGCCGGTCGAAAGGTCCATCACCGTGTCGGCGCCCCAAAGCGTCGACCAGCGCATCTTTTCGACTTCTTCTTCGATCGAACTGGTAATCGCACTATTGCCGATGTTCGCATTGATCTTGACGAGAAAATTACGGCCGATCGCCATCGGTTCGGATTCCGGATGATTGATGTTCGACGGGATGATCGCGCGACCGCGCGCAACCTCATCGCGGACGAACTCGGGAGTCACGAACTCAGGGATCGAGGCCCCGAACGATTCGCCTTTGTGCTGATGAAGCATTGATGAACGATCGTCGACCGCGCCCTGCGCGAGAGTTTCGAAGGCGATCTTGCGGCCGAGGTTTTCGCGAATCGCGACGTATTCCATTTCCGGCGTGATGATTCCTTTGCGCGCGTAATGCATCTGCGTCACGCAGTGGCCCGCCTTTGCGCGCAGCGGCGCTCGTTTGAGGCCCGGAAAATCGAGATTCTTAAGAGGGCCGCCTGAAGACGGAACTCCAAACGCTTCCGCGCCTTTCGTCAAATAGCCGTTGTCCTGAGGCTTTACCTCGCGGCCCTCGTACTCTTCGACGTCGCCGCGGCCGACGATCCAATCGCGGCGGAGCGCGGGCAAGCCTTCCCGAATGTCGCAATTGACGGATTCGTCGGTGTAAACGCCGCTCGTATCGTAAACGCGGATCGGCGCGTTCTGTTCGAGTTCATCGTTCTGGTTGCGCGTCGACGCGAGCGCGATCTCGCGAAACGGCACTTTCAGTTCGGCCTTCGCATCGTTGCGCGTGTCGCCGTTCGTCGTCACATAGATCTTCGTGGAATTGGGAAATCTGATCTCGTCGCTGGTAAGTTCTTTGTTTTTTGATTCGTTAACTTTTTTCATTGTTTTTCTCCCTTCGTCGGCATTATCCGCATCAGGTTTTAGCGTAATGTTCAACTGTGAACAACTCTCAGCTCTCGCTCCGCTGAAAACTTAATTGCATCCAAAAGCCTATCACACAGGAATACAAATGAAAAAAAATGAAGATCTTTCTCAGATCATTTCGGATTTCGAATAAGCCCTCGTAGAGGGCGTGAGCGTGTAGTCCGCAGCGCCAGCTGCGGCAAGCGCCGGGCGATCAATCGAGCCCTCGTCGAGGGCGACAGAATGCGAACCTCGGAATCAGAAGCGGGTGAATCATACAACTTGGTTACGCTGATCAAGGTCGTGCATCCTGTCGCCCTCTACGAGGGCTCAATGCTTCCGGCGTTGGAATCCCCGCAGCTGGTGCTGCGGGCTACACGCTGGCGCCCTCTACGAGGGCTTATCACGCGAATTTGGGCAGAATGTACGATCGCTTCGCTTTCCGCGGACCAGCCGCTCGTTTTGT
Source organism: Acidobacteriota bacterium (assembly GCA_016715115.1). Classification (NCBI taxonomy): domain Bacteria; kingdom Pseudomonadati; phylum Acidobacteriota; species Acidobacteriota bacterium. The sequence continues at coordinate 502,147 of JADKBM010000004.1, forward strand.
CGTCGGTCCCCTTCGGAGACGAATCCGATCAAACCCCACGCTGCAAGACCCATGTCGTCATACAGCGAAGATTCTGGACGTTCGTTGTCTTGATCGGCTCGATCATTTGCGCGCCGAGCCTCGCGGTTGATTCAAGCAGGATCTCTTCATCGACGATGAACCGCTCGGTGCCGTCCGGCATCAGAAATCGGCCGTTCGAGGTGGGGATCAGGAGATCCTTGATCCCGATTGACGATGCGATCCGCGCGAGGAACATTCCGCCAGGCTTGAGAACGCGCCACTGTTCCGTCATCCACCGATCGAATTCCGCCCGATCTTGCGCAAAATGCAGAACCGCGCTCGAAATCACCCAGTCGAAACTCGCGTCCGGAAACGGGATCGATCCAAGCCCGGCGACTTGAAAGTTCTCGGACGGCAAGTCGGGCGCGAGCGACCTGGCGAGCACGCGGATGTCGTCGATGGCACGGTCAGCGACGTCGATTCCGAAAACTTCAAAACCGTTTCGCAGGAACCAGACGACGTTGCGCCCGCCGCCACATCCGGCGTCGAGAATCTTCATTCCCGGCCGGAAACGGCCTTTTTGAATCTGATCAAAGACGTAAATGTCGATGTCGCCGAAAGTTTCTCGAACGTTGATCATGTGTCAGTGTAGCTCGAAGTAGACGGTAGACGGTAGACGGTGGACGGAATGTCAATGCCTGAATAGTGTTGACCGTTTTTTGAGTTTGCTAGAAAACATTTGTTTGCTTTTTCGTCAAAATATCGGATACCTTCGTTTCGGAGATCGAAACGGAGTGAGCAATGCTGGAGAGCAACTCACCAGGGATAGACCTCCGGGTGACGAAGTAGTTTGTCGCGGAGCCGGGCATTTATTGTCCGGCTTTTCTTCAATTACTTTTGAACCCTCCATGCCTAAGAAAACTCGTTCCTGCTGCCTTTCGAATGCATCGGGGCTTAAGGAGTTCAATGCCGTATGCGGCTTGTAATTGTTGTACATATTGACCGCCTTTTCAGTCATCTGCCTTAGCTGGGATAAATTCTCCGGCCCGTAGAATCTGACGTAACTGTTTTTAATAGTTCCGTTTACGCGTTCGGCATTCGGATTCTCATAGACACTCGTGCCCATGCTGTTTTTTCATATTACAGGCTTGGGTCAGTTTCACGAATTCCTTGCAGTAATACTGGCCGCCGCCGTCCGAATGAAATATCAGACCAGGTGCGGGCCGGCGACCCGCGATCGCCATCCGTATTGCCGGCAGCGTGGTGTGTTCGGTCATCAGGTTGTCCGAGACCGCATAGCCCACGATCCGTCTTGAGAAAGGGGTCCATAATGAAGGTCAGGTAATAGAACCTTTCGCCTATTCTGTAGTAGGTTATGTCGCTGACCCAAACCTGGTTTACACCCGTCAACTCGAATCCGGCAATCAAATTGTCAAATCGCGTCACCCCGCGCGGATCCGTCGTGCGGTGATATGCCCTTTTCCGCTCGATCTTGAACCCGTGCAAAAGCAAAACTGCTCGAACCGGTCTCTGCCAAACTGCATCGGCCTTATCATCCCGTACATGACGCGCGACGACATTTGCGGATGATCGCGCCGTATCTCGGCGATCACCGGCAGAAGCTGCTCCTGCTCTTCCAACATCCTGAGATGACGTTCCGTATGCTGGTGAAACGCCTGCTTGCTGATACCCATTGCCCGATACAGCTGATTCATTTTGTGCCCGTGCCTTTCCCGGTTCGACCAGACCACCGGAGGCTTTGAAGTACATTTTTTTAATATCAATGCCGTACTCTTCCTCCGCCAGATCGATCATCTTGTCAAAGAAATCGATCTGTATCTCTCTGCCCGACAGCCTGCTCCAGCTCTTTCACCTTTTCCTTCAACGCCTTGATCTTTCTCGTGTCGCTCAGACTCTCCAGCACAAGCCGCTCCTGTTTTTTTCTCATACGTGAATACTGACGCATCCATGCATATATTGCAGATCGGGAAACCTGATATTCGCGGCTCACCTCACTGACCGACGTGACGCAACGCTCGATCTCACCCACTTTCTTTCGCCTGAACTCTTCACTGAAAGTCCTGTTGCGTCGTTCCTTGACCGTCAGCTTTTCATATTCACTTAAATTTGCCATAGTTGTTCGCTCCTTGAGTTGAAATTAAACTCAAAAAACGGTCAACCTATTTCAGGCAAGGACAGAAGACGGGAGACTGTGGACGGGAGACGGAATACGGTAGGCGGTAGCCGGTAGACGGTAGTCGGCAGACGGTAGACGGGAGACGGGAGACGGGAGACGGTAGTCTGATTTGCGATGGGCAAATCGAGAGTCGAGTTTGGTTAGTCTACCGACTACCGTCTCCCGTCATCCCGTCTCCCGTCCACCGTCTTCCGTCTACCGTTTACCGTCTACCGACTACCGTCTCCCGTCTACCGACTACCGACTACCGACTACCGTCTACCGTCTACTCTAAAACAAAGATATTCTTCGCCCGGCAGATGTCCTTCAGGACCTTCGGCCATACCGTCACCGAAACCTCGCCGAGATGCGCTTTTTTGAGCAGCGACATAACCGTCCGCGATTGTCCGATTCCGCCGCCGATGCTCAGCGGCAGTTCGCCCGAGATCACGCCCTGATGATACGGCATCTTGAGAAAGTCGAGCTGATTAGTCATCTCGAGCTGCTGTCGAAGCGTCTCGGCATTGACGCGGACGCCCATCGAGCTCAACTCGTGGCGCCGTTTCGTGACCGGATTCCAGACGAGAATGTCGCCGTTCAGTCCGTGCATCGGCTTGCCTTCTTTCGAAACCGTCGGCGTCACCCAATCGTCATAGTCGGCAGCGCGCATCTCGTGCGGATAGCCGTCGGCGAGCGTCCAGCCGATACCGTAGATGAAGACCGCCGGATACTCCTGGAGAATCGCCGTCTCGCGCTGTTTGCGCGGAAGGTCGGGGTACATTTCGAGGATGTCCTCGGCGTGTATGAACGTCAGTTTGTCGGGCAGGTTCGGGTATTTGGTCTTGAGCTGCGGAAATCTATCCTGAATGAAAAGTTCCGAGCCCTTGATCACTTTCCAGATACCTTCGACGGTCTTCGTCAGAAAATCGAGACTGCGCTGATCGTCCGAGATCGCTTTTTCCCAATCCCACTGATCGACGTAAGCGCTGTGGTCGTGATCGAGAAAATAATCCTTGCGCACGGCGCGCATATCGGTCACGAGTCCCTCGCCGACATCCATTCCGAACTGTTTGAGCGCGACCCTCTTCCATTTCGTCGCCGCCTGCACGACCTGCGCATCAACGGGATTCAGTTCGTTGTCGTTCTTGATATGAAAACCGACCGGCGTGCGCGAGCCGTCGCGATCGAGATAATCGTTGACGCCGCTGTCGACATCGACGATCAGAGGCACTTCGACGCGGATCAGGTTAAGTTCCTCGCACAATCCGTCTTCGATGAAACGCTTGACGGCAGTGATCGCTTCCTGTGTTTCTTTCGGATTCAATAATGACGTGTAATCTTGCGGAAGCACTTTTTCGACTTCCGTATAATTGCCGATTCCCGGACCGGCAAGATCTGCTCTTTTGTCTAATTTAGCATCCATATGAATTACTCCTTCAATACTTATTTTTTGATGGTCTGAATTGTCAAAGATGTTCGCGAAAGTATGTTCAGATTATACCACCAACGGCCCCGTCCGCGGCACACTTTTATCCCGGATCCGGCAGCACGATTTCAAAACAGGTCAGTACCATCTGCGGTAGCGGATGGCTGGCCGCGGCAGTCTCCGGCCGCAGCGGACCGATCGGCATCAAGCCGGTATGCCGATCGTCAGCCATCCGCTACCGCAGATGGTACTGACCTGCCTTTGCGGACTGCCTTGCGCGGATTGAAAAGGCCATTTTTCGCTTTGTTGGCTTGTTTCGCGGGAAATCCCTGACGCGGCCGGGGGCGACGCTTCCATCGTGTCGTGAACAGGTCTTTCGAATCGGCCGACTTGATTCGCCCCGTGTTGGTTTTGTTATCATAGGGCTACAAAACGACAATCGAGTCAAAATTCGTCCGCGAACGGGATTGGAGTATGGAAGAATCGGAGAGCGTCAAAACGCCGGAAATCGGAAAACTGAACGAGAGTCTGCCGTACCTTGCCTGGGCGGCGGCGCTCGCGGGGTTGGTCGGCAGCCTCTTCTTGAGCGAGGTAATGCAGTTTCCGCCTTGCACCCTTTGCTGGTATCAGCGCGTCGCGATGTATCCGCTCGTCGTCATTATCGGCGCCGGCATCGTGATGCGCGATCCGCGGATGAAGACATATGCGCTCTCGCTGATCGTTTGCGGCTTGGCGGTCGCGATCTATCACAACCTGCTTTACTACGGCTTCATCCCGGAAACGTTGACGCCGTGCTCCGAGGGCGTTTCGTGCAGTTCGCGGCAACTCGAACTGTTCGGCTTCGTCACGATTCCGCTGATGTCGCTCGGTTCGTTCGTCTTCCTGGGGCTCTTGATGTTTCTTTATAAACCGAAAGAATTATGAAAAATGAAGTAAAACTCCTGATCGTGATCGGCGCCGTCGTCATCGGCGTCGCGATTCTCGGAATGAATTATTACCGAAGCTCGGTTCAGAACGTGCGCGTCACCGGAAACACGAATACCGGCGCGCCGGCACTGAATCCGGAGGTTCTGATCAGGCCCGACAGTCCGACGCTCGGCCCGGCGAACGCGCCGGTCGCGATCGTTGAGTTCGTCGACCCTGAATGCGAATCGTGCGCGACGTTTTCGCCGGTTCTCAAAAAGATGGTGACGCAATACGACGGCAAGACGAAGCTTGTTATTCGATATATGCCGCTCCATCCGAATTCGGTCAGCGCCGCCAATATGCTCGAGGCCGCCGCCGAACAAGGTAAGTTTTGGGAGACGCAAGCGCTTCTTTTCGAGAAACAACCCGAATGGGGCGAACGCCACGGACCGCCGACGGGCGAGCCGCCGCCGAATATCCCGGTGCTGTTTGAAAAGTATGCAAAGCAACTCGGGCTCGACGTCGAGAAGGTCAACGCCGCGATCAAAGAGAACAAGTATCAGGCAAAGATCGACCGCGACAAGCGCGACGGCCAGTCGCTCGGAGTGCGTCAGACGCCGACGATCTTCGTCAACGGCCGCAAGCTTCTAAACTTCAGCGAGGCCGGATTGAAATCGCTCGTCGAGAGCGAGATCGGCAAGTGATACGATTTGGGATTTCGGATTTGGGATTTGGGATTTGGGATTTGGGATTTGGGATTCGGGATTTGGAATATTTGGAATCTCCGATTTGGAATCTGGAATATCTGGAATCTCCGATTTGGAATCTGGAATCTGGAATCTGCGATTTGGAATTGGGTCCGAAACACCTTTCCGATATTGAGTCTCAGCGTCGTTCGGGGAACAACTAATGGAAAACACAAACAACAATGCGGTCACGACCGAATCGGGCTTGACCTATGTCATAACCAAAGCCGGTGACGGAGCCGAAGTCAAAGCGGGCAATGAGGTCATCGTGAATTACACCGGACTGCTGACGAACGGCGTCTTGTTCGACAGTTCGCTGGTCCGAAACGAACCGTTTTCGTTCCCCGTCGGACTTGGAATGGTCATCAAGGGCTGGGACGAAGGGTTGCAGAAACTCCGCGTCGGTGACCACGCGACGTTCATAATTCCGCCCGCGATCGGCTACGGCGAATCGGGCGCCGGCGGCGTCATCCCGCCAAATGCGACGCTGATCTTCATTATCGAAGTTCTCGGAATCAACTGAGGCCGGGCGCAAGTCCGATCGAAACGACTCCAATCGCGCAGTTTCAGCCAACGAAACGAACTTCCGGAATGGAGAGGTTCAACAATCCGCGACAAGAGGAAACAAATTGTTTTCAAGGCACGTCTAACTCTTGCTTATGAAACAACCGCTGATTTTCCTGCTACCGGTGATTCTCGCGCTATCCGCGTGCGGCCAGAAACCGAAGGGAATCTCCGAGACGGAAGTCTTTTCAACGACTGCACTTTCAGAAGGTGAAAAGCCTGTGAAGTTCCGCCTTGAAACGGTCGCGACGGGGCTTGAGGTTCCGTGGGGCCTCGCATTCCTTCCGGACGGGCGGATACTCGTTACCGAACGCCCGGGACGCGTGCGTTTGATCGAGAACGGCAAGCTCAAACCCGAACCCATTTTCAAGGTCCCCGACGTCGAACCTTCCGGCGAGAGCGGTTTGATGGACATCGCGCTTCATCCGAAATTCAACGAAAACAATTTCATCTACCTCGCCTACGCCTACCGCGGCGACGGCAAGGCTGTGAAGGTAGTCCGTTACCGGTTTGATGGCGCGACCCTTGTCGAACCGAAGATCATTCTCGAGAATATGCCGGCCGCGCAGTTCCACGCGGGAACGCGTGCGCGATTCGGCCCAGACGGAAAACTCTACATCACCGTCGGCGATGCAACCGACTGGAACCTCGCCCAACGGACCGATTCGCTCGGCGGAAAGACGCTCAGGCTCAACGACGACGGCACGGTTCCGTCAGACAATCCCTTTGTTAAAGACAAATCGGTGCGCCCCGAGATCTACAGCCTCGGTCACCGCAACGCGCAGGGCCTTGCATGGTCGGCCGACGGCCTGATGTTTCAGACGGAACACGGGCCGTCGAGCTTCGAGGGACGCGGCGGCGGCGCGGACGAATTCAATCTCGTCGAAGCCGGCAAGAACTACGGTTGGCCCGAGATTTACGGGACGATGGCCAAGGAAGGAATGGTCGCGCCGCTTATCGAATACACGCCGGCCTGCGCCCCCGGAAGCCTGTTGATCTATAAGGGCGACAAGTTTCCGGCCTTGAAAGGCAGCGCGATTTTCGGTTGTCTTCGCGGCGCGCGCCTGATCCGCGTAAAGCTCGACGGACGAAAGATCGTCGGCCAGGAGAATCTGCTTGAGGGGCTTCTCAGCAGAATTCGCGAGGTTGGGGAATCGCCCGACGGGTTCATCTATTTCGCGACCTCAAACCGCGACGGCCGTGGAAGTCCGGACCGTGCCGATGATAGAATCTTCAAACTTGTTCCCGTTCCGTAGATTCACTTGACCGCCGATGAATCGGCAAAGGAATTCAGTAGTAGAAAGGATAAGAACTATGAGATCAACTCAAGCAAATAGAGTCGCGCCTTGGCGACGGAGTTTTGCGGCATTTCTCGTTGGAATGCTGCTTTTCGGTGGTGTTTTCGCCCAGACGGCGGCGGTTGCGCTCAAATCGACGCTTGCTTCCGACGAGCGGGCACTGGCGGCAAACATCACGATTCAGGCTATCAAGGATGCCACGGCGACGCTCTCGTCACCCGAAATGGAAGGGCGCGGAACGATGCAGCCCGGTGGCGAGAAAGCGGCGGCGTGGATCGCTGAACGGTTCAAGGCGCTCGGAATGAAACCGCTCGGCGATAAGGCCTCATTTCTCCAGAAAGTCGATTTCCGCGAAACCGTCTATACACCGGAGACGAGTTTCAAAGTCGGCGACGAATCGTTCAGGTTCGGCAAGGACTTCGCGTTTCAGTCGTTGCCGTTCAAGCGTACCGATAAGGAGAAGAGCGGTGAGATGATTTTCATCGCATACGGCATCCAGGCGGCATCGATCAAGCGCGACGATCTCGAAGGCATCGACGTTCGCGGCAAGGTTGTGGTTATGATCGAAGGCCCGCCGGCGAGCATCAATAAGGATTCCTGGGACAAGGCAGAGGCGAGTTCCGCGATCTTTTTGAATCTCGTCCGGGCCGGAGTCGCGGGAATCGTTTACATCGCCCATGGCCGTGAAAAGGAAGCGCCCGAGACGATGATCGACTACTATGGTCGCCGTAGCCTCAGTCTCGCCGGCGGTACGGAAGATAGCGAGCCCTTTCCGTTGCCGCTGTTGGTGAGCGTTGGCACGCCGATGGCCGAAAAGCTTTTTGCGAAATCGGGGATTTCGCTCAAGGATGCGTTGGCACGCGCTGAAGAAAACACGTTCAAACCCGTCAAGCTCAATCAGACCGCGAAGATCGTTGCAAGATCAAAATCGACAAAGGGAACTTCGCCGAACGTCGTCGGCTACATCGAAGGCTCCGATCCGAAGCTCAAGGAAGAAGCGATTCTCTTTTCGGCGCACTACGATGCCTTCGGAACCGAAAACGGCAAGGTTTATCCCGGGGCCGCCGACAACGGACTCGGAACGGCGGAGATGCTCGCCGTCGCCGAGGCTTTTTCAAAATCCCCCGTAAAACCCAAGAGATCGCTGATTTTTCTCGCCGTGACCGCCGAAGAATACGGGCTTTTCGGATCGAAATACTGGGCGAAGAATCCGACTTGGAACATCAAAAAGGTCTCCGCGAACCTCAATCTGGACGGCGTCGGAACCGAAGTTTACGGACCCGTGAAGACGATGGTCGGCTATGGGGCAGAGCACTCGACACTCGGTGCGATGCTCACCGATGTTTCTGCGGCGATGGGGATCGTCGTCGCGCCCGATCCGGTCCCGGACGAAAAAGTGTTCTACCGGTCCGATCATTATTCGTTTGTTGAACGTGGCGTACCCGCGCTGATGCTGATGGGCGCGCCCGAGGGCGACATCCAGAACGCGATGAAACGTATGCGTGAATGGGAAAAGACCGACTATCACCAACCCGGTGATGTGATTCGGCCCGACTGGTCGTGGGACGGCGCAAAAACGGTCGCCGAGGTGATGGGGATTATGGGATTGCGACTCGCAAACGCTGATTCAATGCCGGAGTGGCTTTCGACGTCCCGATTCGCGAAACTCGAACGCGGAAATACCAAGGAACTACCGGAAGAGAAGTAGGAAAAGAGGAAAGGGAAAAGGGAAAAGGGAAAAGGGAAAAGGGAAAAGGAAAAAAGGGAAAAGGAAAAAAGGGAAAAAGGCGAAAAGGTCGTACTCGAAAAAGGAGGAAAGCAACACTCCCCTTTTTTCCTTTCGCATTTTTCCCTTTTGCCTTTTCCCTTTTGCCTTTCGCCTTTTCCCTTTTGCCTTTTGCCTTTTGCCTTTTCCCTTTTCCCTTTTCCCTTTTGCCTTTTGCCTTTTCCCTTTTCCCTTTTGCCTTTCGCCTTTTCCCTTTTCCCTTTTCCCCTTTTTTCACTTTTTCACATATTTCTCGAACCAGCCCAGGAAACGTTCGTGCCGGTCCTTGATGAAACTCGGGCGTTTCAGGCCGTGGAACTCGCCGGGATAGACGACAAGTTGAGTCTCGCGCCCGAGCCGTTTCATCGATTGATACATCTGTTCCGAATTGAGGATCGGAACGTTCCAATCCGAACCGCCGCCGATCCAGAGAGTCGGCGTGGTGATCTTGTCGACCTTGTTGAAAGGCGATATGCGCTCCCAGGCTTCGGCATTCGCCCACGGAAGACCGAACTCCGTCTCCCACCACATTTGGTAATGATCGTGGCCGTAGTTCGCGCGGTATAGCGCCTCGCTCGCACCGGAAACGGCGCCCTTGAAGCGCGTCGTTTGGGTGATCACGTAGTTCGTCAGAATTCCGCCGTATGACCAGCCGCAAACGCCCAGCCGGTCGGGATCCGTGTAACCCTTCGAGATGGAATGATCGACACCGGCCATCACGTCCTGAAAATCGAGATTTCCCCAATCAGCAAAGAGCGCGAACGAAAACGCCTGTCCGTAACCCGATGAACCGCGCGGATTGGTCTGGATCACGACGTAGCCGTTTGCCGCGTAAAGCTGCGGCTCGAAATCGAAACTGAAATCGTATTGCGAGACCGGACCGCCGTGGTTTCTGAGGATCGTCGGATACTTCATCGAAGGGTTGAACCCCAGCGGTTTGTATATAAAACCCTCGATCTCCGTTCCGTCCTTGCTCTTGAACTGAACGTTCTCGACCGTCGCAAGTTGGATCTCGTCGAGCAGTTTCTTGTTCGTGTAGGTCAGTTGCTTCAATTGATTCGGACCGAACGAAAAAACCTCGTCCGGCAGGTCGGGACGCGAAACGAGCGGCGCCATCGTTCCGCCCGCGAAATCGTAATCGAGAACCGTCGACTCGCCGGTGATCGCGCGCGACAAGGCCTTCGTCGCGAGATTGATCGACGCCAGATTCTGTTCGCCGCTGTCTTCGAGGATGAACCAGATCGATTTGCCGTCGGCGGCGAATCTCGGACCGATGACGTTGCGGTCGAGCGCGGTCGTCCAAACCGTCGGCGCGCCGCCTTTCGCCGAAATCGTCGCGAGATGATTCGTCGCGTACCACATCACCTTCAACGGTGCCGTCACGGTCGAGTAGGCGAGCGTCTGACCGTCCGGGCTCCACGACGGCGCCGAATCCTCGCGCGGATTCGTCGTTACCTGCAAGAGCGTTTTTCCCTTGTCGGTATTGTCCGCAGAAACGATCCAGATGTCGGTATTGGGGTTTCCGTCCGGTTCGTCCGTACGGTTACTGACAAAGGCGATCAAGTTTCCGTCCGGACTCCAGGCCGGGTCGGCGTCGTCAAAATCGCCGGAGGTGATCTGAATCGGCTCAGCCTTTTCGTCGCCGACTCTGAGGATATAGAGATGTGTCCGGAAACGGTCAAGGTATCCGATATTGTCGCGCTTGAATTGAAGCCGGTCGACGACCGCCGGCTTCGCCTTTTTATCGTCTTCCTTGTCGTCGGTAAGTTCTTCCGGTTTCGGATCGCGGACGAGCAGCACCAGCCGTTTTCCGTCGGGCGACCATTCGTAACCGGCGACGCCTTGTTTGAGCTTTGTAACTTGCTGGGCTTCGCCGCCAAGCCGGTTGAGCGTCCAAACCTGCGACTTTTCCTCGTCGCCGTCCTTGTCCTTGCCGCGCGAGGCAAGAAACGAAAGGTATTTCCCGTCGGGACTCCAACGCGGGCTCTCGGCCGAATAACCCTTCGAGGTCATTGGGATCGCTTCGCCGCCGGCGGTTGCGACCATCCAGATGCGCGTTTCGGTTTCGTCCTCCTTGAGGTCCATTTCGGACACCGTGTAGGCGATCCATTTGCCGTCGGGACTGACGCGCGGACTCGCGACCGTCTTCATTTTGACCAGGTCGTCGATCGTGATCGGACGTTTTGTGTCTTGTGGAAAGACGCTCAATGCAGCCAGGAGAGTGATCGCGACGCTCAAATACTTCAAAGTCATTTTTGTGTGATTGATTCTAAAATTGTTGGAACTTGTCGGGAAATGATACACCGCACGGCACAAAAAATCATTCCGAGAGATCCTTGCCCGCGAAACGCCAATGCAGAAACGCTAATGCAGAAACGCGCACGAAGTAAGCGTGCCCGGCGTGACACGGATCGAACCGATGTGACGGTCCGCCGGCGTGGCCGGACACGCTTGCTTCGTGCGCGTTGTTCCGGGCTATGCACGCTTGCTTCGTGCGCGTTTCTGCAACGCTTCGCTTGCTTCGTGCGCGTTTCTTGTTCCGGGCTATGCACGCTTACTTCGTGCGCGTTTCTGCATTTAGCGTTTCTGCAAACGCTTCGCTTATTTCTTCAACCGGTCGAAGAATACCTTGCGAAACTTCGCGACTTTCGGCGCGACGACCGCGGCGCAGTAAGGCTGGGTCGGATTGTTGGCGAAGTATTCCTGATGATAGTTTTCGCCCGGCCAGAATTTCGTGAACGGCGCGACCTCGGTAACGATCGGATTTTCGTAGATCGCGGCTTCGGTGACCTCGCGAATCACCTCTTCGGCGACGCGTTTCTGCTCGTCGTTATGGTAGAAAATCGCCGACCGATACGACGTTCCGATGTCGTTCCCCTGACGGTTGAGCGTCGTCGGATCGTGGACCGCGAAAAAGATCCGCAAAATATCCGCGAACGTGATCTCGTTTTCGTCGAACTCGATCTGAACGACCTCGGCGTGCCCCGTCGTTTCCGAACAGACTTCCTGGTAGGTCGGATTCTCCGTGTGTCCGCCCGAATAACCCGAAACGACGTCCGAGACGCCGCGCAAAGCGTCGAAAACCGCTTCGACGCACCAAAAACATCCTGCCGCTAGAGTTGCTGTTGCCATACTGAGATTATTGCATAGCCATTCTGAAGTATTCCAAACTATCGGGTAAAATGACGACTGATCATTTTGCGTCCGTCACTTCCAAATGCTGCAACGGACGCCATTTTTGCAGAGGTGTGAATGACAATTTTCTTATTTTTCAAAAAGATGTTCGGAGTTTCCGTAGACGTTAATGCTTCGAATCGAATGCCGGTTTTCGTGCTAGTCGCGTTGTCGCTCGTTTTCAGCGCCGCCTGCGGGAAGCCTGCCCCGGAACCCGCCGCGAACAAAACAGCGAAGGTCGAGGTCAAGCCTGCAGCCGCGAACTTCATCGCCGTCGGCGATATGATGATCTCGCGCGGCGTGGCCCGAGCCATCGACCGAGCGGGGAATCCGCTCTATCCGTTCCAGAAGGTCGGCGATCTTCTCAAGGCTTCCGATTTCAGTTTCGGCAATCTCGAATCGCCGATCTCGGGAGACGACACGCGGGTCGGCAAGGGCCTCGTCTTCAACACGCGCGTTCGCGACGTCGCGGGGCTCTCCGAATACAAATTCAAGATCGTGAACCTCGCGAACAATCACGCCTGGGACCAGGGAATGAAAGGCCTCGTGAACACCCACAAATACCTTGACGAGCGCGGCATCAAATACATCGGCACCGGAGAGAACCTCGAACGCGCCTGGAAACCCGAGGTTGTCGAGGCAAACGGCATCAAGTTCGGATTTGTCGGGGCGTCGTATGCGTCGATCAACGACGGCGGCGTCAAGCGCAACGACTACGTCGCGCGGATCGAGGAGACGGAGTTTCTCGAGCGTTCGATCAAACAGGCCAAAGCGGAGAGCGACTTCGTCGTCGTCACGATGCACGCCGGGATCGAGTATGTCCGGAAACCGCATCAGCCGCAGATCGATTTTGCCCGCAAAGCGATCGACTTCGGCGCCGACATCGTCATCGGCGCGCATCCGCATTGGATCCAGACGACCGAGACGTACAAAGGCAAAATGATCTTCTATTCGCTCGGGAATTTTATTTTCGACCAGCGAAAGCCGGACACGCGCGAAGGACTGATGCTCAAGATCTCGGTGCGGCGCGGGCCGGACGGCCAAGGCGGCGGGCTGACAGCCGTCGAACGCATAGATCTGATACCCGTGATCATCGACGACTTCGCCGTTCCGCGTCCCGCGAACGACGTCGAGACCGCGGCGATTCTGAAGAAGATCGGTTACACCGAACGCTTCATCGTACCCGGAAAGTGAACGCCCTGAAGATCAGGCCGATGATCGCGTCGACTCAGCGTGAAGGATTTTCTTTCCCAGAAGCGTATTCCTGAAAGTCGCAAACGGGACAACAAAGTAGTGTGCGGCACGGCGAAAGAATCGAACGCCGCCCTTTGTTGAACAACGCGTCATCATGATGAAGCAAGGGTCGAACAATCAACGACTTACCTTCGACCCCTTCAGGGTCGGCGTCCCATCTGACTAATAGCCTGGGGGTTACGCTCCGCTCACCCCCCAGGCTATTACCTGATTCGCTTTCAGCGAATTTATCCACAGACAGCCTCCAATTGATGGACATATCTTCTATATGCTGTCCACTAGCTGAAGAGGCTGTGTCAAAACCTTCAGAAGTCTGAGTTCATAGATCAAAATCAAGCGGCTTTCTTCTTATTAATTGCTAATTGGAGGCTGTCTGAAAAGTCCCCTCGGGTTCGGCGATTTTCGGTCTCGGGAGTGTTGTTTGAATTTCGTCGAGTTGCATACGTGGGTTATAATACTAAGTATGATACACGAGAAAAGGAAGAAGGTGGTCTTCAAGCATTACGATCAGAACCAACCGATGTTGTTGCCGCCGAGCCTGGATGATCTGGTGCCCGCGAACCATCCGGTGCGCGTTGTGAACGAAGTGATCGAGCGGATCGACATCGGCGTGCTTGAGCTTGGGTACAAAGGCGGCGGAGCGTCGAGCTACCATCCGCGGCTGCTTTTGAAGGTGCTGGTTTACGCGTATCTTCGGAATATCTATTCGTCCCGGAAGATCGAGCAGGCGTTGCATGAAAACGTGCATTTCTGTGGCTCGCCGGCAACGCGAGGCCGGACCACAACACGCTGGCGGACTTTCGGTCGAAGCGGCTGAAAGATCATCTTGAGAAGATCTTTTCGCAGGTCGTGCTGCTGCTTGTCGAAGAGGGGGCGGTATCGTTGCGGGAAGTGATACTGACGGGACGAAGATCGAGGCGAACGCGAACCGGTACACGTTCGTCTGGGCAAAGACGGTGGGCGGAACAGCAGCGGATAAGGGAACAGTTGCGTGACGTGTGGAAGTACGTCGAGCGGGCGAGCGCGGAGGAAGAGCAGGCGCCGAACGGCCGGATTTTGAGGCGGTGGACCCGGAAGCGGTGACGCGCGGTGAGAGCGATCGACGAGGAGTTGCTGAAGCCGAGCCCGATGCGAAGACAAGGCAGCGGGTGCGGAAATTGAGGCGGGAGTTGCCGGGCCGGGCGGCGAAGGTCGAGGCGCAGGAGCGGATGCTGGACGGGCGACGAAGCAGTTCGAAGACCGATCATGACGCGACGTTCATGAGGATGAAGGAAGACCATCTGGGGAACGGGCAGTTGAGACCGGCGTACAATGTCCAGCTGGCGACCGAGGGGCATTTTCTGACCGGGTAACGCTGACACAATCGGCGGGGACACGACCGCGCTGCCGGAGCATGTCGGCAAGATGATCGAAACGTACGGAACGGAACCCGAAAGCGTGACGGCGGATGCGGGTTACGGCAGTGAAGAGAACTACGCCTATCTGGAGAAACGGGCGATCAAGGCATTTGTGAAGTTTCCGGGGTTCGATTCCGGAAGCCCAAGGGAAGTTCGGCAGACAACTTCCAATACGACGCAGAGACCGATACTTACCGGTGTCCGGCGGGGCACGTGATGGAGTTCTCGGAGGATCGCGTGAAGACGACGCAGAACGGCCGGAAGCAAAACGTCAAAATCTACCGGACCGAGGCCTGCGGCGGATGTCCGATGCGGGCCGAATGTTCGAAGGGCGAGGGGGACGGTCGATCGAGCGCAACGAAGAAGTTCTGAGGCACCGGCGCAAGGCGCGCGAGATGCTCGAAAGCGAGAAAGGCGTCGAACGGAGGAAACAACGGTACGAGGTCGAGGCGGTGATCGGAAACATAAAGGAAAACAAGAAATTCAGAAGGTTCTTACTGAGGGGTTGGCAAAAGTACAGATTGAGATCGGATTGATCGCATCGCACACAACCTGCAAAGGCTGGCAACCGTCTGAAAAGGCGGAAATGCGCTCGGCGACCGGCCAACTGATGACGGCCGAAGCGGACTCTCCCAAAACAGACAACAGAAAAACGGCAATCCCGGAGACTTTCTGAGTGACTTTCCAGACAGCCTCGCCCCAAGACTTTCTTGGCTTTAGCCCAATACTGCGGCTAAAGCCGGGATCAAGTCTGAATCTCGATCCACTAGCTGAAGCTAGTGGCAACTCATAAAACCGAAGACAAATCGGAGTTTTGACACAACCTCTGCAGCTAGTGGCAATTGATGGACACATCTTCTGTATGCCGTCCACTGGCTGAAACTAGGGGCAATTGATTTTCTTGAGAGCCGTAAAATTCCCAATCAAGGCTTCATAGGAATCTCAGTTGGAGACGACTTAGTCGATGTCGGAAAACGATCCGATGACGTCGTGCTGAATCGGGTGCGGATACTTTCCATTGCCTTCGCGAACCGAAAGAAGCGTGAGGAATCCGGCGTCGCGTGCCGCGTCGAGTTCGGCGACAACGTCCGACACAAATAGCATTTCGCCCGGCTTGAATCCGAGTTCACGGGCGATCGCGTAATAACTTCCCGGGTTCTGTTTCTTTCCGATGTGCGTATCGAAATAGCCGCTGATCAGACCGCTCAGATCGCCGGCGTTGGAATAGGTGAAGATCAACCGCTGCGCGAGCACGCTCCCCGACGAAAAGACCGCGACCTTTACGCCGCGCTCGGTCCAGCGCTTCAGCGCTTCCGGAACATCGGCGAAAACGCGGCTGACGAGCTCGCCGCTCTCGTACCCGGCGCGCCAGATCTGTCCCTCGATCGCCTTCAACGGCGTCGATTTCCGATCGACATCGATCAGCCACTCGAGGTATTTGACGATCGTTTCGGGTTCGCGGTCGTTGAACTTCCGACCGTAAACCTGATCCTGAAAATCCTTACGGTATTCGGCCTTGAGTTCGGCGATCTCGTTTTCAAGCGCCGCGATATTCCTGACGACGAAATCTTCCATCTTCGATTTCGCGTACGGGAACAGAGTGCGGTGCACGAAATCGATCGGGGTCGCGGTGCCCTCGATGTCCAACAATACGGCTTTGATCATATTGATTGATCTCCGGCCGGGAAAATGTCCGGCCCGAAACAGAGCGGCTGATACCGGTTGTCGATGCCGCTTTCCGTATAATGCGGCGTCCAGCCGGCCGGATCTTGAAACAGTCGGATCGCCCGCACCATCCGGTCGGCGCAGAGATCGAACCAATGCAGCGTCCCGCGCGGAACGCGAATCAGGTCGCCGGCTTCCATTTCGACGGAAACAACAGGTCCGTCTTTCGGCGCAATGTGAAACAGACCGTGGCCCTTGACGATAAAACGGATCTCGTCCTCGTCGTGCCAATGCTCCTTGTTGAATTTGCCGAGCATTGCCTCGAGATTCGGCGTCGTCGGAACGATGTTGATGACATCCGCCGTGACGTAACCGCCGGATCGCTTCAACGTCTCGATCTCGGGCTCGTAAGCTTCGAGGATCTCGGCCTCGGAAGCGTCGGGCGAAACGCGCGACTCTTTCGCGTCCCAACGCTCGTAATCGATGCCGACGCCGGCGAGTGTTTCGCGGATCAACGCCGGATCGGTCAGCCGGATGTTCTTATCGGGAATGTCGACTATGGCCATAAATTATAGGTTGCGTTCCTCGATCAACTTCCATACCTCGGCGGCGATCGCCGGAACTTCCGGACCGTCCGCGGTCGCCTCGTCGAACCACTCAAAAAGTTCGCGTTCGATCACTTCGAGGACGGCTTCCTCCGAACGGCAGGCTTCGAGTTGATAAACGATCGTTTCCGCCTCCGGACGATACTCTTCGGGATTGAATCCGAAATTGAGCGCCGCCGGATCGTGCCGAAACAATACGGCCGTGACCGCTTCGAGAAACTCGCGGGATTCGGATTTTGCGTCGCGATTCGTCATCTGAGACTCAGCGTCCGCCCGAGAACTTCAAACAAAAACTCAAAGATCTCGATGTGCCGTTTCGCTTCGGCGATGTCCTTGCCCCAGGTGTAGATTCCGTGACGGCGCAGAAACAGTCCGTGAATTCCGGGGTTCTCGCGCAAAACATTGTCGATGACGTGAGACAAGGCGATGTAATCCTGCGAGTTTTCGATGATCGGGACGATCTCTCGATGTTCGTGCGTCATCACGCCCGCGAGGCCTTTGAGCATTTCGAATCCCTCGATCTCGATCGCCCCGTCCTTGTAGAAATACTCGGACAGGATCGTTCCCCAAACCGAATGCGTGTGGAGAACCGATCCGACGTTCCCCCGCATCCGGTAGATCGTCAGGTGAACCATCGTTTCGGCCGACGGTTTGCCGAATCCCTGAAGCACCTCGGCGTTGTCGTCGATCTCGAGAAAATGCGTTTCGTCGAGCGAACCCTTTTCATTGCCACTCGCCGTAACCGCGATCCGAAGCGGCGATTCCGAGATCTTTGCGCTGAAGTTGCCGGCGGTTCCCATCACCCAGCCGCGCCGGTAAAACTCGTAACCAACCAAGGAAAGGCTTTCGGAGTGCTCTTTGAAGCTCATCAATTTCGAGTCTACCAAACTTGTGAAAAAACCAGAATCTATTTGTCGCGGCCTAACGGATCTCAAGAAGTTCTTCGTCGAGTATGCCCGGCGCATCGGGCAGCATCGTCAGGTCGTTGCAAATGATCCGGTTGCGTCCGCTTTTCTTGGCCTGGTAGAGAGCCGTATCCGCCGCCCGTATGAGATCGGCCTCGTCGAGGCAGAAACGCGGAAACAGCGTTCCGATTCCGGCGCTGATCGTTAAATACTCGCTCGTCGTCGAACTCAGATGCGGGATCAGCAGCTGATTGACGTTATTGATTGCCTGCCGGGCGATGTTGAGAGCGCCGACAGCGTCGGTGCCGCCGAGAATTATCGCAAACTCCTCTCCGCCGAATCGCGCGACGAGATCGGTCGGCCGGTTGATCGCGTCGGCCAGCGCCTCGGCCACGCGCTGCAGACATTCGTCGCCGGTCTGGTGTCCGTAGGTGTCGTTGTAGAGTTTGAAATGATCGATGTCGAGCAGAACAAGTGACATCTCCGTCTTGAAGCGAACCGCTCTGCTCCATTCATCGGCGAGGAATTTCTCAAAACGGCGGCGATTGCCGATCTTCGTCAATCCGTCGGAATTGGCAAGATACTCGAGTTCCGCGTTGACCAGACGAAGCTCGTCGGTCTGCTCGGTCACGAGCCGCGACAGTCTCCGTTCGCGGCGACGCAGTTCGTGAACGCTCAGTTGCCAGACGAGTCCGAGAAGAACGACGATGATCACGGCGCAAAGAAGATAGAACCACAGCGTTTGATAGAAAAACGGCTTGAGCGTCACCTCGAGCGTTGCGCCTTCTTCGTTCCAGACTCCTTCGCTGTTGGCGGCGATCACACGGAAACGGTAAACACCGGGCGGGAGCGTCGAATAATGCGCGCTGCGACGCGTGCCCGCCTCAACCCAATCCGGATCGTGACCTTCGAGTTTGTATTTGAACTTGATCTGTTCCGACTTGATGAGACTGATTCCGGTGTAAGTGATCTCGATATTCCGCTGACCGGGCTCGATCGACAGACCGCCGCGAAACTGGGTCGGTTCGCGCTCGACGGTCGTGCCCTCGATGATGACGGTCGGAGACGCCGGATTGGCGGCCTCCGCCTCGGGATCAACGATCGCGATCCCGTCTTGCGTGGGAAACCAGAAGCGGCCGGCGTCATCGACCAGGCTCGCCGGCTGGCGTCCGCCGTTGCACTCGGTGACGAGCATTCCGTCGTCCTTGCCGTAGCCGGTGCTGTTGATCCGTTTGATCAGGCCGTCGGCAAACGCGTTCAACTCGTTTCGGCTGACGCGATAAATGCCTTTATTCGAACTGATCCAGAAGTTTCCGCGCTTGTCTTCGCGGATCGCGAAGACGCCGTTGTTGAACAGTCCGTTCGATTCCTTGAAATTGACGAATTTGCCGTCCTTGAACCGGCTCATTCCTTCGTCGTAGGTTCCGATCCACATCGTCCCCTCGGAATCCTCGAAGACCGTTCGAACGTAGTTTCCGGCAAGCCCTTCGCGGACCGTGTAATTGATGAACTTCCCGTCGCGATACTCCGACAATCCGCCGAGCGTCCCGAACCAGAGCCGCCCCTTCGAATCTTCGAAAATCTCGGTGACGAACTCGTTCGGCAAGCCTTCGGGCAAAGCGTATGACGCCTCGCGAACGTAGTCGCGATAACGCCAGAGCCCTTTGTTCGTCGCCGCCCAGACATTCCCCGATCGGTCCGATTTGATCGCAAAAACGTGCGTGCCTTTGGTTCCCGAAAGAAGTTCGCCGGCGCCGTTCTTCGCGACGTATATGCCGCCGTTAAGGCCTATCCATAGTTTGCCGTTCGCGTCCTCAAACAATGACTGAACCGAAGTTGCGCCGTCGTTCCACTGTTCCGGCGATGACGGGTTCGCAGGCTTGAAGCGGACGGTTTCAAAACGGCCCTCACGGTACAGACTCAATCCTTTGTTGGTTCCGACCCACGTATTGCCGGACCGGTCGCGGAGCAGCGGATAGACTTCGTTGTATTCGAGCCCCGCGTCCTTGCTCAGCCCGCTGATGACGCGTTTTCGCAAACGGCTGAGCCCCTTGTTGGTCGAGACCCAGATGTTTCCTTCGCGGTCGTGGAGAAGATCGAAGATCGAATTGTCCGCAAGCCCGTCTTTTGTATCGAAGAAACTGAACTTCCCGTTTTGACGCCGGCCAAGGCCGACGCCGCCGCTCATTCCGCCGCCGGTCGCGAACCAGAGCGAACCGTCGTCGGTTTCCCAAAACGAGTGGTTTATCGAATTGGCGGACAGTCCGTCTTTGTCGCCGAAAGTTTCGATCGTACCATTCTTCAACCGGTGCAGGCGTCGTTCGCCGATCCAAAGCGCACCTTCGCGATCGATGTAGTGGTTGACGCCGAAATCGACGGCGCTGAGATCGAGTTTGTATTCGAACGTCGATTCGCCGCGGGTTTGAAGAGTGAGCCCGGGCGTTATCGTCCAGTGAGAACCGTCCCGCGCCTCAAGTTCGATGCGCTCGTTGTAATGTTCGTTGACGCGGGCGAAGACAAACGTCCCGTTCCGAAGGTAGTACCAGGTCTTGGATTTTCTCGAATCGTCTTCGCTCAGAAACTGCAGTTCCCCGTTAGCGTCAGGCTTGATCTCCTGGATGTAATGACCGGGAACCTCGTCTGCCGTCATCGACTTGAACGCGCCGTTTCGATAGATCGTAAGGACGCCGTCTTCCGTCGAAGTCGCGTACAGCGTTCCGTCAAGATCAGAATAAAGATAAGAAAACCGATTGTTTAGGATTCCCGGACTGTTGCTCTTGTTGAAGGTCGTGAAACGCAATCCGTCGAAGCGGACGAGCCCGTCGAAGGTCGTGAACCATAGATAACCGTCCGGAGTCTGAACGATCGACCGCACGCCGTTCTGCGGCAGTCCATTGTCGGTCGTCCACGTATCGAATCGATACTGATCCGTTGCGCGCGCAGAGGACACACAGCAGAACAAGATCAAAAATACGGAGAGACTGATGAAGGTTTTCATTTCGCGGACTATGGACGCAAGGCGAAAAAAATATGGGGAGCCTGGGAAACTCCCCGTTCTATTAAAACAGTTTGAACAATTGATAGTCAACGAAATTCTTGTGTTGGTCGAAGCGCCGTCAGACGGGATCTTTTGATTACCTTGCGTCCTTCGAGACAATCGCCAGAATTGCCGAAAACTCGCGGTCCAGCCGGTTTCCGATATCGTCCGCGGACCGTTGGACGATAATGTCGGGAATGACGCTTTCGTCGGGCTGAGTTGTCAGCGGCGCCTGGAAGTAGACCGGAATGTCGACCTCGACCTTTGAATTCGGCAATCGCAAGAAGAAGTAGTTTCCGCCGTTGATCCCCTGACGATTGCCGCCGGTCGGCTGACCGACGATCGTCGCGAGCCGATTCCGCTTGACGTAATCGAGGAACTGGAACGTCGCCGATGCGTTCGACGCGTCGGCTATAATGAAGGCCTTGCCGTCGAATCGGTCGGCGTAGGGCTCGACCGCAGGATAACTTTCGCGGCCGACTATCTCCGAATAGTTCTCGTCGAACTTTCGGTACATCAACGCCGGAATGCCGTTTTGGATCGCGAATTTCAGCTCGTCGCTGTACGTGTCGAGATACTTCGCGAGTTCCGGCCGGGCGGCGACGTTGCGAACCAGTCGCCGGCTTTCCGCGTACGGCCCGAGGACGCGCGGCGCAAGGTAGCGCGCGAGTTCGAAACCGATGTCCATACTTCCGCCGCCGTTGCCGCGCACGTCGATGATCAGGTTCGGGATCTTCTTCGCGCGAAGTTCGGCGAACGCGGCAGCGAGAAACTCCTTGAACTTGATGGTTTTCAGCCGCCAGGTGATCGAGTTGTCTATCTTCAGGTACGCGGTCGCGCCGTCGCGGATCTCGAACTTCCACCCATCGTCGTACGTCGGCGTCGGCCCGTAGCGCTTTGCCATTTCGGCCGTCCGTTCCTCCTTCGTCATCGCGAGGATGCTGAAGTTCGCGTTTTGCTTCGACGCGAAGCTTTTCGCTTCGATGTCGTAGATCTCGTCTTTGATAGGAAAGAACAGCGGGAAGTACCAGTCGAACAAGGCATAGCTTTCGGCTTCGTTGCGGCTCAGCCCGATCGAATCGATCCGGTGTCCGAGCGTCGATTTGCCGTCGCCTTTGGTGACCGTCAGGAGCTTTGCAATTATCTCTTTTACGGCGACACCGTTGATCTTCAGAATCTCGCTGCCGACCGCGATGTTTTTAGACGACGCGTTGGCGGTGATGATGAAACGGCCGTCGACGATCCGGAAATAGAACGGCAGATAAGTCCGCCCGCCGAAAAGCCTCGCCTTTAGTTTCGCGTCCTGGTTGTAGAAGTTTACGTATGTGTGCCCGCAACGCAGTTTGCCGACAAACTGCGAGACGAGGACCAGAAACTCGGATTCCGGCATCGGTGCGCCAAGTTTCGACTCGAACGCGGCGAACTCAAGTTCTAGCGATTCGGGCGTTTGATAACGGTAAATTCCGGGATGGATCGACGTGAGCGTCCTTTTCAGGATCGCGAAGTCATCGCTTAACTGCTTTGGCGAGAGGACGACCGCCGACTCTCTGTCTTCGACGATGCGGTTCAGCGTATATGAATTGCGAAACTGCCACGGTGAACGCGTTTCCTTGAGGATCGTCAGCGAGTCGTTCGTGTAGCTGATCGTCTTGCGGGTCGGTTCGACCGTGTTGCCGTCTTTGGTTTTCCCGACGAGGACGATCTTGCCGGCTTCGTTCGACTCGATCGAGAACTCGGTATCACCGTCGAAGTACTTTTGCCCGGCGAGGTCTATGCGCTCACGGCCGTCGGCTTTGTAGATCTTGCCGAAGTCGTCGTAGATCGTGAACGTCTCGGCCGAGTTGCCGTCGGCGGAGGCCTTGATCGTAATGATCGTACTCATTTTCACGCGCTTGCCGGATGTGTAGTCCTGATATTCGAGCGTGCCTTTCCACTTGCCTTCGATGATCCGGAAAAACGGCTTGCCGTCCTGAGCAAAAGCAGTGACCGAAAGAATTGCGGTGGCAAGAATTGCCTTGATGATTTGTTTCTTCATATTGATTCTGTATTTGAGATCAGGTGATCCGTTCCCAGACTACGTGCCGACCCGATCCGAATCGCCTCAAATGATGATCTGAGTCGAGATTGTAAGGATTTGAGACATATCTTATGAATTGATCCGTACCTGCAGTCTTGACCTATGCTGCCGGTTGCCCGCCCGCTTACGCAGGCGGTACTGACTCGTCGGGCGGCGCGGTGCCGACTACGGACGCAATGACACTCCGGATGAATCGTTCGCTTCTGCTTTGAAACCGCTGAAAGGCGATTCATACTAAGATGGAATCAAAGTACCGGAATGACTCAAATCACGACGCTGACATTTTTTCGGTTTCCGACAATCGCCGATCGGTTCTGGGCGTTTCAAATGATGCAGTTCGCGCACCGGGATTTGCGACAGGCTAGGGGTCAAACGTTTTACAAACTGCTCGGGAGCGGCAAAGGATTCGGCTTTAACCCTTTGCCGGATTGGTCGGTTTACAGTCTGCTTCAGGTTTGGAAAAGCGAACGCGATGCCGACGAGTTCTTCGCGACCGCGCCGATCGTCGAACGATACCGCGCGCATTCGGCCGAGTTCTGGACGCTTTATATGAAGAACGTATCCGCCAAAGGCGCTTGGTCGGGCGGAAATCCATTCGAAGCGGCAAGCGATCTCGATGCCGCGAATTCGTACCTTGCGGTCATCACCCGCGCGAGGATAAAAGCCAAACACCTTGCGAGTTTCTGGCGATTCGTTCCCCGCGCTCAAAAACCGCTCGAGCGATCGGACGGCCTGATCTTCACCAAAGGCATCGGCGAGCTTCCCGTGATCCAAATGGCGACCTTCAGCCTGTGGGAAAGCGAAGCGGCGATGAAGTCCTACGCCTACAAAAGCGCCGAACATCGCGAAGCGATCGCCAAGACCCGTGAACTTGGCTGGTATCAGGAAGAGATGTTCTCACGATTCCAGCCATATCGTTCGGTCGGAACCTGGAACGGGAAATCGATTTTGGATTTTGGATTTTAGATTTTGGACTGGAGCGCAAGCGTCCCCGCTTGCAAACGCCGCGTTCTTCAGCGGCGTAATGGCTTAATCAAATTGAACTCTCTCGCACGCTTTTTCGCGTTTCACGCTCATTGCAAAAGGGGACGCTTGCGCTCCAGTCAAACACCCGGCCGCGCGACGGCGGTCATCAGACCCAACGGCTTCGACTTTTCCCGCAGTTTGGTCGGCATAAACGCAACCATTCCGGCAACGAAACTCCAGAACTCGCCTTCCATATTCTTGTTCCATTCGATCCCTTTTTGCTCCATCCGGCTCATCCACTCGATCACAAACGGATCGAGCGTCCCCCAGCGGTCGATCCTGAGGACTTCCCAACCGTTTTTCTCGAGCAGCAGTCGCAGGTTCTTTTCCGAAAAGACCGAGATATGCCGCGGCGTGTGATATCCCGCCCAGAACGGGCCGAACTTTTCGCGGCCGGCACATTCGAAATCCGGGACCTCGATGACCAGAACCGTTTCCGGATGCGCCAGTTTCGCGATCTCGCCGAGCGCACGCGCCGGATCGTAATCGTGTTCGAGATAGTGCCACATCGTGATCGCGTCGGGCCGCAAATCGCCCGGCAGGTCGCCGATCTCTCCGACCATCAAACCGATCCGGTCGTTGTCGATATTCTCGTCGCGCCAGCCGAAATCCGAAAAATCGAGTCCAAATCCGCGGCACCCGAATCTTTCGACACAACGCAGCAGGAAGCCGGGCTTGCCACAACCGATGTCGAGTACGAGGCTCGCCTCGCCGATACGGAAATCGGCCAACATCGCGGCACGTTTATCGTTCAGTTCGCGGTCGCTCCGTTCGACTAGCGCGGAATACTTGCCCCAGGCCTCGGGACCCCGATATGGCAAATAGTATTCGGTGTAGTAATCTGCAAGATCGGACTTCGGAACGGGCGGATCGAGAAACACGTAACCGCAATCCGCACAACGGCTGAAGTTGAATACCTCGCGTGTGCTGTGCATCTGCGCGGCCGACCTGATGAAGTCCGCGCAATTGCCCGACCCGCATATCGCGCAATTCCCGGTTTTTGTCATCGGTGCCTGGATCATTTCATTTGTTTGACGATCTTCTCGCATTTCTTCCAGTAACCAAAGAACGATGGGAAATACCCGCGAACAGACGGGAACATCCATTCGCGATGCTCGCTGGTGCCTTGATAATGCGCGGCCGCCGGGTGTTTCTTGAAGCGGATCTCGCTGCCGCCGGTTTGTTCGGCGAGACTGTCAAAATCTCCCGTGAAGACTTGAATGCCTTCGATGTTCGCCGCGAGTTTTGAGACGAACTCGAGCGATCTTCCGGAAACCGGATACTTCGCGAAATGCGACGGTTCGAGCAAAAGGACTCGATTCGCGTCAGTTTCCGGATACCAGAACGGATCGAGATTGTAGAAATTGTAAACCAGCGTCGGACGCGTTTCGTCTATCCGAAGCGGGGCGGATTCCGGCAAGACGGTCGCGAGGTCGGGTGTCTCGGTCGGTCTTAGAATGTCCGGGATCTCCATCTCCGCGAATTCCGCATAGTCAACATCGAGAAAAGTCCCGCGCTGATCCGTGCCGGAGTATTTGTTGATGTTCTCCTGGTTCGCGTAGTACTTCTTCGTGCTGAAACTCGCCGCGGTCCATTGCCAGCTAAGCGCGTTGCTTGCCCAATCCGCGTCCAGAAGATGAAAGTAGAACCATTTGGCGGGCAGATTCCAATGAGATCCGGCGATGTTGCAGGTCACCGACGCGATGTACATTCGAAGATGATTGTGAACATAACCGGTTTGGTAGAGATCTTTGATCGCCCGATCGATCGCTTCGATACCGGTCTCGGCGCGCAGCACCGCCGCCGGGATCTGCGAGTTCGATACATCCGGCTGCGGATGGAGCAGATCGTTGTCGATCTGCTCGCCTTTGATCCGCCAGACGTTCTGGAAATAGTCGCGCCAGGCGAGTTCCATCACGAACTTCTCGATCTCGTGAAACTTGCGTCCTTGTTTGAGAACGCTCTTCAGCACGAATGCCGTCGAGATCACGCCGCGGCTGATATATGGTGAAAGCCGCGTCACCGCGCCGTCTTGAAAGTTGCGCGTCCGGCCGTATGCGACCGGATCGATCGCTTCGACCTTCTCAATTATTCGTCCAATTTCTGTGTCAAACATTATTTCTCCCGTTTGCTGAGTCCTGAAAATCCCGCGGAGTCGTTCCAGTGAATTTCTTGAACGCGCGGTTAAATGTCGCCTTTGAGTTGAATCCGCATTCGAAAGCAATTCCAAGAAGCGTCGCACCTTCGGCGTCGCTTAGCCTGGACTTTACTTCCTCGATCCGAAACCCGTTGATGAAGTCGTTGAAATTCTTCCCGAAGCCGTTATTGATGACAAAAGAGAGAACGGACGAGTTTACGCCGAGATTCTTTGAAAGCTCGGTCAGCGTCAACTGCGGATCGAGGTGCGGCTTTTCCGTATGAACTACTTTCAACAGCCGTTCCTTGAGCTTTTCAAGCCCGTCCTCGTTAAGCAACAACCTGCGTTCGTCGCTCTCCGGGACAGAGGGGGCCGAATGGAACTCGACATCGATCGTTTTCGAGCGAAGGTAGCCGGCGATCGCGAGATAGTATGTGACGAACGCCAGAACGATCTCGAAGTAGAAATACTGAATATAGGAAAGCCGGAACAAAAAGCTGTTGATGAAGTCAAAAACTGCGGCGAGCATCAAAACGCCCGTAAAAAGATAGAGGAAATTGCGCAGCCAGTTGAACTTGATCTTTTCCGTATCGGAGAAGTTGTCGTTGAGCCACGACCGGTATCTGCGGTAGAGCCCGATCGCGAGGATCAGAAAGACGAAATTCCAGACGAATTCGGTGACGAACACCGTTGACCCGAAGACCGCCCCGTAGCTCTTATCAAACCAGCCTTTCCATTCCAGATCGTGAGAAAACAGAAAAAACCTGAACAGGAGATAGGCAGCAGAAGGCGCGAAATACAGAAGTTGACGCGCATTGAATTTGCGGTCAGGCTCAAGCAAGCTGACCGTATAGAACCACACGCAAACGCCGTAACTGTAGGCGACCGCGAACGGAAAATACGTCAGCCACTGATTGTTGTCATAGACATTCGCAAAGCCTATGAACGGCGTGATCAGGCTCGAACTGAGAAGCAGAAGCAAAACGGCGAGCCAAGCGTCCGCGCTTTTGCGCTGCTTGAACCACCGGAAGATCAACAATGCCGCAAAGATCAGGCCTTGCAGAATGCAGACGAAGACCGCGAGACTTCGCGGATTGTAAAAGTCTATCGGCGGAATCGCGAAAAGTTCGAACATCAGCCTCCGATAAAGCTCATCGATCGCGATGCCGGCGCAAACTCCGAATCATTGATGTAATGTCGCGGTTCTTTCTTGTTGACGGCGGCGCGTATAAAGCCGGCGATCTCGGCGCGGTTCGCTCCGCGTCGCAGTTCGTCGCGAAGATCGTATTCGACGCGCGAGAACAGACAGGTGCGGATCTGCCCGTCCGCCGTGAGACGGATCCGCGAGCAGGCGCCGCAGAACATTTCGGTAACGGGTGCGATGATCCCGATCTCGCCCGGCGCGCCGTCTTTGAAGCGGTACTTCCAGGACGTTTCATTGCCGCGCGAGCTTTCCACCAATTCAAGCGGGTAAACGGCGTCGATCGCCGCGAACATTTCGCGTCCCGGGACAACCTGCTCGCGTTTCCAATCGCCGTCGGAATCAAGCGGCATAAACTCGATGAACCGCATCTTCACATCCTGTTCGCGCGCGAACCGCGCGAAGTCGACGATCTCGTCCTCGTTCCAGCCGCGGACGATGACGGCGTTCACTTTTATCGGGGCGAGGCCGACGCGGCGCGCGGCTTCGATCGATTCAAAGACCTTGTCGAGCGCGTCGACTTCCGTGATCTTTTCGAATCTCTCCCTTTTCAGACTATCAAGCGAGAGCGTAATGCGGTCGAGTCCTGCGGCCTTGAGGTTTTCGGCCATCGGCGGGAAAAGGTAACCGTTCGTCGTCAGCGCGAGATCCTTCAATCTTCGGCTTTCGTTCTCGGATTGCGGACGCTTCAGATCACTGAGCGTCGCGATGAGACGGTCGATGTTCTTGCGTAGCAACGGCTCGCCGCCGGTGAGTCGGATCTTTTCGATGCCGAGTTCGACGAAGATCGCGCAAATTTCTGCGAGTTCCTCGAAGGTCAAAATATTCGCCTTTTGATTGAGCGTCGGCTTCGTGCTCGGCAGGCAATAAAAGCAACGGAAATTGCAGCGGTCCGTGAGGCTGACGCGCAGGTCGCGAATCGCGCGACCGTATGAATCCGTAAGCGTATTGTTTATTGTCGGTTTGGGATTCTCGATTGTCGTTTCGTCAATGCTAGGCACTCGATTAGCTAACCACAGTTGGACGCTACTTTCAAACGTCGCCGCCGCAAACTATCGCGGCCAACCATCCGGCCTGTGAGCGCCGGTATCCGCTGCTGCCGATAGTGCGCACGGGCGACTCGGCGCAAGGGTTGAGACGATCTGAGCACGATTCCGATCGGACGGCGATACCGGCCGAGACAGTCGATCCGACAGGTCAGTACCATCCGCGGTATCGGATGGCTGACGATCGGCACGTGGGCCCGATGCGGATCGGACGGCCGCAGATTGGCCTGTGACTACTGATATCCGTAGCGCTGCGGCCAACCGTCCGCTGCCGCAGATGGCACTGACCTGTGAGCGCCGGTATCCGCTGCTGCCGATAGTGCGCACGGGCGGACTCGCCGCTCGAGACGGTCGGTGAGAGGTCGGTAATCATCTGTACGCTTCCGCGATCTGCTTCAGCTGCTGCAGGGTTCTTTCCTTTTCAACGAATCCGAGCCGCGCGACGATCGTTCTGAGTTCGGCGATCAGATTGTTGAACTCGGCGCGGTCGGTGACGTCCGTCGGCCCGTTGTAAACCTCTTTCCGATTCGAATCGGCAACGATCGGCTCGAGATAGTTCGCGATGTTGGTCAGCGCTTCGGCCGAGTGTTTGCCGCTCGGATGATGATTGAGATACTCGCCGAAGCGCATCCGCAGATCGAAGAGGTAACAGTTGACGTAGCCCTCGCATTCGCCGGGGAGCGGATTGAGCGCGGCTTCCCAGGCGATCGAGTCGGAAACGACGCTCTTCTGGTACTTCGTGTGAAGATCCCAGAACTGGTTTGCGGTCACCAGATAGACTCCCGCCGGTTCGTTGTAGACGATCGCCCGGTCGTGATTCTTGAGAAAATCCCTGTACGGCGCCGTGTCCTTCTGGCCGACCGCGATCTGCCGCAGTGCGGAGCGAAGGACCATCAGGCGTTTCAGTTCGAGTTCACCTGAAGCGTCGGTTTTATCGAGTTCGCCGGAGATTCCGTCCATAAATTCGAACAACTCGGCGGCCGCGAGGAAATCCAGTTCGGGCCGGTAGCTCTTTTCGACGATCTGCCGGTAAAGCTGTTTCCGATCCGAAGCGTTGAGGTCGTCGACGACATTCGCCGAGACCCAACCGCTCGACGATTTTCCGCCGGATTGATATTGAACCTTGTACCACGCGGGATTCTTTTCGGTCACGCGCAGAACGGTTCCGATCTTTATCCTGGAGATCGTCGGCGCGTTCGACCTCGCCTCATTGCGAACAGGAACGGAGAACGACGTGACAATGATCTGCGGTCCGTCAACCATCGGTTTGACGGTTGATTCCTTCTTGACGGTGGTTGCCGGTTTTTTCACGGTTGTTTTGGCGACCGTTTTCGGGGCCGTTTTCGCCGGCGTCTTCACGGGTGTTTTCACCGTCTTCGAGTTGGATTTCGAAGTGTTCTTGTCGTTTCTTGTCGTTTTGGGGGCCGTCTTCGAATTCTTGTTCTTATCGGCCTTCGAATTCTTATCCGTTTTCGAAGTTGCCGTTTTCGCCTGCGTCTTGCCGGTCTTCGTGTTTTTCGGCGTCGTTTTCGCGGTCTTCGGCTGGTTCTTTTTCGGAGTGGGCGTCGCCTTCGCCCGCTTCGGGGTCGGGGTCGCTTTCTTCTTCGGCGTGGGCGTCGGTTTCGTCTTGCTTCGCGACTGGGCGCTTCCGACTGCCGAGGTGATGAATGCCGGAAGAACCAGCATCAGAAGGGCGAAAACAAGTCCGATATTGCGTCGTGAAATTGATTTAGAATACATTGATCTCTCCGGTAAAACAGCCGGCCAAAGCGCGGGGCTTACGTTTGGCTTCGGCGTCCGTTCTTAAGCGCCCGCGCGTTTCGTTGCAGTCCTGAAAGCTTCGTCCGTTTCATCGCGCTGCGACGAAACCGCTCAGCATATTCACTCGGGGAAAGCGACAAGACCTCGTCCAGATCCGCGGAGACATTTCCAGGCCGCGGTTCGAATCTCGGTTCGTCCGTCGGCTTCTCAAAACGGTTCCAGGGACAAACGTCCTGACAGATGTCGCAGCCGTAAATCCAACCGTTCAAATTATCGGAAATCTCGTCGGAAAACTCGGGGGAACGAAGTTCGATAGTAGTGTATGACAAACATTTTGTTGAATCAACCACATAATCGGACGTGATCGCGCCGGTCGGGCAAGCATCGATGCAGGCCGTGCACGTGCCGCAGTGGTCGGGAACGCGTTCGACGGTCTCGTCGAGTTCAAGACTCGTCAGCAGTTCGCCGAGGAAAACCCACGAGCCGTATTCACGGGTTATGACATTGGAATGTTTCCCGAGCCATCCGAGTCCGGCCCGTACGGCCCAAGCCTTGTCCATTATCGGCGCGGTATCGACGCAGATCTTCGTTTCGGCCGATTCGTCCAACGATCTGATGAAATCGGCGAGCAGTTTGAGTCTTTCTCGCAACACGTCGTGGTAATCGTCGCCCCAGGCATAGCGCGAGATCTTACCGGTCGCCGGATCGTCGGAGTGCCGGTGCGGCGTGTAATAGTTGAGCGCGACGGCGATGATCGACTTCACTGCCGGAAAAAGCAATGCCGGATCCTTTCGCATTTCGGGTTCGCGCGCCATCCAGACCATTTCGCCGTGGAATCCGCTGTCGAGCCATTGATCGAGCCGTTCGCCTTCGGGACCGAGCGCGGCGGCGCGCACGATCCCGACCTTGTGAAAGCCGATCTCGTAAGCCTTGGCGACAACTTTTTCGGAAAGAGACTCCATCCTCGGATCTGAACAATTACCCGTCCGGCCGTCCCGGAATTCAAAAACGAAAGCCCGCAAACTTCGCGGGCTTTCGTCAGTTATTGGTCTGTCCCCGTTCTAGAAGCTGAACTTCGCTCCGAACTGGAATTGACGCGGATCGTACGCGGCTGTCGAGCGGCTGAAGAAACGACCGTTTCCGGCACGTTGTCCAAACGCATTGACGTCCTGGTAAGTCGGCGAAGCCGATCCTTCGTTGAAGCGATTGAATAGGTTGAAGCCTTCCGCAATCAGATCGATACGGAAACGCTCGCCGAACCTGATCGCACGCGTCAGACGCATATCGACCGAGAAGAACATATGGGTCAGGCCCATATTTCGACCGAGGTTGCCTGCCGAGAATACAAGCTGCCCGTTGCTGTCCGTGACGATGCGTGAACCGCAGATCGCGCCGCCCGGAACCGTATCTCCCGGAACGCAAAGCGTGCCGTCCGAAAGTACGTTCGGGCGGTCGGTCGAACCCGTCTGGTCGTTGTTCGCGTCAACGTTGGTGATGATGTTGAACGGACGGCCCGACGAGAGTTCGACGATCGGCGCGATTGCGAAGTCCGAAAGAAACTTCTGCCAGCCATTGCCTTTGCGCCATTTGTCCGGCGACGTAAGAACGCCGCTGAAGACGAAACGATGACGCTGGTCAAACAGCGAGTTCGCGCGTTCGGCGCCGAAATTTCGGACGTCCTGCGCGATCAACAGCGTCTGAAGGTCGGACGAATCGTCGATCGAGTGTGACCAGGTATAACCCATCAGGAACTGGAGGTTGTTCGAGAAACGTCGTTTCAATTCGACGTTCATCGCGTTGTACTCCGAGTTGCCGTCGGATATTTGGGCATTCACCGAACCGAACGGCGTGATCGATCCCGGGGTGCGGACACTGCCGCCGAGTTGCGAGTCGAGAACCGCCTTCGAGACCGCTCCGCCCGACAATGCCGACGCCAGGAAGTAGTTCGGCGCGTTCGGACGGAAGAAGTTCGCGATCGCCGGTGTCACAACGCGGCCACCCGGACATTGCGCGATCATACCGCCGATGACGACCGCGCACGTATTGCCGAACGCATTCGTGAACGGCGTGCCGGCCGCGGCAACCGGAATCGAGACCCCGGCCGCGACAAGCGTCTGCGTGATCGAACTTACCGGGAACGCGGCACCCGCGAAACGGCGGAAATTCTCGATCTGCAAAGTCGAGTTCGGACTGTTCAAATCCGTCGGATGCGGCAAGTTATGCGCGCCGACGAAAAGATACGAAACGGACAAAGACATATCCTTTGTCAGTTGTCGTTCGAGTGTCAGATTTGCCTGCGTTGCCGAAGCGTATTTGAAATCGCTGGCGATCGGAAGCGTGAACGGCAGAACCGCTCCGAATCCGGAGTAGGTCTGATCGTTGAAACGCATCCGGCCGAACTGGTAGTTTGCGGTCGTCGCAACGCCCGGAGTAACGGTACCAGCCGGGAGCGATGCGCAATAAGCAGTCAACGGAGCGCCGGGGACGCAAACGGTACCCTGAAACACCTGAGCGGCGTTCAGAAGCGAAGTCGTCGCCGGACTGCCGGCCGTCAAAACTGCCTGCTGCTGCTGCGAAGCGTCGGCGATATCCGAGTTGAACGCAACCGCCAGAAGCGGGTGATCGTAATAGTAACCGAGCGATCCGCGAACAACCGTCTTGCCGTCTCCAAAGATATCGTAAGCAAAACCGAAACGCGGCGCCCAGTTGTTCATATCACGCGGAATTCCCTGCTGAACGCCGACGGCGTTTTGAGCGGTAAGAATGTCCGCGGCCGAAAGCGTGATCCCCGAAAGCGGGTCGCGAAGACCGACGGGCGCGATCGTTTCCGTGAATTCGACGTCATAGCGGATACCGTAGTTGATCGTCAAACGCTTGTTGACCTTCCACGAATCCTGACCGAAGAACGCGATCGGCTGATTCTTGATCTTGCTGACCGGATCGCCGAAGCCTTGAATATAGATCGACGGAAGTCCTAGGCCGTAGCTCTGAACCGGCGTGAATGCCGGGGCCGAAGTCGGGAACCCGAGGTTCGAAGCGGCAAAGTCGCCGAAGTTGAAGAGACCGGCGAAGTTCAGTTCGAATACCGCCGCCGGGATCTTGACCCAGTTGAAGTCGCCGCCGAATTTCAATGAATGGTCGCCGACGATCCAGTTGAAGTTGTTGCGGAACTGGTAGCGGTTTTCAGTTCGGTCGACCGGCGAGAAAAGCTCGCGGCCGATGAATGCCGTACCCGAAATGTTGAACGCTACCGCGTCGCCGTTCTGCGACCGGAAGGTCGTGTCACGACGGCCGTAGCTGAAATAGAACTCATTCGCCATCGATGCGTTGATCGTCGAGTTCAAGCCCGCGCTGAACGAGTAGTCCTTGATCTCGGTGATACCGGTACGCGAAAAATCGTTCTGGCCGAGCGATTGGTTCTGCGATTCAACCTGAATACCCGTGAGATCGCTCGGGTTAAAGCCGAAGCGCATCGTCAGTTGGTTGTCGGCATTGACGTTGACGTCGCCGCGAACCGTGAAATAGCTCGTCCGTTCAGTGATCGGGAAGATGCGTTGAAGGCTGTTGAGCGGACGAAACGCGATCGGTTCGCCGGCTGCGTTGACGGTTCCGATCGGAACCGGAGCGCCTGAAAGCACAAATCTCGCGCCGACGGCAGAACCGGCCGGAATCGCTCCGCCGACACTTAGCAGCGGGTTGGATCCGAGTAACGCCGTGTTGCCGCCGCTCGATGCCAGATAAAGATACTGGATCGCGGCGTTGATGTTCGCCGGAACACCGCTTCCGATCAACGTATTGGCGAACGCGGCCTGCTGCGAGGTCAGACGGTTGAAAGTCTGCGTGAACGGAAGGAACGGCGCGCCGACCGTGACCGACGAAGTCAGGTTGCCGACGACGTCGCTCGTAAAAAATCCCGACTCGTCACGGACGCGGCGTTCGAACGCCGTAAAGAAGAATGCCTTTTCCTTGACGATCGGACCACCGAGCGTCGCGCCCCACTGCGTGCGGCGATAGTCCGGCTTGTCGATCGGCGAGAACGCGTTGCGGGCCTGAATGTTCTTGTCGCGAATGAATCCGAAAACATTTCCGTTGAAACTGTTGGTTCCGCGCTTGGTAACGACGTTGACGACGCCGCCCGTCGCGCGGCCGAATTCCGCCGAGTACGAGTTGGTCGAGATCTGGTATTCCTGAACGGCTTCTTGCGAAACCGTCGAACGCGAGGCATTGATCGAGTTGTCGGTGAAATCCGCGCCGTCAACGTTGATCTGCGTCGAACGTCCGCGCTGTCCGCCGATGTTAAGGCCTGACGTCGGAGCCGGGCCGATCGGACGACCGTTGTCGCGGCCGACGGTTGAAAGCGTCAGCGAGAAACCGGTCGCGCTGCGTTCGTTCGTCGGAAGAGCCGAGATGCGCGCCTGATCGATCGTGTTGGCGACGGATGTGCGGGTGGTTTCGATAAGCTCGACGCTGTCCCCCGAAACGTTGACGACGATGTCCTGAGTTCCGAGTTCAAGCTTGACTTCGATCGAGGCGCTCTGGCCGACCGTCAACTTGACGCCCGAGATCACCGTCTTTTTAAATGTCGCGGCCTCGACCGTGACGTCGTATTCACCCGGCGGCAACCCGATCAGCTGAAACTCCCCTGAGTTGTTGGCGGTTACGGTACGGGTGATATTGGTTGCCGAACTTTTTGCGGTGACCGTCGCTCCCGGCACGGCGGCGCCGTTCGGGTCAACGACCGTTCCGGCGAGATCCGCGTTGCTCACCTGCGTTTGCGCAAAGACGGCGGCGGTGCTCAGGACCACCAGTGCCGCCAACGTGAAAATACCGGCGGCAATTCCGGTGATCTGTTTTGAAAACGATTTCATCAATTTTTTCTCCTTAAAACAAACTTTCTTTGATCCTATCGGCGAAGGCAAATTTTGATACGGAGCGTACACAAAATTTGAATCTGACAAACTTGCGATCATTACGCGAACCCGAATTGTAAACCGACAGTTATATGTTGATTAGATTTGCTTTGTCGTTTTTATCCTAAATACGGGCGAAAGGCAAGCAAAAAAGTAACGTTTATGTAATTTTCGACGCCTGACCGAATGACCGCAAGTCGCGGCTTCTATTATGTTCCGGGCCTGTTGACGGACGATGCGGAACGGCCCCGCGTCGCCTGCGCAAGATGCATAACCGCGTTCCGGCTGAAACCGAGCGCGGCGATGACCGTTGAGGCGGCTCGCGGCCAAAATGCGGCCCTCCGCAAGAGCCCGCAAACCCACAGGCGGCGCGCGAACTTTGATTCATATCTCGAACTGTATTCGGCGCCGATATCGCCGTTCGAAGGCCCGCCGATCGCCGCCGCGAGGATCGAGGCGCTTTCGAACGCCATCAGCATTCCGCTTCCGGTAAACGGATCGATGAACGCCGCCGCATCGCCGACCGCAAAAAGATTTTGCGCCGGCAGCAGCTCCCGGCGACCGAAACCCTCGACCGAGACGGCGATCCAGTCAATCACCGGCTGCGAGTCACGCAGTGCAGCGAACGCGCGCTTGTTTTTGAAAATGACCGTCTCGAGAAGCCTGTCCACGCTTCCCGCCTCCTTGAAGCGCTCCGCGGAGACGAGAAAGCAATGATTCGCCAAACCGTTCTCGACAAAACTCAAACCGCCGTAGCCCCCGTCAAAAAAATAGATCTCGCAGTTTCCCGGTTCAAGATGGACGTTTTCGAGGTGCGCCTTGAAACCGACGAGCCGATTTCGAGTTTTCGGATTTTCGGTCTTCGATTTCGAAACGAATTTTGCGACGTGACCGGCGCGGCCGGTGGCATCGACGAAAAGATCGCCGGACATCTCGAATCGCCTTGAATCACCGGACTTGGCGCGCAGATTTTTGACGAGACCGTCTTGGACTTCAAGCCCGGTGACCTGTGTCTCTTCCAGAACTTCAACGCCGGCTTCGCGCGCTCGCTTCAATAGGAGATCGTCCATCACCGAGCGGCTAATGCTCAATGCGCCGCCTCCGCTTCCAAGCCAGTCGCTCGAAACCGAAACGCTTTTCCCGGAAAGCGAAAAGAACGAGGTGCGGACGATACGGTCGCCGCCGACGCCGAGCATCGCGTCGAGGACGCCCAATTCCCGGAAATGCTCAAGGCATTCCGGCGACACGAACTCGCCGCAGAGTTTGTGTCGCGGAAACTTCTCCCGCTCGATCAAAGTCACCGCAAAACCCAGGTTCGCCAGTCGAATTGCCAGACTGGACCCGGCCGGGCCGGCGCCGGCAATTACGATTTTGGATTTGCGGTTCTTGCCGATGGGTTGATTGTTCATTTTGGCCGGTACGGTTATTATAGCCTTCTGTCCGAATTCGGCTTAATCGCGGATCGACATTCGCAAATCATTAATGAAAATCGTTCCGATCTCAGTTCCAACTCCGTTTTATGTCGGCTCGGTCAACGTCTATTTGATCCGCGAAGATCCGCTGACCTTGATCGATGTCGGTCCGAAAACGAAGGACGCGGCCCGTGTCCTGCGCGAGAAACTCGGTCGCGAAGGAATCGAGTTCAAGGACATCCGCCGAATCGTTCTGACGCACGCCCACGAGGATCATTGCGGCCTCGCCAAACAGGTCCGTGACGAAGCGAAGAACGCCGAAATCCTCGTTCACGAGTGGGAAACGGGCCACCTCTTTGGCCGTCTGGCGCGCGAAGAACATCACAAGTTGATGATCCGGGCCGGCGTTCCCGACGAAGTGTTTAACGAAATGCAGTCGCTCTACGCCGAGATCTCGCTGCTCACCGATGCGCTTGACGATGGCGAGTTTTCGACGCTTCGCGACGAGCAGGACATCGAATTCGAACGCGGCTTCCTAAAAGTGCTTCACACTCCGGGACACACGCCCGGCTCGTGCAGTTTTGTCCGGGAGTCAAACCGTACGCTGATCTGCGGCGACTGCGTTCTCAAACGCATCACTCCGAATCCGATAGTCTCGCCCGACCCGGTCGACCCGGAGCAGCGTTTCAGTTCGCTCGCCGAATATCTCGTCTCGCTCGCCAAAGTCCGGAGCTATCACCCAACGCTCGTTTACGGAGGACACGGCGAACCGATCACCGATTTCGAGGAGATCTTCAATCGTTACGTCCGCGCGATCGACGATCGCCAAAAGCGAACGATCTCGCTTGTCTCAAAAGACGGAGTGACAGCTTTTGAAACGGCTCAGAAGCTTTTCCCGTCAGCGGTCGGTGGGGACGTCCATCGGTTTCTCGCGATCTCGGAAGCGATCGCGCATCTGGATTATGCCGAACTAAACGGCAAGATCGCCGTCGAATTCAAAAACGGCGTCGAGTTTTATCGAAAGCGGTGATCAGGCGTCGGATTCGGATGCGGTGCACGGAACTCGATCGACGGTTCCTGGTCCCGAAGTCGGAATCCCTGCCGCCGTATCTGGAACTTTCTGTTAAACCCAGAGGCCTCAAAACTCGACACTCAGACCGTCAGATTATGCAGTCACAGCCTGTAAATCATTCGCGACGGTTTTTGTTTCGGAGTTGATTTCGCTAAACTGAACCTTCTAGATTCATAGAAAATAAAGGGAAGGTATTCAATTAACGTTATGAGATTTTTTTCCGTGATCATTGTACTTCTGGCCGCACTGGCGGTTTCGGCTCAAACCGCTTCGCTTCAGTTTGACGGCGAAAAACGCCTGCAGAACATCAAACAGTTGACGTTCGGGGGAGAGAATGCCGAGGCATATTTCTCGCCGGACGGAAAGAGCCTCACGTTTCAGTCAAAACGCGACGACCTGAAGTGCGATCAGATCTTCACGATGTCGATTGACGGCTCGAACCTGAAAATGGTGTCGAACGGTGAAGGACGAACCACTTGCTCCTACTTTTTTGACAAGGGCAAGAAGGTGCTTTACGGATCGACGCATCTTGGCGCCAAAGAATGCCCGCCAAATCCGGATTTCTCAAAGGGTTATGTCTGGGCGATCTTCCCGACATACGACATCTTCACGGCGAAAGCCGACGGCAAAAAGATCAAACAATTAACGAAGACAAAAGGCTACGATGCCGAAGCGACGGTCTCGCCGGACGGCAAACGGATCGTTTTTACATCGATGCGCGACGGCGACCTTGACATCTACACGATGGACATCAACGGCAAGAACGTGAAACGCGTGACCTCCGAGCTCGGGTATGACGGCGGCGCATTCTTCTCGCCGGACGGCAAACAGATCGTGTATCGGGCTTATCATCCGAAGACCGAAGCCGAGATCGCGCGGTACAAAATGCGTTTGGCCGAAGACTTGATCGAACCCAATAATTTTGAAGTTTGGGTAATGAACGCCGATGGCACGAACAAGCGCCAGATCACAAAACTCGGCGCCGCGAGTTTTGCGCCGTTCTTTACGCCGGACGGCAAAAAGATCATTTTTTGTACGAATTACTTTGCGGGCGATGCGCGCAAAAGGAACTTTGACCTGGCGCTGATCAACGTTGACGGCACCGGTCTCGAGCGCGTCACGTTCAACGAATCGTTTGACGGCTTCCCGATGTTCTCGCCCGACGGCAAGAAACTCGTTTTCGCTTCGAACCGCAATTCCGCGAAGCAGGGCGACACGAACGTCTTCATCGCTGATTGGACTAATTGATTCCAGAGATTCCAGAGATTCCAGGATTCCAGATTCCAAGGATTCCAGATTCCAGATTCCAAGGATTCCAGATTCCAGATTCCAAGGATTCCAGGTTCCGGATTCCAGAGATTCCGGATTCCAGAGATTCCAGATTCCAGAGATTCCGGATTCGAAGAATTCCGAGAATTCACGATGAACGAATCCGTGGAATGTCGGGAATCTCGGAATCCTTGGAATCTGGAATCTGGAATATCTGAAATCTGAAATCTGGAATCTGGAATCTGAAATCTGGAAATCTTAGGATCCGGTATCAATACTTCGGTCCGGGAGTGCCGCGTCCAACCATCCGCTACCGCAGATGGTACCGACTCGACGCGATTGAAACGCGATTCGGGATTCCCAGTATGGAACCCTTGGAATTCGGGAATCTTCGAATCTCGAACCCTGGAATATGGAATCCTTGGGATCCTTGGAATCTGGAATCTGGAATCGTGGAATCTTTGAATCTGGGATTCTTGGAATCTGGAATCCTTGGAATCCCGGAATCTTTGAATCTGGAATCCTGGAATCCTGGAATCCAAAGTATTGAAATCTTGAATTCCCCGAAATCGATATGAAAAAGCAGTTCTTGAGTTTTCTCCTTCTTCTTTCGTTCGTCCTGAGCGTAGCAGCGCAAAGGGCCGATGTCGTCGACCAGAATCTACGCAGCAACGTCGCCTATCTGACGTCGGACGCTCTTGAAGGGCGCAGGACCGGCGAACAGGGCGCAACGGCGGCGGCGGGTTACATCGCGAATATGTTTTCGCAGTTCAAGCTGAAACCGGGCGTTTCGATGGCCGGCGACGGAAAGGCGACGCGCGGATATATGCAGAAGTTCCCGTACACCACCGGTGTCGAGATCGGAGCGACCGGAAACGAATTCAAACTGAGCCTGAAAAACGCTTCGGGAGCGTCGGTTCTCGTTGAAGACGGAAATCCGATCCGTCCGCTTCTCTCCTCGCCGAACGGCGACGTTCAGAACGCCCCGGTTGTCTTTGCTGGTTACGGGATCGAGTCGGCCGAGTCCAAGTTCAACGATTATGAGGGTCTCGATATCGCCGGCAAAGTCGTGCTCGCCTTCGACGGCAATCCCGAAAACGACTCGCCGCGTTCGGCGTTTTCGCGCTTCAGCATTCACGCCAAGGCCAAGCTCGTGAAAGACAAGGGCGGCGTCGGCCTGCTTCTCATCTCGCGCGAGGACAAGTTCGAGAATGACCGCAACGCCGCGGCAAAATACGATCAAACGATAGGCGAGACTGCAGTTCCTGCGTTCGCCGTTTCACGCACCGCCGCGGCGAATATGCTCGGTTTGAAGGAAACCGAACTGAAAACGATCGAAACGCTGACGGCGATGAAAAAGGATACTTCGGCCAGCATCAAGGTCGGATTTCGCGATCTTTCGCCGATGGTCAGTTTCAAGACCAATCTCGTCAAGAAACAGACCGACGCCTATAACGTCATCGGAATTCTCGAGGGCAACGATCCGAAACTTAAGGAAGAGGCGATCGTCATCGGCGCCCATTACGATCATCTTGGCCGCGGCGGCCAGGGAAGTCTGGCGGTAAACTCGACCGAGATCCACCGCGGCGCGGACGACAACGCGTCGGGAACGTCGGCAATGCTCGAGCTCGCGCGGCAGTACGCGAAGGAGAAGAAGAACAAGCGGACGCTGATCTTCATTTCTTTCGGAGCCGAAGAAGAAGGCCTGATCGGTTCGAAGTATTACGTCAACAACCCCGTCTTTCCGCTCGAAAAGACGGTCGCGATGATGAATATGGATATGGTCGGACGCCTTAACGAGGACAAGCTCAACGTCGGCGGGATCGGCACCGCGGCCGAATGGCGCGATCTGGTGACGAAGAAGAACGAGATCATCCCTGCAGTTTACGGCGATTCGAAAAAGACGAACCTCGTCCCTCCGACACCCGAAAGTTCTTATCGTTTCAAACTCCAGCTCAACGAAGACGGCTTTGGCCCGTCGGACCATTCTTCGTTCTACAGCAAGCAAATTCCGGTGCTGTTCTTCTTCACCGGCACGCACGCCGACTACCACAAGCCGTCCGACACGGCCGACAAGATCAACTACGCCGGTTTGAAGAAGATCGCCGAGTACGTCAAGGACGTCACGAACTACGTCGATCAGAGCCCGGTGCGTCCGACTTACAAACTCGCGCAGTCACAACAGCAAGGGGACGGCCGTCGCGGGTTCGCGGTGACGATCGGCGTCGTTCCGGGATACGGCGAGGCGAACGACGGAATGATGCTCGACGGAGTGCGCGACGGCGGACCGGCGGCGCTCGCGGGAATCAAAGGCGGAGACAAGATCGTGAAATTCGCCGGCAAGGAGATCCGCAACGTCCAGGATTACACATTCGTCCTGGGTGAATTGAAGGCCGACGTCGAATACGAGATCGTTATCAAACGCGGCGCTGAAACGCTGACTTTGAAGGTCAAACCGACGGCGCGAAAGTAGTGCGCGCCGTCGAAAAACCGGGAACTTTGAAAAACCTGCTTGATTGAAGCAACAGGCTGTTCTTGACACAGATGAACACGGTTGGTTGAGACCGACTCGGCGCCATTACGGTCGAAAAGACATATGATCTTATCCCGCCGATCCGTGTTCATCTGTGGTTAAACTGCCCCCGATTTCCTTCAAGCCGCTGTTTCAAAGCTCCCTCATCTGGAAATGAAACGTATGTCACTTTTTGGAAGGCGGATGGCGAAAGGCTGGATTCTCGTTTTGATCCTGGTTTGCGCGGTCGCCCCGGCGTGTCAGAGGAACTCGGCCGTTGCCGGAAATCGTGCGGCAACGCCTGCGCCGACCAACTCGGCGATTCCGAAACCGTCGCCTACTCCCGAGAGTTCGAAGATCAAGACCTACAACGGCCGCGGCGTTGTGACGAAGATCAATCTCGAACTCGTTTCGGTCGAACTCAACCACGAAGAGATCCAAGGACTGATGCCGGCGATGATTATGGAGTTTTTCGTCAAAGAGAAAAGCGAACTTGAGGTGCTGAAACTCGGCGACAAAGTAGAATTCGTCCTCGAAGACAATGCCGGCTCCGAACGAATTATCAGCATCAAGAAGAGCTGATCGGAGCCGGGAGCGCGGATCGGAGCGCGGGCATCCCTGCCCGCTTTCGGTCTTAACATTTCCCCGAACGGACTTGAATCGTATGCTTTCTTTCTCAAAATTCCACGGTTTCGGAAACGATTACATTGTTATTGAGGCAAATGCTCTTGCACAGATAACGGATATCGGGGCGTTTACGAAAGAGTTCTGCGACCGTCACACCGGAGTCGGCTCAGACGGGATCGCGATTCTCGAACGACTTGACGATCCAAACGCCGATTTCTCGTGCCGCATCATCAATCCGGACGGAAGCGAGGCCGGATTCTCGGGTAACGGGACACGCTGTGCCGTCGCCTATGCCTTCTACAAAAAGCTCTGGTCGCAATCGAATGTTCGTCTGAAAACCAAAAGCGGCATAAAGAACTACCGACTTGTCGAGACGATCGCCGACGGACATTATTGGTTCGATGCCGAGATCGGAAAACCGCGCCTCGC
Source organism: Acidobacteriota bacterium (assembly GCA_016715115.1). NCBI lineage: Bacteria > Pseudomonadati > Acidobacteriota > Acidobacteriota bacterium. The sequence goes on from JADKBM010000004.1 coordinate 544,544, forward strand.
GTCCGACGAAGTGCCGTTCGCTTCGTCGGAGCGAATGTTGTCGGTTATCGACCAACCGGTGACGGTAATGGATCACTCGCTGCTCGTTTCGTGCGTCAATGTCGGAAATCCGGTGGCGTGCGTTTTCGTCGAGAATTTTGAATTCAACTGGCGCGAGATCGGGCGTCGGCTTGAGACTCACACGGCGTTTCCCGAGCGGGCGAACATTGTTTTTGTAAAGGTCGTAGACCGCGACAACATCGAACTCCGCATCTGGGAACGCGGAGCGGGCGAAACGAGCGCCTCCGGAACCTGTTCCAGCGGCGCGGCCGTCCTGACCGCATTCCGCGCCGAGACAAACCGGCGCGTCAACGTTCACACGGAGGGCGGCACGACGATCATCACGTGGCGCGATGACGATGAGATAATGATCCTCGGACGCGCGGATTTCGTTTTCAGCGGCGAGTATGGAGCGAACGCATCTCTCCAAGCCTGACGCGCAATCGCCAAACGCCTCAAGAAATCATAATCCCTGTTCGCGCGAGCGCTCCGTCAGGCGAAATAACCGGTGGGTAGTAGAACGGTCCGAAAGTTCTCAGGCTCTCGGCGTCGAATTTCTTCATCGCGCCGCAGTTCAGGCAGGCGCGGTATGACGATTGCCGATTTGAAAACGGACGGCTCAATTCCTTGTGCCAGCACCCGAAAAGTTTGCCGAAGATTCCGATCCTATCTCCAAAGACATTTTCGTTCCGGTTGTCTGCTGCTCCGGGAATTTGATTTTGCGTTAAAACTGACTCCATTGGTTTGCACCTCTTTAGCTGATCTTGCCAGCAACCCTCCAATCTTTAGACGCTCGTCGCGGTCACTTTTGCTGTTTGTTTAGATGCCTTCGCGTCGAACGGATTTGTCTCCGGCCGAAGCGCGCGAGACCAAACTTTCAAATCCCGCTTTTTTTAATCCCCTAAGTTCGCTAAAATCTTCCAGTCGGATTCAAGGAATCGCTCCATCAATGAAAAGAAAACTGTTTCTTCTTTTGTTCGCGTCGTTGACGTTTTCGCTGCCGGTTCTCGGCTGGAACGATGTCGGACACAAGCTTTCAAGCTATATCGCGTGGCAGAGGCTTTCGCCCGCGGCGCGCGAACGCGTCGTCGCGTTGCTGTCCAAAGCGCCCGAGGACTCCGGGCTCGCGGCGCTCTATCCACAGGATTCGCGATCGACGGCCGCAAAACAACGCGAGTTCTTTATGATCGCGGCATTTTGGGCCGATATTGTCCGCGATCGGAACTTCCCGCTTCGCAACAAGTATCACCGAGGTAACTGGCATTACTCCGATACGTTTTGGCGCCTTGATAACGGGAAACTCGAGATTCTGCCGAACCCGAGCGAGGACGGCGGAAAAGCGGTCGAACAGTTAATGGAAAGCGAAAAGACGCTCCGCAACGCGACCGCGACCGAGGCCGAAAAGGCGATCGCGCTGGCCTGGTTTCTGCACCTCGCCGGCGACATTCATCAGCCGCTTCATACGTCGGCGCGGGTTACGGAACAGGAACCGAAAGGCGATCAGGGCGGCAACCTTTTCGTTCTGACTCCGAAGGATACCCCTCGCGAGAATCAGATGAATCTTCACTGGTTCTGGGATTCGATCGTCAACCGCGTGATCGAGCGCAAGGACGAGGCTGCCGACAGCGCGTATCTGCCGCCGATCGCCGAAAAATGGATGAAGATCCACCCGTTTGGCAAATACCGGTCGAAGATCAAACCAGGGCAGTTCGCCGAGTGGCAGAAGGAGAGTTTCGAATTGGCGACGAGTTCGGTCTTCCCGGGAAGTCTGAAGCGGGAAGCGATGCCGTCGGACGATTACGTCAAAGGCGCCTTTCGGATTTCGGAAGAGCAGATCACGCTCGCGGGATATCGGATGGGCGAGATGTTGAACAGCATTTTCGACACGCCGGCAACGCAGGCCAATGCTGATCCGCCGTGCCGGATCATCCGCCGCGTTTCGTATCCGGTTTCAAAAACGAATCTGCCGGACGCGAAATTCGAGATCGCGCTGCTTGATCTTTGCCCGCCGAACAAGGGAATGGTCGCGCGCCCGATGACGAGCCTGATGATCAACGGTGAATTCAAGATGTTCGAGTATGACGTGGTTCGTATATTCAAGTCCGAACAGGAAGCGCGCGATTTTGCTCGGATGAACAACATCAAAGACATCGGCTTTTAATTCTTGCCGAGCCCGAGACGCTCACTCCGGGATAAGGCACTTAGCGAAAACTCAAATGGACAAATTGCTAGAATTTTTCAACGGGCGCCAGGAACGCATAATCCGACGGATCCAACAACTTGTTGAGATCGAGTCGCCCTCGCGCGACGAGGCCGGCAGCCGGATGGTCGCCGTTTGGCTCGAAGATGAGCTCAGGCGGATCTCCGACGACTTTAAGATCGAACGGACGGCCGTCGAAGGATTCGGCGAACATGTCGTCATTCGCGCCTACGAAGGCGATCGAAAACCGGTTCTTCTCCTGGGACATACCGATACCGTCCATCCGCGCGGCACAAAGGAACAAAACCCGACACGCATCGAGAACGGCAAGCTTTACGGCTGCGGCACCTTCGATATGAAGGCGAACGTGGTGGTAATGCTCGAAGTATTGCGCGCCTTCAAGGAGTTCGACCTTTCGCCGCCGAGGCCGATCACGATCGTCTTGAGCTGCGATGAAGAGATCGGCAGCCACAGTGGACGCGAGATAGTCGAACGCGAAGCGGCGCTCGCCGAGTATGTGCTCGTCTGCGAACCATCGGCCGACGGCCGCGCGAAGACCGGGCGCAAGGGCACGGGAATGTTCACCATCAGGGCGCACGGAATTCCGGCCCACGCCGGACTCGAACCGGAAAAGGGTGCGTCGGCGATCCTCGAATTGGCAAGGCAGATCCAGAAGCTCCATTCGTTGAACAGTCCGGCAAAAGGCACGACAGTCAATGTTTGCACGATCGCCGGCGGCACGACGTCGAACGTCATTCCGTCGGAGGCGGAATGTGAGGTCGATGTCCGTTTTTCGTCGATGAAGGAAGCGCAACGAATCGAGGCCGCGATCGACGCGCTCAAGCCGTTTGACGAGCGCGTCCGGCTCGAGGTCATCGGTGAGATCAACCGTCCGCCGATGGAGCGCAGCCGGGCCGTTCTGAAACTCTATGAACGGGCGCGGAAAACCGCGCTCGAATTTGAATACGAACTCGGCGAAACGACGGTCGGCGGCGCATCGGACGGTAATTTCGTTGCCGCGCTCGGAGTTCCTCTTCTCGATGGGCTGGGTATTTGGGGCAACGGGGCGCATACCCTCAATGAGCACGTCATCGTCGACGATATCCCGAAACGCGCCTTGCTTCTCGCGCGAATGATCCTTGAGAAATGAGAAAATGACCGCGCAAAACCCCGAAAAGATTCGCGCACCGCGAAACCGGACGATCGGGATCAAACCATCCGAAACGGACCGTTTGCGGGCGCTGGTTTCCGTCGACGCGCGCGATTTTCGAAATAAGGTCATCGGCGGTGACGCGTTCGCGATTTTGGAGCAACTTCCCGCTTCGACCTTCGACCTGCTTTTCGCCGACCCGCCGTACAATCTGACGAAGAGCTTCGGCGAAGAATCGTTTCGCCGGACCTCGCTCGACGACTATGAGGCGTGGCTCGACTCGTGGCTCGTCAAATGCGTTCGGTTATTGAAGCCGACCTCGTCGGTTTACATATGCGGCGACTGGCGTTCGGCCGCCGCGATCCAGCGCGTCGGGATGAAGTATTTCCGGCTTCGAAACCGAATCACCTGGGAGCGCGAAAAAGGTCGCGGCGCAAAGCGGAATTGGAAAAATTCGTCCGAGGACATTTGGTTTTTCACCGTGTCCGACGACTTTGTTTTCAATACCGAAGCCGTCAAGATGAAGCGCCGCGTGATCGCGCCGTACACCGAAAACGGTGAGCCCAAAGATTGGGAGCGATCACCGGACGGTGATTTCAGGCTGACGCACCCGTCGAATCTTTGGACGGATCTGACGGTTCCGTTCTGGTCGATGCCGGAAAACACGGATCATCCGACGCAAAAACCCGAAAAGCTGCTGGCCAAGATCGTCCTGGCTTCGACCAACGCGGGCCAGATTGTCCTCGATCCGTTTGCGGGGAGCGGCACGGCCGCCGTCGTCGCCAAAAAACTCGGCCGCGATTTCTGCGCGATCGAGAGCGACGGGCAGTATTGTTTGCTGGCGCAGAAACGTTTGGAACTGGCCGAAAGCGATACGTCTATTCAAGGATTTGAAGGCGGGATCTTTTTTGAACGGAATTCGAAAAGCCGGTGAACTTGGTTTTTTGATCTGGGCGATAAGATCCTTTGGAGCAAGTATGAAGGGCCAAAGCTCCGCAGAATAATTATGAAAGTAGCAACCTGGAACGTAAATTCGATCGCGATTCGGCTCGAGGCGGTGTTGCAGTGGCTTGAGACGACGAAGACGGACGTGCTTTGTTTGCAGGAAACCAAATGCGTTGACGACAAGTTTCCGCAGATGGACTTTTTGCAGGCCGGCTACAACGCCGTTTTTATGGGCGAAAAGAGCTATAACGGCGTCGCAATTCTGTCACGCCACGCGATCGAAAAGCCGCAATACAACTTCGCCGACGACGCCCCCGAAGCCCCGAAACGGCTCATCGCCGCGACGATCGAAGGCGTGCGGATCGTCAACACATACATTCCCAACGGCACAGAGCTCTGGTCGGACAAATTTACTTTCAAATTGGATTGGCTGCAGCGTTTGCGACGGATGTTCGACAACGATTGTCCGAAGGACTCCGACGTTCTGCTGTGCGGCGATTTCAACGTCGCGCCCGAGGAACTCGACGTTTGGAGCGTCAAAAACTGGGAGGGCAAGCTGCATTTTTCAAAACCCGAACGCGCGGCGATCCATCACGTCAAACAATGGGGATTCACCGATGTTTTTCGCCGGATCAACGGCGACCTTCAGGAGTTTTCGTGGTGGAACTACCGCGAAGGCGCGTTTCCCCGGAATCAAGGGCTTCGAATCGATCACATTTGGACGAGCGACAGTCTGGCGGCAAAATGCACGAACTGCTGGATCGACCGCGAACCGCGCACGTGGGAACGTCCCTCGGATCACACGCCGGTCGTGGCCGAATTTTCGGCTTAAGTTCCGCTGGCCGTCTTTTTCGCCTGCGAAAAAGCGCGAAACTGGATTGATTCAGGCTTCCGCGGAGCGCTAACGAAGCGTGCCGCCGAACCGATACCTATGAATGAACCCAATTTTATCCCGCTCAAATTCAAACGGCCGGAATCGGACGCGAATGGACTATCCCGTGCCCGGGAGTTTTTCGAGAACCTTGATCGCCGCCGGACAGTGCGCGACTTTTCTGATGAGCCGGTACCGATCGAGGTTATCGAAACGGCGATCCGCGCGGCAGGAACGGCGCCTTCGGGGGCAAATATGCAGCCCTGGCGGTTCATCGTCGTGCGCGATCCGGGGACGAAACGCAAGATCCGCGAAGCCGCCGAACACGAGGAATCCGAGAGCTACAACAATCGGATGAGCGACAAATGGCTGCGCCGGCTGGCACCGCTCGGAACCGACGAACACAAGCCGTTTCTCGAGATCGCGCCCTATCTGATAGTCGTTTTCCGGATCACTTCAGTTACCGAAAACGGCGAATCTGAACCGACCTATTATTCGCAGGAATCCGTCGGGATCGCCGTCGGATTGCTGCTCGCGGCGCTCCACACAGCGGGTCTGGCAACTCTCACGCACACGCCGAGCCCGATGAAGTTCCTGCAGGAGATTCTCGGACGGCCGAAATCCGAGGTTCCTTTCGTACTGATTCCGGTCGGATATCCGGCCGAAGGAGCAAAGGTCCCTGACATCAAGAGAAAATCGCTGGATGAAATTATGTTGGTTGTTTGATTTCCGATATATGAATGGTGATTTCGGGATTTGGGATTTGGGATTTGGGATTCCAGATTCCAGATTCCAGATTCCAGATTCCAAGATTCCAGATTCCAAGATTCCAAGGATTCCAAGATTCCAGATTCCAAGATTCCAAGGACTCCAAGGATTTCAGATTCCACGGCACTCCCGGACCGAAGTATTGATACCAACCGATCTTCAACCATCCGCTGGGGCAGATGGTACTGACTCGTCCCGGCCCCGAATAAAAAGAACCCTTGGGTTTTTCAAAGCTCCCGAATTGCGAATTCGATAAACTAATCTTCGCGCGGCATCTTCAGGCCGATTCCGGCGAGCGTTTTCCGGATCTCGCTTTGATCGACCTTTAATGACTTTCCATTGCGGACGATCTCTTCGCCGGCGACGACCGTCAAGAGAACGTCGCGGGAGTTGGTTGCAAACACCAGCGCGGAATTGATGTCGTGAATCGGCAACTGCGCGACGTTGTCGAGGGCAACGACGATCAGGTCGGCCTGTTTGCCGGCTTCAAGAGACCCGATCTCGTCTTCGAGTCCAAGCGCGCGGGCGCCGCCAATCGTCGCGGTTTCGATCATCTCTCGCGGTTGAACGAAACGATTCGATTCGTCCGCGGTTCGCGCCAGAAGCGTAGCGAACCGCGCCTCTTCAAACAGATCGCAAACGTTATTGCTCGCCATCGAATCGCTTCCCAGTCCGGTTCTTACCCCGCGCTCAAGGAATTTTTCGAACGGCGCCGCACCGTGTCCGAATTTGGCGTTGGACTTCGGGCAGTGGGCGACGCGCGAATCGGAATCGGCGATGAGATCGATGTCGGCATCCGAAACACGAACACAATGCGCCAAAAGCGGTTTGGCGCGGAGCACGCCGATCTTTTCGAAATAGGCGATCGTCGAACTCGCCGGATTACGGAACTCGAAACCGAACTTTTCATAAACTCCGGCGAAGAACCCCGTTCCGTAAAGCATCAGATCTTCTTCCATCACCGATTCCGCCGCGTGAATCGTCAGTTTGACCTCATCCCGAAGCGAATAGTCCGTGATCGATTCGAACAACGAAGCGCTGACCGTGTAAGGCGCGTGCGGCGAAATCCCGGCGCGGACAAGTGTCGTCTCGCGTGCCCGCAACGCCTCGAACCTGTTCCTCAGTATCACGAAATCGTCGGCGGCAGTTCGGTCGTCCGGCGAAAACTCGGTTTCCTGATAGACGATGCCCCGCAAACCGTTAGCGGTGAGGGCCTTGAAACCTGCCGAACCGAGCCGGCCGATATCGGCAAAACACGTTACGCCGGCACGCGCGCCCTCGAACGCACCGGCGATTGCCGCGAGTTCGAGGTCACGCTCGTCGAGCCGTTCGCCGCGCGTGGTCGTGATCTTTATCAGCCAGGAATGAAAATCGTGGTCGAATTCATCGGCGAATCCGCGCATCGAGGTCAGTTCGAGATGCGAATGGACGTTCACGAGTCCGGGCATTATCGCAGCCTCGCCGAAATCTTCCCGATCGGCGTCCGGAAAGCGCGCGATCACATCGGCAAGCGGTCCGACCGCAGCGATCAGATCTTCCTCAAACGCGATCGCGCCGCCTTCGATCGGCGGCGCGGATATCGGAAGCAAGTACTTGGCGCTGAAGATCTTCATCGTTTCTGTTCGTAAAAGCGCTCGAGGATCGACGTGACATAAGATCTCGTCGATGCGATGCCTATCAACCGCACAAATTCTTCTTCCTTGAGCCGAGAGGCGTCCGGCGCGCCGCGCGTCCATTCCTCGACACGGCTTGGGCCGGCGTTGTAGGCCGCAAGCGTCATCGCATTCTCGGCCGCGTAATCGTGATATCTTTCGCGGAGTTTTTCAAGGTACCAACAGCCGATCTGTATGTTGCGTTCCGGATCCCTGAGAAGCAGATTGACGTTTTCGGCCGACTGTTTTTCAAACTCCTTGAGCCCGGTCTCCTTCGCCCACTCGCGGGCGACGGTCGGGGTTATCTGCATCAGGCCGACTTCGGCGTCCGCACCGACCATCCAGGCACGAAAGTAGGTCTCCTCGTAGATCACGCTCCAGACGAGCCGGTCATCAAGCCTGTAGACAGTCGCCTGCCGAAAGATCAGTTCGTCATAGCGATGGATCCAATATTGCCTGAACACGTAGTAACCGACCGCGCCGGCTCCGATTAGCAGGATCAGGACTAAACCGATAATCACAAAACGACGCATATTTGGACCCGTTATGCGTGAAGCCGCAACTAATTCGGCCGTTTGAGGGCACTCCAATGATCTGCCGAACGCACGGCGCGGTCGATTCCCTCAAAACCGCGCGGCTTGCCCTGAAGAACGATGTGGCCCTGCAGCCAAACGTCCGCTCGGATGTAAGACCCGACACTTATTCGAGTTCCGGTCAAAGCAGTTTGATTGACGAGAACTTCGAGAAAAAGGTCGCCGACTTCGACGTAAAACCAAAACAAATCGCTCCCCGAATGAGGATTGCGGATCGACTCGAGCGCGCGGATCCGGCCGGACAAACTCCATTCGTTCTCTTGTTCCACGACGTTCAACACCAGTTCGTCGCAGTTGATCCAACTCGGTTCGCACGGTTCTTCAAAAACCTCCGCGCGATAGGCGAGCCCGCAAAGACCAACGTTCAGAATCGAGGCGTCAAGAACGCCGGTTCCGACCTCGGTCAGGTTTTGGAGTTCGAACAGCACTTCAGTTTCCGTGTCCTCAATGAATCCGTGAACGATCGCAGCGCCTTCTTCGGCAACTTCGGACAGAATCCAGGGTGAGATTGAATGGGTGCGACGGGCGCGGAATGCCGGGCGGCAGTCGGCGTAAACAACCTCGCCCGGTCGCGGTTCATAAAGCAATGTCCAAACTTCAAGCCCTTTCCCAAGCTTCAGGCACCGGCCGTGGAGGATGCCGTCGGTTCGCTGCAGAAGCGTCGCTTCACCGCGACGACCGACGTCGACCGCCAGCTCGTTAAAGGCGCTTTCGTTGGGAACCTCGATCCCGATCGCTTGAAAAGCAAAATCCATACGTTAATTTGCCTCGCTGCCGACCCGTCCGCGTCGCGGCTTGCCCGACCGCTTGAGTTCGTCGGACAAAGACGGTTTCTTCAGTGATTCCGGAAAGCTTCCGGTGCGAACCATTTCGGCGAAAAGGTCAACGTCGTAATCTGCCTCGCGCGCCATTTCCTGGCGAATCTCGTGCAGAACTTCCAAAAATTTCGGTCGCCGATACATATATGTTGACCCGTCGCAATTGTCGAATGTAACAGAAAAATCGTCAAGTTTCTTCAGAGACTGTGGACAAGAAACTCCGGCGTCACGACGGACGGCGAAAAGAACCCCGCCGCGGTATTGAAAAGCTTGATGCGCGCCTGCTTGCGGACATTCGCGAGGTGACCGAAATTCCAGGTCACCAGATAGTCGACCTTGTAAAAGGACGCGATCGCCACGTGGACCGCGTCGGCCAGAAACCGTCTTTGAAAAATTCCCCGGGATACATAACCTTCCGCGAGTATCGCAACTTCCTCGACAACGTCGAGACTCTCGAGCGGCTTGATCAGATTCAGATAACCGGAACGATGCGGCTCCGCCACACGTTCGAGTTCGCGCCGGACAAGTTCCGAGCTAAAGACGCGATATTCCGAAAGCTCGTGCTCCCACCAGCGAATGGTGAGATCGCGGCGAAACGGCTCCCCGTTGTCGAGGTACGCCCCGACAACCGAGGTTTCAAGATAAAGTGATTGCTTCATCGGAACAGTTAAGTTCTCAATTCCGGAGTTCGAAGTCAACCGCCGGAATCGGAACGAACTTACTTTCCGACCGGCGTAAAAATGACTTTCGAGTTCTTGAAATCGAACGTCAATCGGTAGTTCTTGAGAAAGTTCCCGCCAAGTATCCCAGATTGGCGAAATCCCGAAGCTTCGTTGATGATATTCAGATCGAGCGCGACGGCCATTATGCTTTCGCGGGAATGGCTGCCGAAGGTGACGCGCGGAAGCATAAAGGACCTGACGTTGTCGGTGATTCCGGCCGCGCCGATGACGCGCATCGTTTCAACCCGCAGGAATCGGCTCATTTCTTCTGTTCCGGCGAGTTCGTCCGAGATAACGGATACGCTCGCTCCGGTATCGACTATGAAATTCAAGCTTCGCTCGATTCCTTCGAGCTGGACCTCGCCGCTGAGAAAGCCGCTCGACGTCAGACGCAAGGGAAGAAACAGCTCACCTTCCGGAATCGTCCCAATATCGTCGGCCACCTCCTTTTTCGTCAACGTGAACTTTCGTTCGCCATAGTCGAGCGTGGTCAAAAACTTCGAGATCAAGGAAAGGCCGATATAACCGTCTATTCGTTCGTCATTCGAATGAAAGTCCCGAATGTAAACCGGCACGTTTCGAACCTGCACGTCACCGATCTCGACCGACTTCAAGAATCCGTAAACGATCTCGAACTTCCCCGTTCCACCGATCGCCCGCGCAAGTCCGCCGCGTGTGACCGTCTTTATCTTCAAGCGCTCTGCGGTCTCTTGCGAGATTACACTGATCCCCGAACCCGTATCGAGAACGAAGCGCAGAGGCTCATCGTTACGGTTCAGGCGAACCTCCAGGACCGGTCGGTCGCGGAGCAAATCAATGTTGACCGACGCCTGTTTTGCGCCGGTGACGTCGTACAGCGACGCCTTCTGTCCCAGAAAGCTCAGAAAATTGATCAATCCTTTGATCCGGTCGCGACGCTCAAAGTCCGCTTCGGGAGAAATTTGCAAAAAGCGTCGATACGCTTCCGCAGACTCCCGATAGCGCTCGGCCCGAGCCGATACCTGTGCAAGGCTGAAAATGAAGTCGGGTTCTTCGGGGTCGTAGTACGCCGCCGTCTTGAGGTTTTCAATCGAATCGTTGATCCGATTCTCATAAAAGTCGAGCATCCCGAGCCCGGCCCATCCGAGTGCTTCCTTCTTGTTGAGAGTCAGCGAGTTGACCAAAACCGTTTCGGCTTCACGAAAGTTGCCCGCGCTGAGCAGTGTCGCTCCGAGAACGGCAAAAGCGTAGGAGTTCTTGGGTTCGGCCTTGGCGACCTCGAACGAAAGCTCGTAAGCATCGAGAAGTTCTTTTTGCTTGAGTGAAACGTAGGCAAGCTTGAGTTTTGCCGCCGAATGGTTCGGCTCGCGGACGAGCAGTGCGCGAAGGATCTTCTCGGCTTCTTCAAAGCGGCCTTTTCGAATCAGCTTTTCGGACTGTTTGATGAGAAATCGCGAATCTTCATCGGTTTGTTGAACATCGTCGGAGGCAAACGCGATCGCCGAAAGCAAAGCGACCGTGAGAACGAGACGCGCGACACGGAAAGGAAATCCATCAACAACGCCAAGAATTCCAAATCGCATAATTCCAAAACTCCTTTCCCGATCTTCGATTTTTTTCTTTACTTCAGAATCTCCCCGGTTTTCATCGACCAAAGGACCAGATCCAGCTCGTCAAAGTCGATTTCGGAACGAAGGGCAAATTTTTTCAGCTTGTCTTCGACCCTTAGATACTTCGAACGCGTATTTGGTGGCTTAGGTTCCTCGATAATTTTCAACTCCGACATACAGCGCAAGACGTGTTTGTCGAGTATTGCGTATCCTTTAAGTCCAATGTTGCGCAGATAATGGCTGGCTTCTTTGTACCCAAGCCCCTTAATTCCCTTTTCCTTCACGAGCCAATCGCGTCTTTCAAGCGGATCGCTGAAGCCCGACAAGCGTTGGCGCAACCGCATTTCGCAATCCGCCGTAAGAAACTCACGCGAGGCCACGATGTAGCGAGCGCGGGCCCGCGGATAGCGGTGACGGCCAACGAGCGCGTTCATCAGTTCCTCGTGGGAGCCTTCTTTAAGCAGGCCGCGAACGGCCTCGACCGATCTGAGCCCCATTCGGGCGGAGCAACCGCCGGTAAAGAAGCAGTAAACCATTTCTTCCCACAACCGGTCGTCATCCCCCGATTGCCAAACCGATGAAAACTCTTCCAAACGCTGTCGAATCTCAACCCCGCGTTCGGCGTGCGCTCGCTTAATGTTTTCAAATGTTGAGGGTTCGCGCTCTTTCTTCACAGCCTTCGGATTGCCGTCAATTTTATGCTCATTCGGGGGTAATTGCAATGATTTCGAGTTTTTACCGGAGCGCGGACTGGAGCGCGGGCATCCCTGCCCGCACGACGCGAAAGCGTCGAAAGCCTCAAACCTCGGACGCCCTTTCGCGCAATGCGCTCAGGCGCGCAGGGATGCCCGCGCTCCAATCGGACGCCCTATCGCGCAATGCGCTCAGGCGCGCAGGGATGCCCGCGCTCCAATCGCTTGCGCTCAAAAAAACTTCTTGACAATTATTTTTCTTGATGTATAAGAATTATGTGTTGTTTCCATAAGGAAATGTTAATTCCTGACATCTTGGAAACCGTTGTTTTCATCCAAGATCAGGTTGCGCGAAACTCGTCGATTCGCGCATGCGCTTGAAAAGTCGGCTGATGATTGTGTTATAATCGTGCCAGCCTTTCTTTTTCGAAGAGAGCCTGCCGCAAACACAAACAAATACCCGAGATTAGCAATGAAGAGTTTTACCGTTAGAATTGTCATTTGTGTCGCCATATTGTTGGCGGTCGGATTTTCGGCTTCGAACACCAACGCCCAGGTCTATACTCGCCCGGCGACGCCTTCACCGACGCCCAAGCCTCTGCTTCAGGACATTCAGGTGGTTCCGCAAGGCGGTTCGACGACAAATCAAACTCAGACCAAGGGTGTCACCAAAACGGCTGCGACATCCTCCGTTTACCCGACGCTCGCCGACGTTCAGATTCCGGGATACTCGGGAGTGCTCGTTGAAACGCTTGAAGGCAAGAACGTGGTCGACAGTTATTCGAACTATGCGTTCAACCCCGCGTCGAACGTGAAGATCGCGACCGCGTATGCGGTGCTCAAAACGTTCGGCCCCGACTTCCGTTTCCAAACAACGGTCTGGACCGACGGTCAGGTTGACCCGGCGACGCGCACGCTCGTTGGGAATCTTTATGTCTCGGGACGCGATCCGATGTTCAATCTCGAGCACGGTGTCCGCCTCGCGCACGAACTCAACAATCTTGGGATTCAAAGCATCAGCGGCGATCTGATCGTGACCGACAATTTTGCGATGAACTACAGTATGTCGCCGGTCGCATCGGGAAATAACTTGCTCGCATCGCTCGACGCCGGCCGTCGGAATGCCGCAACGTCGAAGGCCTGGCAGAATTACCTTTTGAATTCCGGCAAGTTCGGACAGGCGATCTCGTTGCCGTCGATCTCGATTTCGGGAACAGTATACGTTCAACCGATGCCGGGCAGTCTGCGACCGCTTTTCACGCACGAGTCGGCGCCGATGAAAGAGATCCTCAAGGTCACACTGAGTTATTCGAACAACTTTCTGTCGGAACGCCTTGGCGATATGGTCGGCGGCGCGTACCGCGTTGCCCAGATCGTCCAGCAGGGCGCGGGCGTGTTCCCGCAAGAGTTCATTCTTCAGACTTCGAGCGGTCTCGGGATCAACCGTGTCACGCCAAGGGCGATGATGAAGCTTCTTCGCGCGCTCCGAACCGATCTGGCACGTTACAAACTCGGCTTTTCCGATGTGATGCCGGTGGCGGGAATCGACAAGGGAACTCTGGAAGGGCGATTTGATTCGGATTTCGCTCGCGGCAGCGTCATCGGCAAAACCGGAACTCTCGGGAACACGGATGGCGGCGTCAGCGCTTTGGCCGGCGAGATCGGCACCCGCAGCGGCACGCTCTTGTTCGTGATCTTCAATCAGCGCGGCAGCGTCCCGCGGTTCCGCGCATTTCAAAACAGTTACGTTTCGATGATCCAGAGCCAGTTCGGCGGCGCCGCGCCGATGACCTACAACGCGGTCTCGCTCGACGTCCGAATCGCCAATACGCGCGTCACGTATCCTGAAACTCGCGCCCGCATTAATTGATCACCAGAACAATTCAACATTGTGCGAAAGAAAGGGCATCGACGGCGATGTCCTTTCTTTTGTTGCAGTTTCGGCCGATTGGGTTGATAATTCCTACTTTGAGAACCGACCGAAATGACCGAAACCGAATCAACTCGCGAACCGTCCCCCGAAATTCCCGTAACAAAAGCGCGCAGCGTCACGAAAAGTGCCGGCATCGTCTCGATCGCCGTTATGTTTTCCCGTGTCCTGGGACTTGTCCGCGAAATGATCTTTTCGCGCTTTTTCGGCGCCGGATTTCTGTATGACGCTTTTTTGGTCGGTTTTCGGATACCGAATCTTCTGCGGGATCTTTTTGCCGAAGGTGCACTCTCAGCGGCGTTCGTCAAGGTCTTTACCGATTACCAGATCAAGAAGAGCGAGATCGAAGCCTGGCGATTGGCGAGTCTGGTATTCAATGCATTGGCGGTTGTCCTGAGCTTTGTTGCGATTCTCGGAATCCTTCTCTCTCCGTACATCGTGCCGCTGCTCGCGTGGGGTTTTCCTCCTGAAAAAGCGCGTCTAGCGGTGACGCTGACTCAGATAATGTTCCCGTTCATCCTGCTAGTGGCGATGGCCGCGGTCGCGATGGGCGTTTTGAATACGAAGGGACGATTCGGAATTCCCGCTTCGGCATCGACGGCGTTCAACATCGCCTCCATCGTTTTTGGTCTCGCGATGGCCTTTTGGCTGAGCGGTGGGACGTGGGAAATCTCGGCTGACAAGAACCTGGTTCCGAGTGCCGCGGCGCAATGGGCGATCACCGGAATGGCGATCGGCACTTTGATCGGCGGCGCGTTTCAGCTCTTCATACAGATTCCATCCCTCTACAAGGTCGGATTTCGTTTCATTCCGGCACTGAGTTTTACCGACGAGGGCGTGCGGCGCGTGATGCGTTTGATGGGGCCTGCGATCATCGGAACTTCGGCGGTGCAAGTAAAGGTCCTCGTCGACACCTTCGTCGTTTCGGGAATCGACGGCGGCCAGTCTTGGCTTTCATACGCCTTTCGGCTGATGCAATTCCCGATCGGCGTTTTTGGAGTCGCGATCGGCACGGCGGCAATTCCGACGCTTTCAAAACTCGCCTCCGAAGAGAACTTCAAGGAGTTTCGAAGCACGCTCTCCGACGCGGTGAAACTTATCTTTCTGCTGACGATACCGTCGGCCTGTGGACTGATCGTGCTCGGTGAACCGATCATCAGGCTGATCTACGAAGGTGGACGATTCGGCGCGGCCGATACCAATATGACGGCGTGGGCGCTTTCGGCCTACTCGGTCGGACTTGCGGGTTATGCGGCGATCAAGGTTTTGTCTCCGTCGTTTTACGCGCTCGATGACGCGAAGACGCCGATGTACGTGAGTCTCGCGTCGATCGTCGTACACGTCGGGACGAGTTACGGAATGATGAGACTGCTTTCGACCGTCGGGGTTACGCCCGAACGGCCGGGCGGTTTCGGCCACGTCGGAGTGGCGCTCGCGACGTCGCTCGTGGCACTCATCAATTTCCTCGCACTTTCGCTTTTGATGCGCCGCCGGATCCAACGGCTAAATGGCCGCGAGATCTTCGTCTCGTTCGTCAAGATCGCCATCGCATCGACGGCGATGTCGGCGGTTGCATATGGGGCTTATTTCATTCTCCACGCGCAGTTTGGCGGTGCAGGTCTGATCTTCAAGCTGATCGAGTGTTTCGTCCCGATCGGGCTCGCGGGAATTGTTTTCTTCGTCACCGCGAAGTTCTTGCGGATCAGCGAGGTTGACAAGATCTACGGCGCGATCTCGCGAAAACTCGGCAAAGGGAGATAGGAAGTGAGAGCTGGGAAGTGAGAACTGCGAAGTGAGAACTGGGAAGTGAGAGGTGGGAAGTGAGAGGTGAGAACTGGGAAATGGGAAGTGAGAACTGGGAAGTGAGAACTGGGAAATGGGAAGTGAGAGCTGGGAAGTGAGAACTGCGAGGTGAGAGCTGGGAAGGATTGTTCAGGGGGCTGTCTGGAAAGTCCATATTCCTGAAAGTCGCAAACGGGACAACAAAGTAGTGTGCGGCAACGCGAAAGAAACGAGCGCCGCCCTTTGTTGAACAACGTGACATCACGATCCTGCAAGGGTCGAACAATCAACAACTTACCTTCGACCCCTTCAGGGTCGGCGTCCCATCTGACTAAAATCCTTGGGTTACGCTTCGCTCACCCCAGGCTATTATCTGATTCGCTTTCAGCGAATTTGTCCGTTTTTCAGACAGCCTCATTCCATTTCTCATTTCGAAGTTCCCACTTCTCAGTTCTCATTTCCCAGCTCTCACTTCCCACTTCTCACTTCTCAGTTCTCACTTCCCACTTCTCAGTTCTCACTTCTCAATTCCCCGCTTCCGCCAACATCGCTTGAAACTCCGATTCATCCAGGACCGTCACGCCGAGCGATTCGGCCTTGGTCAGTTTCGATCCGGCGTCCGAACCGGCGACGACGAAATCGGTCTTTTTGCTGACCGAACTCGCCGTGCGGCCGCCGCGCTGCTCGATCAGACGCGCCGCCTCGTCGCGTGTGAACGATTCGAGTTTCCCCGTCAAAACGAACGTCTTTCCGACAAACCGTTCATCCAGATTCGCAACCGAGTCGGAGTCGATCTCCGTTTTGACGCCGAACGATTTGAGGCGTTCGACCAACTCGATATTTCTTTCGTCCCTAAACCAGCCGGATACGCTTTCGGCTACCGTCAGACCGATCTCCGGAATGTCGTCAAACTGTTCGACCGATGCCGTTTTCAAGCTCTCGATGTCGCGAAAGTGATTGGCGAGGATCTTCGCGTAACGTTCACCGACGTGACGGATGTCGAGCCCAAACAGCAATCGCCGCAACCCACGCGATTTTGAGATCTGGATCTGTTCGAGCACCTTTGTGGCCGATTTTTCGGCCATCCGTTCGAGCCCGGAAACGGTTTCGAGATCAAGCGCGTAAAGATCGGCGACATCGTGAATCAAACCCCGATCGACGAGCTGTTCGATCAGAACGTCACCCAGTCCTTCGATGTCCATCGCCTTTCGCATCGCGAAATATCCAATGCGAGCCTTGAGTTTTGCCGGACAAACCGGATTCGAGCACCGCCGGACAGCCTCACCTTCGGGCCGGATCGCGTCGAACCCGCAAATCGGGCAATTGCGCGGAAATTCGTATTCGACCTCTCCGCCCGTGCGGCGCGATTCGACAACGCCGAGTACCTGCGGAATTATCTCGCCGCTTTTTTCGATGTTGACGAAATCGCCGATTTTTATCCCGAGCCGAATGATCTCGTCCTCGTTGTGAAGGCTCGCGCGCGATACGGTTGTGCCGGCGAGGAGCACCGGTTCGAGTTCGGCAACCGGCGTCAGCGCTCCCGTGCGACCGACCTGGATCGTGATCCCGTTGAGCCGCGTCATCGCCTGCATCGCCGGATATTTGTAGGCGATCGCCCATCGCGGCGCCTTTGTCGTCGATCCGAATTCCTCCTGAAGCGCGGTCGAATTGACTTTGACCACGACGCCGTCGATGTCGTAATCGAGAGCGTCGCGGAGCGCCAGCATCTCATCGCAAAAGGCGATCACGGCATCGATATCGGTGCACAGACGCCGGTTCGGATTGACGTTGAATCCTTGTTTCTGCAACCATTCGAAATTCTCCCAATGCGAGGCGAACGGCTTTTGATTTCCTTCCCAAACGTCGTACGGGAACATATCGAGCTTGCGCGAGGCGACGACCGCGGAGTCGAGTTGCCGAAGAGTGCCGGATGCGAAATTTCGCGGATTCGCGTACAGCTTTTCGCCCTGCATCTCAAGTTCGGCGTTGATGCTCTCGAACACCGAACGCGCCATAAAAACCTCGCCGCGGACCTCGATCGCCGCCGGAAACCCATCGGTCAGACGATGCGGGATCGACTTGATCGTTTTCACGTTCGGCGTCACGTTGTCGCCGGTAGAGCCGTCGCCGCGTGTCGCGCCGACCGACAGCGCGCCGTTTGCGTAATGGAGTGAAACCGAGAGGCCGTCTATCTTGAGTTCGGCGACGTAATCCAGTTTGCGCCCGTCGGCAAGCCTTTGGCACCGCTCGTCGAAGGCGCGCAATTCGTCGATGTTGTATGAGTTGTCGAGCGACATCAGCGGGACCTTGTGGGTGAACGACGCGAATCCTTCGGCGCGGCCGCCGACGCGCTGGGTCGGACTTTCGGGACTGATCAGTTCGGGGTGCGCCGACTCGATCTCCTTCAGGCGTTCGAGCAGTTTGTCGAACTCGAAGTCGGAGATCTCCGGCTCGTTTTTCTGATAATAGAGTTCGTTGTGACGATCGATCTCGGCGCGCAAATGTTGAAGTTCGGCCCGGGTATCTTGCTCGGAAATGTTCATAAAGGTGACGTGCGGCGCAGCGCCGCCGGACAACGAGAATTATAAAATCTTTTTGAGATTAACCGAAGGCGGCCATTCGATTTGCCGGATCAATGAGTCGGGTTCAGAATTTTGATTATGACCCGATATGCAAGTTTCGGATCGGGGTCGCGTTCTCCACATCACAAGGCAACTACAGCCTGCTGAGTCAAAAAAAACAGGAGAATATTTATGCTGAAAGAAATTTCAGTGTTCGCGGAATCGTTCGCGAACACCAGGATCGAAGTGTATAAAAAAGTCAGAACGGGAGCGCTGGGAATCGGCATCGGGATCGCCGCCATCCTTGGGCTATCGACCGCGGCGGACGCCGCTACCTTTACCGTAACAAGTCCAAGCAACTCCGGTGCGGGGACGCTACGCCAGGCGATCATCGACGCCAACAATGCCGCCGGGCCGGACACGATCAACTTTTCCCCGGCAGCCTTTCCCGCACAGATATCGATTCTCAGCATCGCAAGCGAGCTGACGATCACTTCCGACATTTCGATCGAGGGTTTCCCTGATCGCGAGATTTGGATCAATCCCGGACAAGCGTCGAGAATCTTCCAGATCTCGGGCGGCGTTGTACAGATCAGCGACCTGTTGCTCTTTTCAGGTCGGGTTCTTGGACCGGAATCGGGCGGCGGAATCCGGATTTCGCAGGGCACGACGACACTTAACAGAGTAACTTTTTGGAGCTGTTCCGCGGGAAACGGCGGAGCGATCTATGTTGAAAACGGTACTTTGAACCTGACGAATTCGACCGTCAGCGCAAATACGGCGACCTCAATCGGCGGCGCGATTCTGATCAATAACAGCGGCGCAACCGCCAACATCACGAGCAGCACGTTCAGCGCAAACTCGGCATCCTCCAGCGGCGGCTCTATCGGAGTGCTTACGGGAACGGTCAACGTCAGAAATTCGATCTTCGCAGACGGCACTGCTCCGTCCGGTCCTGAAATCTCAGGGACGATCGTTTCGCAAGGCTATAATTTGATCAAAAACGCCGCCGGAGCGACGATCACCGGAGTTACGACAGGCAATCAGCTGAACGTCGATCCGCTGCTCCTTCCGCTCAATACAAACGGCGGCGGAAGCCGCACGCAGGCGCTGAATAATGGAAGTCCGGCGATCGATTCGGGTGACCCGTCACTTTCCTCGACAACCGATCAGCGGCGGGCCAGAAGAAATACGGACGGCAACCGTAACGGCACCCCGGGCGTCGATATCGGCGCGTTTGAAGCGCAGACGAGCGTGGTCGATTACGATGGCGACGGAACCGCGGACCTCTCGGTGATGCGGACCAACTTTCCGGGTGTTGCCGACGGCGCAACGTCGCTCGTCGGTCAGCCGCGCGTCTGGTATTTCGGACGAAACATAGAGAACAATCTTCAGGAACAGATCGCGCCGAATCCGAATGGAGTCACTTCCATTCAGTTTGGCCTCGATGACGATATTGCGGCGCCGGCGGACTATGACGGCGATGGCCGCGTCGATGTCGCCGTCTTTCGGCCGACGACCGGTATCTGGTATCTCAATCGTTCGACCGCCGGTTTTCAGGCTCTTCAGTGGGGACTCTCCGGAGACGTTCCAGTCCCGGCGGACTATGACGGCGATGGCAAGGCGGACATTGCGGTGGTTCGTTCGGGAGTTTGGTACATCTTGAAATCGCAACAGGGTTACACCGGGTCGTTCAACCTCGGAAACGCCAATTCGAAACCGGTTCCGGCGGACTATGACGGCGATCTGAAAGCCGATCCGGCGATCTTCGAGAACGGGAATTGGACTGTTCTTCAGTCCTTGAACGGACAGCTTGCAACCCAATTCGGACTGGCAACGGACATCCCGATTCCCGCGGACTTCGACGGCGACGGCAAAGCGAATATCGCGGTATTTCGACCGTCGAACGGAACGTGGTTCATACTCAGACCGGCCGGCGGATTCGACACGACCCAGTTCGGACTCGCGGGTGACAAACTGGTTCCGGCGGACTACGACGGGGATGGGAGAACCGACATCGCGGTTTGGCGGGCAAACAACCAGAACGGTCGCGGAAACTGGTACATCCTGCGGTCGCGCGATGGATACGTCCTCAACGACTTCGGATTCTCGAATGACGCGCCGACCCCAAACGCGTTCGTTCGTCAATAGAAATCGACCGATCAAAATAGACGCTCGCCCTAAAGCCGATCTTCGAAAGAGCGGGCGAACGATCGATAGCACCACGCGGAGCGAAAGCGTCGCGTGGTGCTTTTCGATGCTATCGGACTTTTCTGACCTTGTCTCCGCGGCGGACGAAACCGGATCTGATCACCTTCGCGTAGATGCCCCGAAGATGGTGGCGTCTTCCGATCGGCGAGTTGACGAAGAGCATCGCTTCGAGACCGAAGCGCTCGACGAATTTCTTGCAGCCGTTGTGCGGCTTTTCGGTCACCTCAAGCATCGCTTCACCGACCTCGAGCCGGCTTCCGTTCGTGATGTTCTCTTCCGAAAGATCGAGATCCACGTATAGCTGGTCTCCCGCCAGCGCGCGGCGTGAGTCGTCCCGCGCGATCAGTCCGACGAGACGTGAGTTGATCATCGTGATCTGTGAATCGATCGCGCGGCCGGAACCGAACCAGTTGTCGCCGACGAGTCCTTTTTCGACATCGAGCTCACCCGTTTCAAGCTCTTCGCGTTCGTTTTCGCGGGGGCGCCGGACGATCAGTTCCAGCACACCAACATCCTTTGGCGACGCAAGGACGCTCTCGAGCGCGGCTTCGATCTCGGCGGTTGTCAGGTGATTCATCGATCCATAAACTCCGCGATCAGTCTGTGAAAATGATGCGTGCCCTGTTCACGCGTTGGCGAATAGCGGCCGCGGTCGTAGAATCTCGAACGAATCCCGCGCTGGACCGATTCGACGACCGCCTGATCTTCGAATTCGACGGTCTCAAGATCCGCGCCGGCGCCGGTTTCGCGCTTCGACTCGTCCGCGACGAATGTCAGGTACGACACCCGCGTCAAATCCGATCGGACGGGTTTGACGACGTTCACCGAAACACCCCACGGATAGTAATTGAGCATCAGATTGGGGAAAACAAAGAAGTAATAGGCGGCGATCCCGCCGGCGAATGTAGCCGAAATCTCCGGCGAATCAGCGGCCGCGACCTGGAGACTCGAAAAACGGAACGTCTCGGTCCGATACGAACCGTAGTCAATCGCGCGGTTCAGCCCCGAATGGACGTATGGAATGTGAAATCCTTCGAGATAATTCTCACAGTACAACGCCCAATGCGCGTTGACCTCGTAATCGTCCGCCGCCGCGAAACGGAGCGGACCGGAATAGAGTCCGGATGCAATTCGGCGCACATCGGCCAAAAAGACGTCGATGGACGCGGCGGGTTCCAGCGAAACGAATGCAAGATCCTGCCAATCCTCGCACGGAACTCGCGCCAGATCGTCACGTTCGGTAGGAAAGTTGAGCGTTTGCTCAAATTCCGGCATCGACAAAAAGCGTCCCGCAAGATCGAAACGGCGGCCGTGATAGCCGCAACGAAGCCCATTCGCGCGGCACTCGTCTTCGACCACGATCTTCCCGCGGTGCGTGCAGACATTTGACACGCAAGCGATCGATCCGCCGATTCGTGTCAGCGCGAGAGGTTCGTCGAGAAAACCCGGGAGCAAGACCACGGGCTTGACGTTATCGACGGTCGAAGCGACGGCCGACACTTGCCAGGTTCGCGCGAAGATCTTCTCCTTCGACTCCTTGAAAATCCCGTCGCTCGTGTAAAACTCGGACGGCAAGGTCTCGGCGAGGCGTATGTCAGGATTTATTTTGAATCTGGACATCGCACAATCGATCAGCTTTTGAAGAGGAAATACCGCGGTGCGCCGTTGCCGCGATCAAAGCCACGGCCGAAGAAACCGTCGGCGAACGCACTTGTAAACTCGTTCTTGATCCGTTCTTGCTGGGCGATGGCTTCGCGAAGATCGGTTCTCACCAGTTCGTCCCAATTCGCGGGAATCTCGATCGCACCGTCGAAATCATCCGATTCGACATATGATCCGCCACGACTGAGCGCGTTGACCTTATCGCTTTCAAGATGCCATTCGGCAAACAACCGGTCGCTATCGAGCCCGAGTTTGCCGCCATCGTTGTGCGCGGCCGGGTAGTCCGTTCCGTAGAAGTTAGGCTCGTAATGCCGGACGATCGCGCCTAATTTCTCCAAATTGAAATAAGCGTTCCGGGCCTGGACCGGCTGAAACGTCCATTTGATGAACTTCACGCCTTCCGCGAGGGCGCGTTCGCGCTGCGCCCACTTGAGTCGCGCGCCGATCCCAAAACTCTGAAAATCCCGAGCGACCGCGGTCATATGCGAGTAGAACGCGTGTTCGCCGCGCAGGAACGCCGGAACGCTGAGGACGAATCCGACCAAACGATCGCTCGAAAAAGCACCGAGCGCGAAACCGCCCGCGTTCTTCGTGACGATGAAGTGGCGAACCGGCGAGATCTCGATCTCGGGCAATGCGAATACATCGCGTTGGAGCTGAACGCAAGCGCTCAATTCATCAACCGTAAGGCATTCGCGAACAATGATTTCTGAGTTTGAATCTGCCGTCATTCCGTCAACAAATTTATCAGAGCAGGGCAGGATTAGACAATTTGCACGACAAAATATTTGCTTAACTTCTGACTTGCCGATTTGGTATTATGATAAACGGCGATCAACACTTTTTCCGCTCGCCGTTCGCTTTCCCAATGAGTTCACACAGTAATTTGGAAATTTCCGGTAATCTAGCCGATCACCCGTTGGCAGAGGTTCTGACGGAGTTGCTCTACGCGGAGCTCGACGGGTCGATTCGACTTTCCACGCACGATTCAAAAGCGGTGATCTACGTTCGCGATGGCGAACTTCTTTTTGCCGTTTCGAATCAGCGACGATTCCGTATGTTTCAGATGCTGCTCGACGCGAACCTGATCACGAAAGCGGCTTTGGTCGACATTCCCGAGTTCACCAACGACGTTTTGCTTGCAAAGACGTTGCGTCAAAGGGATCTTGTACCTGAAACAGCCCTCGAGATGCTTCTCGCCAGACAGGTCGAATCGATTCTATATGAAACGATCGGCTGGAAGGAAGGCACTTGGAACTTCAGTCCGCTAGCGAGGATCAAAGGCGATATGCGCTGCAATATTGATGTTCAAGCCATTTTGGTCAAGTACGCGCGGGATCTGCCCCCGGATTCGATCGTTCGCCGCTTCAGAAGCTTCAAGGAATCGTTTGGTCGAAAAGCCTCGTTTCCGGCGCATATCAACCTTGTTCCGCGAGAGGCATTTCTCCTATCGCGTTTTGAGAACGGACTGCTACGAATAGAGGAGCTGAACCAAATGACGGGCTTGCCGGACGCCGAGAATCTGCGAGGGCTTTACTCCCTTTGGCTTGGCGGTTTCCTGATGCGTACCGGTTGGAACGCCCCGATCAGCGCGAGGCAGATCACCGAGATCCATTCGGCAAAACTCGAATTGAAGATGCCTGACGAGCCTGTTCCTGAACCGGTGGCTAACGAACCGTCGCAGCCGGTCGAAGCGGTTCCAAAACCAGAATCGCCGGTCGATTCACCGGGTCCTGTACCTGAACCGAAACAAGAGATCTCGCTTGAATCATATCTCTTACGAATCGAAAGCTCCGAAACGCACTATGAAACGCTGGATGTCCCGATCGAGTCTTCCGCAGAGCAGATAAAAAACGCCTATTTTGCGCTCGCCAAGAGGTTTCATCCCGATTTGCACTACAGAAGCGCCGACGATGAAAGCCGTCGCCGCATCCAAAACGCGTTTACCGAGATCGCGCACGCGTATGAGACGCTTCGCAACGAAGATACGCGGCTCGGTTACGATTACCGGCTGAAGGCGATTCTCGACGAACTGCGGCGGCAGGGCAAAAACCCCGAAAAGAAGGAGCCGACGAGTCATAAACAGCTAACTGAAGCCTCGGAAATCTTCGATCACGGATTCAATCTGTTGATGGAAGAAGAATATGAAGCGGCATTGCCCTATCTGACACGCGCCGTTTCAATGGCTCCCAACAACGCGCGATACCACGCTTATTACGGCAAGGTGCTTTCGGCCGATCGTTCGCTGAAATTCAAAGCCGAAGCAGAGATCCAAACGGCCATCAAACTTGAACCCGAAAATCCGACGTTCCGGCTTCTGCTCGCCGAGTTCTTTATTGACCATAATCTTCTCAAACGGGCCGAAGGCGAACTCAACCGTTTGATTGCGAATTTCCCAGATAATTCGGAAGCCCGCGCAATGCTCGACAGGTTGCGGTAGAAATCGTTAAACTGTACGGTAGTTTGAAGTTTTCGCCGCGATCCCGCTTTCTTCGAGCTGAGTCCGAAAAATATGGAAAGTATCTTTGCCGCCGAGTCGCCGGTAGTTGAATCGTTTGACGACGTTTCGACGGAACTTGGCGCGGAAATCGACGATTTTGAAGGTTACGCGCACGCGCACGGACGTCGCATCGCGGCGATCGCCGATGCGTTGGCCGAAAAGTTCAATTTTGCTTCCCACGACCGGTCTTCGCTGAGGCAGGCCGCAATGCTTCACGACATCGGTGAGATGCTGATGAATCGTGAGTACATTCGTTCAAGCCGCGTTCTGAACGACGATGAACGGATCGATATGCAACGCCACACGGTGATCGGAGAACAGGAAGCGGCGCGGCGCGGGAATTCACGCGCGGTCCAGCTTTTGATTCGCTGGCATCACGAATGGTGGAACGGCGGCGGCTATCCGGACGCGCTCGAGCGCGACCAGATCCCACTCGCCGCAAGAATTCTTCGGGTCGCGGACACGTACTGCGCGATGACCGATTCACGCCCTTACTCGATGGCAATTTCCGCCAGCGAAGCAATGCGCTACCTGATCGAATGGTCAGGAATCGAATTCGATCCGAAAGTAGTCGCGGCCTTTTTGTCGCTTCGCGAACTGCCCGAACTCGTCTCGTACGCCGACGAGCGTCCCGCAAATTTTGACTGAGATGCAGACGAATCAAACAAACAATACGAAAGGGTGGCTCGCATTCGAACTTACCGTCTTGAAACGGCTTAAGTTCGGATCGGTCGCGATGCCGTTTGCCAACGACGCCGGTCTGGGCAGTTACCTCAAACGATGGAACGTCTGCGTTCACGCCAACGATCTGACGTTGACCGGTTGGACGAAGTCGGTCGCCTCGATTCAAAACAACGGCGAGGTTCTGTCAGACGAAGACATCGAAACAGTTCTCGAAGATGCTTACGTCCCGGGTTACCGGCTTATGAATCCGGCGCTACGCAATTGGTTCGGCGAGACGGACGCGTGGTGGTTCGACAATGTTCGGCGGAACATCGAACGCCTGGGTTCCCCGGTGCGGCGAGGGATCGCGGCGACGATCGCGCTCGCAGTGGGCGATTACGCGCTCTCGTTCGACGAATCGACGCGTGAGCTTCGCCAGCCGCTTTCGACGGTCTTCAGGCGCCTTCGGACCTCGTTTCCGGCGCCGGTAAACAACAATCAAGCGAACACGTCCTCGAATATGAACGGTTACGACTTCATCGCCGAGTCGTTTCGCTCCGAGCTTATGTTTCTGCGTTTGCCGAAAGCCCACAACCTGAACCAGAAGAACTACCTAGGCTGGACCGCTTGGCGTGAGGAATGGCTCCGGGGCGGCGGCGATTTCTGGAGCGAACTCGAATTTCGGCAGGCCGGCCGTCTCGGAACGTCTTGCGAAACGAAATCGCAGTATCTGCGCCTCGTCGAGGAACTGCTGCGAACCGCTGCGCATATCAAGTTGTGGGCAATCGCGCAAACCGATGACGGCTACGTGACCACACAGGAATTGGTCGAAACGATCGGAAATGTCCGCCGGGTCGATACGATCTACACCAAGGACTTCAGCGAGCTTACCGGCTCCAAAGCCGTCATCATCACGGCTTGACGCGGGTTTCGTCGGGTTCGGCCAGACGGATCTCCTCTTTTTGCCTCAAGAACCAGATCAAACCCGAACTTCCGGCGAGCAAACCGGACACGATCGTCAGCAATTGCGCTGAAACATAGTTCAGCGAAAGACCCGCGAGATAACTTGAAAAACTGAAGATCGTGATCTCCGCGCCGCGGTCGAGGGTCGTTATGCGGCCGCGGATGTGATCCGGAAGGCCGCGTTGAAAGATGGTTTCCTGAACCGCGTATTCGGCTCCGACCACGGTTCGCGAAAAGACCACGAAGAGCGCGGCAAGCCAAACCGTAGGCATAATTCCCGCAAGCGCGAACAGCACACCGTGTGCGAGGAGCGCCCAGCCGATGAACGAACGCTCGATCCGGCGGCGTTCGACAAAAGACCCGACGCGGTGCGCGAGGATCATCCCGATCGTCAGCCCGACGCCGTTCGACGACATCAGCACGGCAACTATGAAATCGGCGTTTTGCCCGAGTCCGCCGAAAACCTTCGTCGCCAATCCTTCAAAAGCCAGAAAAGTCGCCCCGCCGCCGGTGGCCCATATGATGTTCATCAAAAGGATCGTCAGCGCGAAGCGGTTCCTGACGGTGTAACGCATTCCTTCCTTGAGTTCCGCCATAAACGACTCTTTCTCGCGTTTCGCCGTTTCGTCCTCACGCATCGCTTCCTCGGAAACAAGCGAGATCGAGACCGCGGAAGCGAAGAACGAGAGCGCGTTGATGACGAAAGCAACGTCGTACCCAAAATAGGCCGATGCGATCCCGCCGAGCGCCGAACCGATCGCCATCAGCAGAAAGCGTGACGAAAACATCAGCGCGGTTCCCGAAAGAAGTCCGTCGCGGCCCGCGATGTTCGGAATCGCGGCATTCTTCGCGCCGTCGAAAAACGCCGACGCCGTCGATAAAACCACGGCGCCTGAATACGCGATCCACATATCGTCGCGCGAATCGACGAGCAAGAAAACGAGCGCCAGAAAGCCGCGGACGACATCCGTCCAGATCATGATCTGCCGGCGCGAAAACCGATCGGCGAGCGTTCCCGCAAACGGCATCAGCACCGACCACGGCAGAGTCCGGCAGAGGAGCAGAATTCCCGCAGCCTCCGGTGAGGCGCCCGAGACGAGGCGGATCAGACCGAGGCCCGCGATGTAGTTGAACCAGTTTCCGAGTTCGGAGATCAACTGGCCCGCGAACAGGTTGCGGAAATCGCGATTACCCCTTAAGAGTTGTGAATAAGTTAAGTTCATTACAAACTCTTCAAAAACAAAAAAGCCGTCGAGTTTAACCCTGACGGCTCAAACTTCATTCGATCAAGTATTATTACGATCCGCCGAACGCGGGCGGACGTTTTTCGAAAAACGCGTGAACGCCCTCTTTGAAATCGTCGCCGCGCCCTGATTCGATCTGCAAACGGTGTTCGAGATCAAGCTGTTCAGCAAGGTCATTCGAGAATGTCGCGTTGAGCATCTTCTTGATCCTGCCGATCACCGCCGTCGGGGCAAGCGCGAGGCGGGCCGCCATCAGCAGCGACTCTTTCATCAAAGCGTCGGCTTCGACGACGCGGTTGATCATCCCGATGTCCAACGCCCGTTCCGCGGAAATCGTTTCGCCGGTCATAAATATCTCGGCCGCGAGTTTTTCGCCGACGGCGCGCGGCAGAAAGAACGATCCGCCGCAATCCGGTGAAAGTCCGATCTTCACGAACGCTTCGTTAAAACTTGCGCCGCTTGCAGCAAAAACCAGATCGCACGCGAGAGCGAAATTCGTTCCGGCACCAGCGCAAACTCCCTGAACCGCCGCGAGGAACGGAACCGGCGTTTCACGGATCAGGCGAATAAGATCGTGAAGCGCCTTGAGAGGTTCCTCCATAAAGGCCTCGATGCGCCCTTCCTTTTTCCACATCAGCTGCATCTCGCGAAGGTCGCCGCCCGAACAAAACGCCCGACCCTCGCCCGTCAGAACAACCGCCCGGGCGTGGTCGGCGACTGCCGTGTTGATGGCGTCGAACAGATCACGTGTCAACTGCAGCGAAAGCGCATTGAGAGCGTCGGGCCGATTCATCGTAATCACCGCGACCGACTCCGTCAGTTCGTATTTTACGGTTTCAAATTCCATTGCTCTGAAATTCAAGCAGGTCGATCATCCGCTTAGGCGACTCTAACCTTCGAACGGCTCGCGTTGTAACATTCCCGACAGAGTACCGACCTCCCGATTTTCGGTTGAAACGGGACCTGATCGTGTTTACCGCAGTTGTCGCAAACGATCTCGAATCTGGCCGGGGCGTTCGCGCCGCCCGCGGCCTTTTTCGAACGGCATTTCGCGCAACGCTGCGGCTGCATCATATTGCGCTGGTAAAAGATCTCCTGTTCCTTCTCGGTGAAGATGAAAGTTTCCTTACACTGCACGCACGGAATCTCGATATCGGGCATCGCGTCGCCTCCTCTTTTTTGTCTTATGGGCGAAGTTTAACACAGTTGCCTGAGAGTGTCTAAATTATGCCTCCGTCCGATTGCTGGAAATGAACGGGCATTTCGACTATTATTCCAGCATCAGCAAAACCAGGACTTAGGAGAAGGCTATGGGAACCAAGTGTTTACTGCTTGCCCTCGTATTTCTGTCGTTCGCGTTCATCAATGAAGCGAATGCGCAGGTCGAGTTGCGCGGCGAGATTTCGGGAAGGATCGTAACTGAAATGGGGCGCAGCGTGAGGCGCGTCAGCGTACTCGTGATGGACCTCAACACGCTTGAAACGAGAACCGTCGTTTCAAACGACTTCGGCTACTTCGTGGTCGACGATCTTCAATTCGGGAGCACCTTTCTCGTCAACGCTTCGAGTGGCCGTTACTACTTCGCCTTTCCTTTCCAAACCGTCAATCTGGATCTGGTTTCGAGACAGGTCAACTTCATTGCTGCCGAATTTCCGGTCGCCCTTCCGAAAGCGCCCTGACGTGTGTAAGGACCGTTCGTCCGAGGGTCTGCAGATTGTAGCCGCCTTCAAGAACGGAAACGACACGGCCGCCGCAAACATCGTCGGCCCAGGATTTTATCGTCCTCGTCATTGACGCGAAATCGTTGTCCTCCAATCTCAATTGTCCGAGCGGATCGGTCAGATGCGCGTCGAATCCGGCGGAGATCAAGACCAGATCGGGCTTGAATCCTGAATCGATGTTCTCGATCGCTGCCTCGAACATTCGTTTTTGATCGCTTGCCCTGGTGTGCGCCTTGACCGGAACGTTCATCGTGTAACCCTTGCCGCGTCCGAATCCGGTTTCGCCCCGACTGCCCGAACCGGGATACCAGGGATACTGATGCATCGAGAAAAAGAACACGCTCGGATCGTCGAAGAAGATCCCCTGCGTCCCGTTGCCGTGGTGAACATCCCAATCGATGATCGCGACGCGCTCGATCTCTTTATAACGATTCTGAGCGTAACGCGCGCCGACCGCGACGTTGTTGAAAATACAAAATCCCATCGCGCTTTCGCCGGTCGCGTGGTGACCGGGCGGACGCGCCGCGACGAACGCATTGTCCGACTCGCCCGACATCACCGCATCGACCGCGCGGCAAACGCCACCGGCCGCGAACAATGCCGCGTCGAACGATTGCATCGATATCGCAGTGTCGGCGTCAAGAAACTCAAGCCCATTTTCGAACGCGCCGGCGACGCGCTTGAAATGATCTTTGGAATGCGCCGCCTGGATCAGTCCCTGCGACGCTTTTTCCGGGACGATCTCGAGCAATTCGCGCCACGCGGAATCGTCGCCCTTCATCGCCGCCATCACGGACTCATATCGGGCGGCCGTTTCGGGATGACCGATACCGGTTTCGTGTTTCAAGGCGATCGGGTGATGAATGAACGCGGTTTTCATAGTTGCCGATTTTCAAGCTTAGCACGCGTGCGGAAAAATGCTATATTGCAGACGAAATGGAGTCTGTCGCGATCAACTCAGAATTATTCGGAAAGAGTCTTCAAAGCCGCAAGGTGGCGGCATTTTCGCTATCCGAACGCTTTTATGCGCCGCATTTCAAAACTCCCGAACACACCCACGACAACGCGCTTTTTTGTCTCGTCCTGAAGGGAAACTACACCGAGACGTTCGGCCGCGCACACCGCGAATGCACGCCGCGAACGGCGCTGTTTCACGCCTCGGGCGATCCGCACGCCGAGCATTTTCACGATGCGGGCGGACATTCTTTCATCGTCGAGATCGAACGGACGTGGATGGCGAAGATCCGCGACGAGTTTGGTTTTCCAAGCATAACGTCGGACTTCCGACGCGGTGTTCTGCCGATCCTCGGCGCGAAGCTGTATCGCGAGTTTCGGCGCTTTGATGAAGTTTCGCCGCTGATCGTCGAAGGCCTGATGCTCGAAATAACCGGAGAGACCGCGCGCCGGACATTCGAGAAAAAAAGCCGCAAGCCGGATTGGCTGGTGACCGTCGAAAGCTACCTCCGCGAACGGCTCGCCGAACCGTTTTCGCTCAACGCGGTCGCCGCCGTCGCCGGTGTTCATCCGGTTCATCTCGCGCAGACGTTCCGCAAGTTTCACCATTCCTCGGTCGGCGCCTATCTGATGCGTTTGCGCCTCGACAGCGCGCGGCGCGAACTTACCGAGACGAAAAAGACGATCGCCGAGATCGCGCTCAGCCACGGTTTTTCCGACCAAAGTCACTTCACGCGGCGATTCAAATCGGAACTCGGAGCAACTCCCCACGAATATCGAAAAATTACATCCTAATTTCGTCCAATCAATCATAGACTCGTACAATCATCGCGGCGGCGCTTGAGTTAGAATCGTTTGAATGCCACAAAACATCCAACGGATACGCGTCATCGATTCACACACCGCCGGTGAGCCGACGCGTGTCGTGCTGCACGGCTTTCCCGATCTTGGCCGTGGCCCGCTTCCCGAACGACTCGAAAGATTTCGACGCGATCACGATTCGCTCCGGAATTCGATCGTCAATGAACCGCGCGGTCATTCAGCGATCGTCGGCGCGCTGCTTTGCGAGCCGCACGATCCAACTTGCGATGCGGGCGTGATCTTTTTCAACAACGTCGGATTCCTGAAAATGTGCGGCCACGGAACGATCGGACTCGTCCGGACGCTTGAGTTTCTCAACCGGATCGAACCCGGAACCGTGACGATCGAAACCCCCGTCGGAATCGTCGAAGCCGATCTCGATGAAACGGGATTAGTGACCATCTCCAACGTTCCCAGCTATCGGTTCGCGAAATCGGTGGCCGTCGATGTCGCTGGTTTTGGACGCGTTACCGGCGACATCGCCTGGGGTGGAAACTGGTTCTTTTTGGTTGAGGATCACGGATTGGCGATCGATCTTGAAAACCTCGCCGAACTGACGAGATTCTCGTCCGCCGTGAAGGATGCGCTCGGCATCGCGAAAATTACCGGCGCGAACGACGCGGAGATCGATCATATCGAGCTTTTTTCAGAATCGCCGACCGCAGACAGCCGCAACTTCGTCCTTTGTCCCGGAAACGAGTATGACCGTTCCCCGTGCGGAACCGGAACGAGCGCGAAACTCGCGTGTCTTTTCGAGGACGGCAAATTGGCCGAAGGCGAAGTCTGGCGTCAGGAGAGCATCATCGGCAGCCATTTCGAAGGCCGCATCAAGATCGAAGATGGTCGAATCATCCCGCAGATCCGCGGCACCGCGTTCATCACCGGTGACAATGAGCTGATGCTTGATGGAAACGACCCGTTTCGATTCGGATTTCGCGAATGAACTTTGATGTTGCGATCATCGGCGCCGGGATCGTCGGCGCGGCCTGCGCCGCGTCCCTTGCCCGCGAGGGTTTGAGCGTCGTCGTCATCGACGGAGTCGGCCCGGCTTCGGGCGCGACGGCGGCGGCGATGGGACATATCGTCGCGATGGACGACAGCGAGGCGCAATTTGCTTTGACGAGTTACTCGCAGAAACTCTGGAACTCGCTGGCGGATGAGATGCCGGAACGAAGCGAGTACGAGCGTTGCGGCACGATCTGGATCGCCGACGACGACGCGGAGATCGGCGAGGCGCGGCGGAAACGCGAATTCTATCAACAGCGCGGCGTTGCGTCGGAGTTATTGGACGAAAGATCGTTGCGCGAAACCGAGCCGAATTTGCGGCCCGGTCTTTCCGGCGGATTGCTCGTCGGCGGCGACAGCGTCGTTTATCAGCCGTTCGCGGCGAAGTTCCTGCTCGATCGAGCGGCCGTCTCGGGGGCGCGAGCGATTTATGGTAAGCGTGTCGTCGGAATCGATCGCGACGGCGTCCGGTTGGACGATTCGACGAAGATCCTGGCGGCGAAAACGGTCGTCGCCGCCGGTTGCGAGTCGAACGATCTAATCGACGGACTTCGGATCCGGCGCAAAAAAGGCCATCTCCTGATAACCGACCGCTATCCGGGTTTCGTCCGACATCAGTTGGTCGAATTGGGTTATTTGAAGTCGGCGCACGCGATTGAAACCGACTCGGTCGCGTTCAATGTTCAGCCGCGGATCACCGGACAGGTTTTGGTCGGTTCGTCGCGGCAATACGATGTTGACGATCGCGAGATCGATTTCGCGATCGTCAAGAAAATGATGTCACGCGCGAGTTTGTATCTGCCCGGAATCGCGCGGCTCTCGGCGTTGCGCGTCTGGACCGGATTCCGGCCCGCGACCGAAGACAATTTGCCTTTGATCGGCCGGCATCCGCGAATCGACGGTGTCTATCTGGCGACCGGCCACGAAGGACTCGGGATCACGACTTCGCTCGGAACCGCCGAACTGATCACCGACGAGATTCTCGGCCGCGAATCGGCGATCGACCGCGCCCCCTATTCGCCGGAGCGCGGGTGGAGCGCGGGTGGAGCGCGGGTGGAGCGCGGGCATCCTGCCCGCAAAAAACACTAAATGAAAACCCTTAAAATCAACGGCGCTTCAGTTTCGTTCACCGACGGCACGACCGTCGCGGCGGCGATTCTTTCGGTCGAAACAAGTTCGTTCCGAAAATCCGTCAGCGGCGAGAGTCGTTTGCCTCTGTGCGGGATGGGTACCTGTTTCGAGTGCCGCGTGACGATCGACGGCGTTAGTCACCGGCGGAGTTGTCAGACGCCGGTCGAAGACGGAATGGAGATCGGGACCGATTGAATCCCCCCAAATCTGGCGCATTTCGCCGGCAATAAAATGACGCAACAGATCAAAACCGAGATCTTGATCGTCGGCGGCGGCGCGGCGGGACTTGCAGCGGCAGCCGCGGCGACCGGAAGACGCATCGCGATCGTCGATGACAATCCGCGGCTCGGCGGGCAGATCTGGCGTGCCGAACTTGGACGGATCAAGTCGCCCGAGGCATTGGAACTGATCGCGAGGATCGACCGAAACGATGTCGCGGTGATCAACAACGCGACGGTTTTCGGAAGATCGAATGACCGGACGCTGCTCGCCGAAACAAGTGACGGCATCGTCGAACTCGAGTTCGAAAAGCTGATCATCGCCACCGGCGCTCGCGAGCGATTTCTGCCGTTTCCCGGTTGGACACTGCCGAACGTCTTTGGCGCGGGAGGTTTACAGGCACTCGTCAAAGGTGGTCTGAACGTCGAAAACAAGAAAGTCGTCATCGCCGGCACCGGTCCGTTGCTGCTCGCCGTCGCCGACTATTTGAAATCCAAAGGCGCACGTGTGCTGATGATCGCGGAACAGGCGTCACGTGCGAATCTGATTCGATTCGGCCTCGGATTGTGGAGCCATCCCGGCAAGATCGCGCAGGCCTTTGCACTTAAGCGACGACTCGCGGGCGTGAAGATCAAGACCGGCTCCTGGATCGTCGCGGCCGAAGGGAACGAAAAGGTCGAATGCGTCCGGCTCAACGGAATCGCCGAACCGATCGCCTGCGACTATCTCGCATCGGGATTTCATCTTGTCGCGAACACTGAACTTGCGGCGATGCTTGGGTGCGAGATTGAAAACGATCTGGTGAAAGTCGACGAGTTTCAGCGAACTTCGCTGTCCGGCGTCTTTTGCGCCGGCGAACCGACCGGAATCGGCGGTGTCGAACTCGCACTGATCGAGGGCCGAATCGCCGGACTCGCAGCCGCGGAAAGGCTTGACGGCGCCCGGCGTTTGTTCGGTCAACGTTCCGGTTATCGTGAGTTCGCCGCATCGCTCGACCGATGTTTCGAGCTTCGGGAGGAGCTGAAAGGCCTGCCCGATGCCGAGACGATCGTCTGCCGGTGCGAAGATGTGAAACTCGCGGAACTCGAGGGATTTGTTGGTTTTCGCGATGCGAAATTGCAGACTCGATGCGGAATGGGGCCGTGTCAGGGTCGTGTGTGCGGCGCGGCGACACGCTTTCTTTTCGGTTGGAAGCCGGACGCGGTCCGCCCGCCGATCTATCCGGTGCGTGTCGAGAGTCTTTCGGCCCCGGAGATAAATGAACCGCAATAAAAAAAGGAGAATCAAATGAATTGGAAAGGCGTAATGCCCGCAATCACAACCTGCTTTGACGAGAAACTCGAAATCGATCACGATTTCACCGCGAGGCACGTCACGTGGCTGGTCGACAATGGTTGCACGGGCATCGTTTGCAACGGCAGTCTCGGCGAGGGCGCGGCGCTCTCACTGGAAGAAAAGTACGCGCTTTGGCGGACCTGTGTCGAAGCCGTCGGCTCACGCGTCCCGATCGTCGCCGCCATCGCGTCATATTCGACTGCGGATGCCGTCGTGCAGGCACGCGCGGCGGCCGAGAGCGGATGTTCCGCGTTGATGGTCTTGCCGCCGTATATCTACCGCGGCGACTGGCACGAGATGAAGTTTCACCTGTCCGAGATCTTCCGTGCGACATCGCTATCGTGTATGCTTTACAACAATCCGGTGGCGTACGGAACCGACTTTTTGCCCGAGCAGATCGCGGAGTTGGCCGGGGAATTCGCGAACCTGGACGCCGTCAAGGAATCGAGCACAGACGTCCGCCGGGTGACCGCGATCCGCGCGCTTATCGGCGACAGACTGGCGATCTTCGTCGGCGTCGACGATGCCATCGTTGAAGGGATCGACGCCGGGGCAACGGGCTGGATCGCCGGGCTCGTGAGCGCTTTTCCGAAAGAATCAGTCGATCTTTTCAATTTTGCGCTGAACGGCGAACGCGAAAAGGCGTTCGAACTCTATCGATGGTTCTTGCCGTTGCTGCGGCTCGACACGGTGCCGAAATTCGTCCAACTGATCAAACTGGTACAGGAAAAGGTCGGGATGGGCAGCGCCCGCGTCCGTCCGCCGCGATTGGAACTCGCCGGAATCGAGTTGGAACAGACGCTCGCGATCATCGACGAAGTGCTGAAGAATTCGCCCGGAACTTCGTCTTGAACTTTTGGACTTCCGGAAGCGGCAATTTGGAATTATGAAGTTAACTGGAAAATCAATCATCGGTTTCGGTCGCGGCGTTGATAGCGCGATAACGTTCACGGCTTTTGATCCATCCACCGGCGAGGCGGTCGGACCCGCGTTCCACTCGGCGGACATCGTTGAACTGAACCGCGCCTGCGAACTCGCTGGAGAAGCGCGGATCGCCTACGGACACGTTTCCGGCATCGAAAAGGCGCGCTTTCTGCGGGTGATCGCGGACAATATCGAAGCGCTTGGCGATACCTTGATCGAACGCGCATCGCTCGAAACCGGACTTCCGAACGCGAGATTCGTCGGCGAGCGCGGGCGCACCTGTTTTCAACTCCGGATGTTTGCCGATCTCGTCGAACGCGGCGATTGGGTCGATGCGCGGATCGACACGCCGGATCCCGACCGTCAGCCGCTGCCGAAGCCGGACGTGCGTTCGATGTTGCGGCCGCTCGGACCGGTCGCCGTCTTCTGCGCGAGTAATTTTCCGCTCGCCTATTCCGTCGCCGGCGGCGATACGGCATCGGCGCTCGCGGCCGGATGCCCGGTAATCGTCAACGCGAATTTCGCGCATCCCGGAACGGCGGAACTCGTCGGCACGGCCGTTTCGGCAGCGGTCAGGGAATGCGGATTGCCCGAAGGCGTTTTCAGTTTGATCTTTTCCAAGGGTTACGAGATCGGCCAGGCGTTGGTTAAGAACCCAAACGTCAAAGCGGTCGGATTTACCGGCTCACGGGCCGGCGGGCGGGCGTTGATGGATATCGCCGCCGCGCGATCCGAACCGATCCCGGTCTATACCGAAATGAGTTCGGTCAATCCGATCTTCATTCTGCCGAGCGCGATGCGCGAACGCTTTGAGGCGATGGCCGCCGGACTTCACACGTCGGTAACGACGGGCGCCGGACAATTCTGCACTAAACCCGGAATCGTCGTGATTCCGGAGATTGCCGAGACGATTCAGTTCAAGGGAAGATTCCGCGAATTGATCGAGAATACCGCAGCGCATCCGCTGCTGACCGCCGGCATTCGCGGCAACTTCGAACGACTCAGCGGCGAGCGCGAGATCGAAAAGCTATCCGCATCGCACGAGCGTTGTGGTTACGGAGTCGATGCTTCCGTTTTCGAGACCGACGCCGCGACGTTTCTCGCCGACAAACATCTCGCCGACGAGATTTTTGGTCCGACGACTTTGCTCGTCGAATCCTCGGAACGCGAAGAAATGTTGCGCATCGCACGTGAATTGGAAGGCCAGTTGACGGCGACGATCCACGGCACGCCCGACGATCTTCTCGAATTCGCCGATCTGATCGGGATTTTGGAAACCAAGGCCGGACGCCTGATCTTCAACGGCTATCCGACCGGCGTCGAGGTCGGACCGGCAATGGTTCACGGCGGCCCCTATCCTGCGACGTCCGACTCGCGAACGAGCGCCGTCGGCACACGTGCGATCGATCGCTTCTGCCGGTACGTTTGCTATCAGAACTTTCCGAATTCATCGCTTGCCGATGAGTTAAAGGACGAGAATCCACTTGGTATCAAGAGATTGGTGGATGGCCGTTAGAAGTTCAAACTATTCCGAATCGAAACCCGATAGTTTCAACACAAATTCCGGGACCCGCGGTTCGTCTGGAACAATGTCGTCCTTTCCCTTGTCGAGCGCCCAGCGGTGGAGCCACGAGATTCCATTGCGTTTGACGAAATTGTCGGGCAATTTGTAAGCGTTGTCCTTCAGAGCATCGTCGAGCGTTACGAATCGGTAACTGCGCTTCCTGATCGCCTTCGCGAGATCATCCAAATAATCCGAATTGATACGGTTCGCGTGAATCAGAAGGATTTGCTTGATCTCCCGGCCGAGCGTCTTGACCGATTGCCGTTCGAAATAGTCGAGCTTCGAAACGAGATATGGAACATACGCGGCGCCGATCTTTTTCATCGACGCTTTGTCGCTTTTGTCGAACGCATTGTCGTAGGCGCGCGCAAAGATCCAGTCGGCGTTGTCGAGCGTCACCGGCGCGATCGTGTAACCATGTTCGCGAAGGAATTCCCCGAGGTCGCGTTTGATTTCCAGACTCAGACCGGTCCAAAGATAAGGATGGCGAAAGAACGTGATCTTGGAGCCATTCGCATCAAGCAGTTCCTTGGTAATGACCTCGCCTTTCAGAATGTCGGCTTCGTACGCATCGAGCGGGTTATCGTGAAGGCTCATATGCGAATACGTATGGTTTCCGAGTTCGAGCCCGGCTTTGAGCCACATTCGAAGCAGGTCGACCTGCATTTCGTCGCGCTTGCCATCGGTGTAAAGTTTGCCTTCGTTGACGAACCCGATCGCCGGAATCTTTGCTTTCGTGACGTGACCAAGCAGTTTTCTCGTTATCTCGCGGCGGGTTTCGATATCGGATCGGGTCGAAACGACCGGAAGATCGTCGATCGTGACGGCGATCTCGCGCGTCTGCGCGGAGATCGAGATCGAGAGAATAAGCGCGACAAAAAGTGATCTCATAGTTTCGATACTGACGAAAGCTGAATTAGCGATGGGGATCAAAAGTCCGGTTTGACGCTTACATCACTTCGCGAAAACCTGCGAAAAATCCGCGAACGCTTTGAATTCCAACGCGTTGCCCGACGGATCGAGAAAAAACATCGTTGCCTGTTCGCCGACTTCACCTTTGAAACGGATCTTTGGTTCGATGACGAATTCGACGCCTTTCGATTGCAGCTTCGCAGCCAGGTTTTCCCATTCTTCCATCGGAAGAACGATTCCAAAATGCGGCACCGGGACGTGATCCCGGTCCACTTCGTTGCAATGCACGCCGCCCGAATTCGGCGCAAGGTGTGCGACTATTTGATG
The DNA here is from genome assembly GCA_016715115.1 of Acidobacteriota bacterium. Classification (NCBI taxonomy): domain Bacteria; kingdom Pseudomonadati; phylum Acidobacteriota; species Acidobacteriota bacterium. Next base: position 583,052 of record JADKBM010000004.1, read on the forward strand.
ACCGTAGAGGTTGAAGTCGATCCATTCATTCGAGCTTCGTCCTTCCTCGCAGTCGAGAACGCCGCCGTAAAACTCACGCGCCTCGGCCAGATCGCGTACGGGGAATGCCAAATGAAACAGGTTCATATCAGTTATCGAACTTCGACGGTCTAATCTTTCAGCAACTGCCGGATCGCGCCGAGATGGTATGCCGTATGCGCGAGCATACTCATCGCCATTCCGACCTTGTCTTCACTCCAATCTTCATTTTCGGCGATAAGCCGCAGCGTTTCTTCATATGAATGCCGGACCGAGCCGCGAAGCGCGGTCCACTCGTCCTCGTTCACGGTTTCGATTAGCCAACTTTGTTCCCATTTCACGGGTTCGGTGCGGCCGTTGATGAACTCGCGCAGCCGGTCCAGATAGAATTTGGCGTGTTCCGTCTGAGCTGCGGCCGTCGTGCCTTTGACGACACGTGAGACCTGTTCGGCGGATGCCGCGGCAAGCGTCGGGAAAATCCCGATCCCACGGTCGAGATACGCGCTCGATTGGCCTTCGGGCGACCCCTCGAATGTCTCGCGCAGCAGATACGCGAGCGATCGCAAGAAAAATTCTTTATTCATAACATTTTAGGGAACTGAGAACTCGGAACTGAGAACTGAGTTGTGAGAAATGAGAAATGAGAACTGAGAACTGAGAACTGAGAACCCAATACGACTCAACCAGACAACCATTCTCCGTTCTCACTTCTCACTTCTCCGTTCTCCGTTCTCACTTCTCACTTCTCACTTCTCACTTCTCACTTCTCATTTCTCATTTCTCACTTCTCCGTTCTCACTTCTCCGTTCTCCGTTCTCCATTCTCCGTTCTCCGTTCTCCATTCTCCGTTCTCCGTTCTCCATTCTCCGTTCTCCGTTCTCACTTCTCACTTCTCCGTTCTCCGTTCTCACTTCTCACTTCTCCGTTCTCCGTTCTCCGTTCTCCGTTCTCCGTTTTCAGTTATCAGTTATCAGTTATCAGTTATCAGTTATCAGTTATCAGTTCTCCATTCTCCGTTCTCACCTCTCAGTTCTCATTTTCCCGTGCATTTTCAACATCTGACGAATCGCGCTGAGGTGGTACGCTGTATGAGTCAGAATGCCGAGCGCGCCGGAGATCTTGTGAACATCCCAGGTTTCGACGTCGTTAAATGTGTCGATGACCGCCTGATACGCCTTGTGCAGTTTCCCTCGGAGCGTATTCCATTCCTTTTTCGTTACCGAACTTGTTCCCCAACTCTCCTTCCAGTTAACAATCTCGAAGTTCTCGTTGAGATAGTTATTGAGAAAGTCGATATAGAATCTGAGATGTTCGCAATGCGCCGCGATAGTCGTTCCATTCTCGGTGAACGATCGCGAAGCAGTTTCGGCATCTACGGTTTCGAGCGTCGAAAACAACGATGTTTCCTTGTCCAGATACATCGTGCCGTGATCGGTCTCGGTTCCCTCGAAAGTCTCTTTGACCAATGCGAGCATCGAATTCAAAAAGTCATTTTGGTTGATTGTCTTCATCGGTTTCTCGTATGATTCGTTCTTGGTAGCATTGATCCAAATGATTGAAAACGTCGAGAAATTCATCGCCGAATTTGCCAAAAGCCTGCACGAAGAGAAGTTCGTGAAATTGACTCTAGGTAATTATCGGGGCGCGGACGAGCACCTTCAGAAACTGCTCATTCGAACGATCGAAACACGCAAAGGCGCGCGTCTCTTTTTCCTCTATCGTTATGATACACGCGACACCGCGAAAAATCACGATTTCACGGATGGCGTTAAGCTGGTCCGGGAAATGCTTGGAAACGAGTTCCTCGGCGGTCACCTTTTCACTACTGAACACGACTTTCAGCTCGACGTCGGAAAGTCGGGGAAATCGCGACTAAACGTTGCGAAACCGACTTTCAAGGCAAAACCGAAACTTGATCACGACCGCGAAAAGAAGCGTTACGTCAATGTCGGCGGTTTCTACTTGCGCGCGCTCGGGATCACGACCGACAAGGGGGAGGTCCGCGATAAACAACACGACAAATGGAAGCAGATCAATCGGTTTGTTGAAACCCTCGAATCGTTCGTCGAAAAGTCCGGCCTGAAGGATCGCAAAACGCTCCGGATCGTCGATATGGGCTGCGGAAAGGGATATTTGACCTTCGCGGCGTATGATTATTTTCGAAACATCCGCGGGCTCGATGTGACGGTCATCGGAGTCGACACCAAGACGCAGTTGGTTGAACTCTGCAACGACATCGCGCGCGGCTCCGAGTTCGAAGGGCTCGAATTCGTCAACGGCCGGATCGGAGATTACGATCTGAAGGATGTCGATATCCTGATCGCCCTCCACGCTTGCGACACGGCGACCGACGACGCGATCTTCCAGGGCATCAAGGCCGGCGCCGAGTTGATCGTCGTCGCGCCCTGCTGTCATCAGGAGATCCGACCGCAGATCAAAGCGCCCGCAATGCTAAAGGACATCCTCAAACACGGCGTTATTCTGGAGCGCGAGGCCGAATCCATCACCGACGGGATGCGCTCGATGCTCCTCGAGCGTTCGGGTTATTCGACGCGCATCTTCGAATTCATATCGACCGAACACACGCCGAAGAACAATATGATCGTCGGCACGAAGGTGACCGTCACCGCCGGCGCCGAACGTTTAGATGACGAGATTCGGAAGTTGAAGGAGTTCTACGGAATCTCCGAGCAGCGGCTCGAAGCACTGTTGGACGAGATGGCAAACCAAACCGCACGTGCCAACGATCCGACAGACACAGAAATCACAAATCCGAATACGGAAACCGTGCAAACTTGACGAATCGTCAGTCTCGCCCATATTATTAGGGATTGCGTTTTGAACGCCATCTTAAAAACTGGGAGACCATTTGAAAAAATGAAACCTGAAATTCATCCGAACTACAAAGAAATTTCCGTGACTTGCGCGTGCGGCAACAACTTCAAGACCCGCTCGACGCTCAAAGACGAACTGCACATCGAAATCTGCTCGGAGTGCCACCCGTTCTTTACTGGCAAACAGAAGCTGGTCGACACGGCCGGACGCGTTGATCGCTTTAACAAGCGTTATGCGCGCAGCAAGTAAATTGAGTCTGATCAACCGTCAATACTAGCAAAGAAGAATCTGACGCCGACGCTTTTTCGCGCCGTTCGCTCGTGGTGTAAACTCTGGAGCAACGGAAAGAAGAATCGAGGCGTCATTTTCATTTGGGATTGGCGATTTTGGATTTTCGATTTGCCGCGAACTTTGGATTTCCTAATGGCATCGTAATTTAACTGATTTATGAGAAAGTTTCTGCATTTATTCCTGTCGATTGAGAAAGACCTGATCGTTGGCGGTCAGGCGGTGATGGAAGGCGTGATGATGCGCACGCCGTCAGCGTACGCGATCGCGTGCCGGCGCGCGGACGGAACCATCGTCACGACGGCTGAAAGACTGCCGCGCTGGAGCGACAAGTATAAATGGATGAACATCCCGGTTCTGAGGGGCGGCGCGACGCTGATTCAATCGATGGCGCTCGGCATCAAGGCGCTGAATTTCTCGGCGAAGATCTTCGAAGAGGACCTCGAAGCCAAAGAGAAGGCGAAGAAAACGGGTTTTGAGACGATTCCTATTCTAGTTGACGGCACGACCGACGAGGACTTTCTCAAGGCGAAGGCAAAGGTCGTGATGCCGAAAAAGTCAAAAGACAAGAAGGCGTCGCAGTCGGCCGGGGCGGTCGGTTCGATCATCTTCGCGCTGGCGTTCAACATCGCGTTGTTTATAGTCGCACCGCTCGTGCTGACGAATCTGCTGTTTATGTGGCTCGGCTGGGCGCCATTGCCGACGATCGCGGCAGATGCAAGCTGGCTTGAATTCATCAAGGCCTACGTTTGGAAGATCAAACTCGATTCGTTTGGCGGATGGGTCGGCTTCAACCTTATCGACGGTCTGATCCGGATGTTGTTTTTCATCATAATGATCTTCTCGATGTCGTTCCTGAAGGACATCCGAAGAGTTTTCGAATATCACGGCGCCGAGCATAAAACGGTTTTCAATTGGGAATCCGGATTAGATCTCTCGGTCGATAACGCCCGTCCGCAGCGCCGGCAGCATCCGCGCTGCGGAACCTCGTTCCTGATGGTCGTGATGCTCGTCGCGATCGTTCTTTTCTCGGTCATCAATTTCGAGGCGATGTGGTTGAACCTGATCGTTCGAATCGCCTTGATGCCGCTCGTCGCCGGTCTCTCTTATGAAGTGATTCGCTATGCCGCGAAGAAAGAATCCGGCGCGATCTTCAAATTGATGACGCTGCCGGGGCTTTGGCTGCAGAACATTACGACGCAGGAACCGGATGACGATCAACTCGAAGTCGCGATCGTTTCGCTGAACGAGTCACTCAGATTGGAACCGCAGAACTAGTTCGGAGTCCGCTTTCAGGCGGCAATTCCTTTAGCGAACATCGACTTAAGCTACTGAAGGGGCCGCCTGAAGGCGGAACTCCCAAGAAAAAATGTTAGAAAAACTTGCACAGATCGAAAAGAACTACGAAGAGATCACCGAGCAGCTTTCGGCGCCGGACGTCACTTCCGATATCGCCGCCTACACGACGCTGATGAAACAGCATCGGTCACTCGGCGAGATAGTCGAAAAATACCGCGAGGTCAGAAAGATGACCGAAGGGCTTGCGGGCGCGCGCGAACTTTTTGAACTGGCCGACGACGATGAAATGCGGGAAATGGCTCAGACGGAGATTTCCGAGATCGAGGCGAAACTGCCGAAAGCCGAAGAGGAATTGAAGTTTTTGCTCTTGCCAAAGGACCCGAACGACGAGAAAAACGTCATCGTCGAGATTCGCGCCGGCACCGGCGGCGACGAGGCAACGCTTTTTGCGGCCGAAGTCCTGCGGATGTACGCACGCTATGCCGAACGGCAGGGCTGGAAATTCGAGATTCTCGAGGCTTCGGAAACCGGTGTCGGCGGGATCAAGGAAGCCTCGGCCGTGATCGAAGGCGACAAGGTCTATTCGAAAATGCGTTACGAATCGGGAGTCCATCGCGTCCAGCGCGTTCCGGCGACGGAAACCGCAGGCCGCGTGCACACGTCGGCGATCACGGTCGCTGTCCTTCCGGAAGCCGAGGAAGTCGACGTCCAGGTCGATCCGAAAGATCTTCGCGTCGATTATTTCTGCTCGAGCGGTCCCGGCGGCCAATCTGTCAACACAACCTATTCGGCCGTTCGCCTGACCCATTTGCCGACCAACGTCGTGGTTTCGATGCAGGACGAAAAATCGCAGATCAAGAATAAGGAAAAGGCGATGCGAATCCTGCGGGCGCGTCTCCAGGAACTCGAAGAGCAGAAACAGCACGAAGCACTTTCGGCCGAACGCAAGTCAATGGTCGGCAGCGGCGACCGCTCCGAAAAGATCCGGACCTATAATTTCAAGGAAAACCGCGTTTCGGACCATCGCATCGGCCTTACGGTCTATCAACTCGACCTCGTGATGGAAGGCGCCCTCGACGAGTTCATCAACGGCCTGACGACGCATTACCAAACGGAGAAGCTCAAGGCCGAAGTAAAGGCAGCCTGACAATTCTCGATTTTGGATTTTAGATTTTGGATTTGGGAATCCGGATTTCTAAACAAATCACGCGTCAAGTCGCTTGAGACAATCCAAAATTGCCGATCCAAGATCCAAAATGCGAGTGACCCGACTTTATCTGATCCGCCACGGACAATCCGCGGGAAACGCCGAAGGACGTTTCGGCGGACATTCGGCGACCCCTTTGTCGGAACTCGGGTTTCACCAGGCAAAGACGACGGCCGAAGCGCTCGCGCGGGAACGTATCGACGCGATCTACTCAAGCGATCTTCTGCGCGCCGTGCAGACGGCAAAGCCGCTGTCCGACCTGCTCAGCCTTCCGATCATACAAACTCCCGCCTTTCGGGAACGACACGTCGGAATCCTTGAAGGGTTGACGTTTGACGAGTCGAAAGAGCGTCATCCGGACGACTATTACGCGCTCGTCAATCGAAACATCAACCACATCATCACCAAGGGCGAGAGCTATCGGCAATTGCTTCGGCGCGTCAACGGCGAGCTTCAAAACATCGTCGACGACCATAAAGGCGAACGGGTCGCGATCTTTTCGCACACCGGCGCAATCTGCTATATGACGCTGCAGATGATCGGCGCGATCAATCGCTTTACCAAACAGACTCCCTGGCTCGTGACCTCGAACTGCGGCATCAACCGATTCGAGATCCGCGGCAGAAACAACATCCGCGTCCTCGCCCTCAACGATACGAAACATCTGCATCAGGCAACCGGGAACGACGCTTTCGCCGCCCGTTAGCGCAATGGAGATCCGGTCGGCATCGTGGCTCCAATCCGGAATTCTCTTTTCTGCGAAACATCGCCAAAAGCGCGAACAACCGCACTTCTCATCCTGTTTTTCGCATATTTCGCGGGAAGTTCCTTCCATTGCGTAATAGTGTTGAACGTTTCTCCAAAACAAAAAAAGGGCTGAAGCAATTTGCTTCAGCCCGAAAAACAGATCCGAGGATCCGCAAATTCTAGAACGAATAACGCAGACCAAACTGCATTCGGCGCGGCTGGCCCTGAATATCCGTGAAGATCTTGCCGAACTCCGAGCTGGGTTCGGTAATCTCCGGATCCTGGCCGAGACCGAGCGAACCGCGTGTCACGTTCGTCGTCTGGAAGTACTGCGTGTTGGTGATGTTGAAAACTTCCCAACGGAACTGCAGCTTGTGACCTTCCCAGGGCATATTGAACGACTTCGAAAGTCCCATATCCATCGCTGAATAGCCGGGATCGCGAAGAACGTTGCGGTCGCCGGTTTCGCCCGGACGGGCATTTCTGAACGACTGGTACGCACCGATCGGGTCGCTGAAGATATTGCCCGTCGAACGGACAACCGTTCCGTTGACCGGACGAACGCGAACACCGTTCGACTGGACGTTCCAGTTCGTCGCCCACTGTGCCGAGTCAAACGGCGTTTGGGTCGGCAAACCGGTGTTCCAACGGAAAATACCCGAAAGCTGCCAACCGCCGAGGAAGGCATCGGCCACCGAGTTCATATTGCTGAAGAACTGACGCCCCTTGCCGAACGGCATTTCGAGAATGAAGTTGGCATTGACAACGTGACGCACGTCGAAATCGGACAACGAGTAGTTATCGTCCGGACGGAGCGGATTCAGAATGAACGCCGAACCATACGTTCCGGCCGTCTGCAGACCAGACGCATTGTCGAACGACTTCGAAAACGTGTAGTTGACGTCGTAGCTCAACGTATTGCCGAGGCGCTGGCGGAACGAAAGCGATCCGCCGTGATAGTCCGACTTGGCAACGGTGCTGAACGCCGAAAACGCCGCATACTGCGGATGGAAGAAATGGTTCCTCCAAAGATTCGTGCCGTTCGGGTCGTCGTCAATCAAGAGCTGAACGTAGGTCCAGTCCAAAATATCGAACCAGTCACGCGCAACAAGAGCGTAAACTTCCTGCGTCGACGTGAAAGCCTCGCCGGTATAGGCACCGCCGAGTCCCGGGAACAAACGTTCGAAATACGGGATCGGAGCAACGTTCTCGATCGGCGTGTTCGCCGCGCGAAGATCGTGCAGTCTGCCGGCGGCCGTGTACCAGTCCATACCCGAAACGCGGTCAACCAGGTTGTTGAGCGCCATAATGTCGCGGGTCGCCAAGAGGTTCTTGGCTTTGCGGCCGGTGTAGGTCGCCTCAACGTACATACCCTTCGGAAGCTGACGACCGTACGTGAAGCTCCAGGTATAGTGCTGCGGTGAAACCAGCGTTTGATCGAGTGACGATTCAATGCGCTGATCTTCGTCCGCCGGCGTCAGGAAGCGGTTCGGAGCCGAAATGTTCGGCAGCGTCCGAATTGACTGGCCGAAGTTCGTGAACCTCGGTGCCGGATTCGTGGTCACGTTGTACGTGTTCGCCGCGATCGAATCCGAAGTCGTGAAGCCGAGCGTCGTCAGCCCGTCGAACGTAACGGCCAACTGCTGACCGAAATAGTCGTTGGTCATCGCGAAGCCGCCGCGGAACGTCGCTTCGTTCTCACCACCGAAGATCGCCTTCAGGATCTTGTTCTTGAAGTTCGGCGACCAAGCTGCCGCAACACGCGGCTGCCAGTTGTTCCAGTCCATACTGTAAAAGCCCGGAGCGTTGTTCTTCGGTCCGCCGAGTTCGAACTGAATAAGCTCGTTGAACGCGGTCCCGGCCGCCGCGCTGGCAGCACGACGTTCGAAGTAGTCGCCAAGGCGTTGGTTCGGAACGACCTGTAAACCGTCCTTCTCATAAACCGGACGGCTAAGTGCGTAGCGAATACCCATCGTCAGCGTCAGGTTGCGGAACGGCTTCCAGATATCCTGGAAATAGGAGTCGTATTCCTCGGTGGCAAAGTTGCGGACGATCGATGTTCCGGTCGGGAGAATGTTGCCCGAGATATCGTAGTTGAAGTTGCCATTGTATTGGGAGAATCTTCCGATCAACGCCGAAACGGCGTTTTGAACGGACGTCCGGGACGATGCAGGCACCGTGAAACCCGCGGCGGTTATCGGACGATCGAGAACACGACCCGATGACTCATAAAATGACGGGTTCGCGGTCGCGAAATCGTATGCACTCGCCAGGCTCTCCCGTTTGTTGCTGATCAATCGGACGTTGCCGCCGAATTGAAACGTATGCTGGCCCGCGATCCACGTAAAGTCGTCGGTGAAATTCTGAAGTTCCGTGATGCGGCTCAAAGCGTTGCTGAAAGCCTTAGGTTGGAACACAAAACGGAAAGTGATCCCGTTTTCGGTCGAATCGCCGCCAGACGTAAACGCCTGACGCGTAAAGCCGTATCGGAAATTGTTCACCTTGTGGTTATTGATGGTCCAGTTGTGGCTGGCCCCAAAGCCGGTCGGATGGCTCCAGAACTCCGGCGAGATCGTGTCCGGCAAATACCGCGCCTGCAAGGACGAATCCTGCTGGTAATTGGCACGGAATGCCAGCGACTGATTTTCGCTGATGTTCCAGTCGAAGCGCGCAATATGCGTATTCAGATCGACCGGTGCCGGAGCGTTGAAGCGATAGCCGCCGGTGTTGAGTTCGTCGCCGACCGAATTGTCGTTTACCGGGTACTTTCTCGCCGCGTCCGCCAAAACCGCGATCGACGCAGGGTTCATAAGCACGACCGGGAAGATCGCGTCGAGTTGCGCTCTCGTGAGCGTCACCAGCGCGCCGGTGCTTCCGATGAACTTCAATTCGCCGCGTCCAAGGCTCGCCGTCGGAACGGTGCGCACGACCGAGATCGACTGGCGTTCGCGATAGGCTTCGTACGAATAGAAGAAGAAAAGCTTGTCTTTGAGGATCGGGCCGCCGATCGCGCCGCCGAAAATGTTTCTCTTCAGGTTCGGACGCGGAACCCTTTCGTCGCCCGCAACTGCCGTACCGTTCTGTACGGCGAAGTCGGCCGAAGTGTAACGGCCGGCCGCATTGTTGAAGAAATTGTTGGCCGATCCGAGTTCCGGACGGTGGAATTCGAAGAGCGCCCCGCGCCATTTGTTCGTGCCGCCGCGGGTAATGAGCGAGATCTGAGCGCCTGACGAACGGCCCTGATTTGCATTCGGGTTGGTCGTCGTGATGCGGAACTCTTCGATCGACTCCGCCGTGATGCGAAGAATCGACGAGAATGCCGCGCCGGTCTGCTGATCGTTGACGTCGATGCCGTCAAGCGTGATATTCGCCTGGTCGCTGCGGCCGCCGGAAACATAACCTTCCTTGGTTACGCCGGGCTGCAGGCTGAGCAGGTCGGGGATGTTGCGCGAGTCGGTCGGCAACTGCTGGATCTGTTGGGCGACAAAGTTGTTGCCAACCGTCGCATCCTGCGTATTGATGACCGATTCAATGTCGCCGCCGGTCACATCGACAACCGCCGAAACCTCACCCGGCTCGAGTGAAATATTCACCGCGATGGTCGAGTCAACCGATGCTTTGACCTCTCGCTTGATCACTTTCTTGAACTTCGCCGCTTCGACCTCGATCGTGTAAGTGCCGGGAAGGATCGAAGAAAAAGCGTAGACACCGTCACTATTGGTCGTGACAGTTCGCGAAAATCCGGTGTCGGGATTCGTCAGTTTGACAGTCGCCCCCGGAACGGCCGCGCCGACCTGGTCCGTGACGGCGCCGTTGATGCTCGTCGTTCCCGACTGAGCGCTGACGCTGATGGCCATCAGAACGGCGAGAGTCAATGCGGTTAGAGCCGCGAATGACCGTTTGATAAAGTTGCTCCTAATCATAGTGCCTCCTTGAGATTTGAATATGGACAATGGCTGATGCAAATATGACAATTATGCGGAAACGCATTTTGCGTTCCACGGCACCCGGTGGCGAAAAAGTCAACAAAATCCAAACAAAAGCGGATGTCCGACGAGAACGTAAAAAGAAAAAATTTGAAACTTTGTATGAAATTCAAATTTTCGGGCGAAATCGCTGTCGAATTATAACTGCAAATTACTGATTAATCCAACAAAAAATTGACTTTACAGCGGTCGCGCCGGCGCCCACCGCGGAGCTTATCGTCGGGGCTGCGGGATTGGCGCAATCGCCGATCGCGTAAACGCCAGTCTCCGAGGTTCGGCCTTCGGAATCGACGCAAATGTAGCCCGCCGGATCCGTGTTGATCTGACCCTTAATGAGTTCCGTGTTGGGTTCGACCCCGATCCGAATGAGAACCGCGTCAGCGGCCACGGCCTCTGTCCGACCGTCGCGAAGACCGCGCAAACACACCGATTCGACGACTTCCGTGCCGACGATGCGTTCGACTACCGTATCGGTCAACATACGAACATTCGGAAGCCGGAGCGCGGGAGCCAGGAATTCGTCGCGCGCACTGAAATTCGATCGGCGATGGACGAGCGTCACGGTTGCCGCATTCGCCGCCAGTATATGGACGTTTTCGAGCGCTGCGTCGCCGCCGCCGATGATCACGACGTGCTTGCCCCGGACGGCTTCGGCATTCCGCTTGCCTGAGTCGATGACACCGCGCCCGGCGAACTCCGCCTCGCCATCGACTCCCAAACGCCTCCGTCGTACGCCGGTCGCGAGAATCAATGCGCGGCCATTCACTTCGTCCCCATTCGCCAATGTTGCCGCGCGGCGGGCCGCGTCGATCGCACCAACGCCGGCTCCGGTTCGGATCGACAGGTTTCGCCCGGCGAGTTGGCGCAGAAAGATATCGCGCATTTCGCGGCCGTTTTCAGCCTCGATCCCGAGATGATTTTTGATCGGATTGTAGGTTTCGAGGAGTTGTCCGCCGGGTTCGCCCGAACGCTCGAGAACGATCGCCGAAAGTCCGAGTTCGTCGGCCCACATCGTCGCCGACAGACCAGCCGGTCCGCCGCCGATGATGACGATGTCGAATTGTACGTTTTTGGTTGACATAGACGGTCGCCTCATTGTCAATCAAATTGATCGGGTGACGCAAGACGCGACGCACCTCACGGCAGTTCGGCGAGACCGCGGGCGATCGCGAGATAGACGTCTTTGACGCGTTTCTCATAGCTCGCTCTTTGATTCGCATAACCTGCACCAAGAAGTGGGCTTACGGCTTCCTGCCAGTCCCACCAGCCAACCTGGTTGAGATGATCTGCCGGAATCGGAAACTCGTTTCGCCTAATCGGTTTTCTCTGTCCGCCTGATCCTGCGAGTTCGCTTTTCCACCGCTGCGACCGCGCCGAGACCAGTCCGTCGTTCGCACCGTCAAGCGCTCTAATCGCAAACCACGAAGGAAGCAGCGGAAGGAACACGTTTCGGCTCTTCTGCGAGCTCGCGAATGTTTGATAGAAAACGGCATTTTCGGCTTCGGCGTCTTCCGCCCGACGGTTGAATTCATCGCACGCCCCGGTCGTCAGATCACGAAAACCGTCGAGGTCGATATTGACCGCTTTTTCGAGGGCTTCGATGAGCATCGTTCCGCCGTTCGCAATTACTTGATCGGCGAGGACAGTTCCGAGATGCGGTGTCCCGATCGTCGTCAAACTCGCCACGCGCCCGGCCATTTCGAGATCGACGATCATTCGCCGCGCGTCGAGCCCGCCCATACTGTGCGCGATGATGTGGACTTTTTCGGCGCCGGTCCGATCGATGACACCGTCGACCCGCAGTTTCAGTTGTTCGGAACGAAGCTCCAATGATCCGGCGAAATCGACATTGGTGTTGAAAACCTCATTGAATCCGTGGTCGTTCAGGTAGGTTCTGATGTTTCGAAAGTACTGAAACTGATCGTCAAGCGGATTAGGCGGCAGACCGATCTCGGCGGCGAGCAGTTCACGAAGTATGTCGAAGCGCGCAATTCCGTGGGCTAGGATTATAGGGAACATATAGATCTCCTCAGCTGATCTTGATCGGGGTTTCGATCAATTCGGGCTCGAACGGCGTTGCCGGCCGGCACTTCTCGCCGTCGTCGATCCATTTTCGCGGCACACGTTCTATCTTGAATGGATAAATCGTGAGTCCGCCTTCGCGGTCGATATGAAGCCGCAGAAAATTCTTGAAATCCTGGATCTTGAGCGCCGAAAACGCCTCGTTGTCGTGGCGGCCGAATATATGGAGCGAGACGAAAAGATAGATTCCCATCAGCAACGATCCGATGAAATAACCGCCGACCGCGCCGACACCGACAACCGAAGCAAACCAACAAAGATTCGCCCGGGTCGCGTGAGCAGCGCGATACGCCACATAACCTCCGGGCGTCGTGCCCATAAATTTCAACGCCAGAAAAAAGGCGAGCCAGCCGAGAATGAACGCCGCTGTCAGATGCGCGAGCGCGTGCTGGAATCCGCCGATCCATTTTTGAAACCGGGAATTCGAATCCGTAAAGAAGATCAGTCCGCCGATCAGAAGCACGACCAGGAGCAACGAAAGTGGCTCTTCGACCAGACGGTCGATGGTCGCGCGGAAGAGCGTCGTCCAATCGAACGCGCCGCGCGCATCGCCGTGAATCAGAAGCGCCAGGATCGGATAGACGATCGCCGTGAAAATTCCGAAGGTTTTGTTTCGCCAACCGAAGCCAAAGAGGTTGAACCAATCAAGTCCCCTCGATGTCGCGGCGTCCGGATACTCCTTTTCGAGCGTGAAGTCGTTTTCCGACTTTTCCTTTCCGGCAAACGCGGCATCGAAATCGAAATCGTGGGTCGGATGAAGAAAAGCGCCGCCGCCGCCCGCCGTGATCTTCTGCGTCCGCTCGCCGTCTTCGGATTCGAACCGGCGGTAATGATGAAGGTCGCCGGCAAGATAGAGCCGGATCTTCGGAGGATCGTCGGGATGGATCTTGGTTGACGTCAGCGTCCTTTCGAGGCGTTCGAGAGTTTCCTCTTTCTTCTGGAAGAAATCGGTCATGTTCCGGTACTTCAAGGCCTTGACCCAAAACGGCTCGGGCACACAGAGAATGATCCGGTCCCCCGCTTCGAATTTTGCCGCGATCGACTCGAAGTATTGAAGCTGGCGGACGTCGAGATTATGCGAAAGCTGGAGATCCGCGCCGATCAACCACCATTTTCCCGGAAGTTTCAAAGCAAAATAACTGCGCTTCTGACGTGTTACCCAGGCATTCGCAAATCTCCGGCAATTAAACAGATGAGTGCAGAAGATCTTGTAAAACGACACCAGACTGTCGTACCAATCGTGGTTTCCGGGAAGCGCAAAGACGTGCGGTTCGACTCTTAAATCGGCGTTCGGGCCAAACTCGGCGGCAGGATCCCCGACGGACGCAAAGGCCGTACGATATGGATTCGTGAGGCGGTTCTCATACTCTTCGGACGTCGCCGTCGGATAAACCTGATCGCCGCCGAAAATCAAGACTTCACCCCGCGGGAGAGTCTCGTCGTCAACACTCAGGCTTTTTTGCGCCAACGAATAGGCGACCGCGTAGGTCGGATTCCAACCGTCGCCGACGTCGGCCACATAATCGATCCAGATCTCGTTTCGCAGATCGGTCGTTTCCTCGAATTCCCCGACGGTGGTGCGTTTGAGAAGAACCGAGTAGTCAAAGAACTTTCCGTAAGACGACGGCGCATTCACCAACCGCGGATCCGCGTTCTCGCCGATAATCGTCGAAAATGCCGTCTTCTTGGCCGTCCGAAGCAGTTGCATCGGGTTATACCATTCGACCATTCGCGCTTTTGCCATAGATGGATGTCTCCAGCAATCCTCATATACTGAATGCGTTTCCGACACGAAACCTGTCAATTGTCGATCGAATTCTTGGGAGAATCGCCGTGAATGATGGGTTTTGCGAACCGTTGATCCGCAGTTCGAGAATACCACTCTTTGTCAATCAGTCGGTGTCAATAATTGTCACTTGCGCACTTTATTGTTATTCCATTATGCTTTCCAGATTTTTTTTCGCCGCCTAATTCGAACAAATACATAGACTTAGCTGGTTCAATGAAAAAGGCGGGCGCGTGGCACTCATATTGCTCTCGGAGGAGGATTGTAACTGCGCCCTCTGCGTCGTTTCCCCAAAAAGTAATCCGAAATTTCAACTTCAGCTTAGACGCTTCATTGCCAAACATATGAGACTAGAATTCGAATCAAACACGTCCGCGTTCCCACTCGTTGAAACCGATACCGTCAACGAATTCGCGCCGTCCGAAGGCGAACAAATTCTCCGCGCCGGAGTCAAGGCTGCCCAGGAAGGCCGCCGTTCCGAGGCCAAAGCGCTGCTAATGCGCGTTACGGAGGTCGAACCGGAGAATGAGAACGCTTGGCTTTGGCTGGCGTCGATAAGCGAGTATCCGGAAGAACTGCTCGTCTTCCTGAACAATGTTTTGCGGGTCAACCCGGAAAACGCGCGAGCTATCGAATGGAAGAAAGCAACCAAATCGCTGCTTGCAAAGACGCTTGTTCAGCGCGGCGTTGACGCTTCGAAAGAGGACCGTAAGCACTTCGCCCGGCAGTGCTTCGAACAGGCCATCGATCACGATTCCGAAAACGAACTTGCGTGGCTATGGCTCGCATCGGTTGTCGAATCGGAAAGCGAGAAAGCGCAGATATTCGAAAAGGTCCTGAGTATAAATCCCGAAAACGAAACGGCGCTCGAATCCGTGCGCTCGTTCCACGCGGAGCGCGCCGCCGAGGTTCTTCGCGAGGCGGTTCGCGAAGCGATCGAGGGTCATCACTCCGCCGCACAACAGATGCTGGCCATCGTCCTCGACGAAAACGACTCACTCGAAGACGCGTGGGTCTTGAAGGCACATCTCGCGACTTCATTTGAGGAACGCGCCGAGAGCCTGCTTAAGATCAGGACTCTCAACCCCGAAAACGAAATGGCCCGCGCGTGTCTCGCCTCGTGGCGATCGATGGTCGAAAACTCGGATACGAGCAAGTTCTCGGACGTGGAATCGGATGCGCCGGAGACTTTTCTGGCACGCGAGGAATGCCCGCAGGCGGAAGTCGATGCAAG
Source organism: Acidobacteriota bacterium (assembly GCA_016715115.1). NCBI lineage: Bacteria > Pseudomonadati > Acidobacteriota > Acidobacteriota bacterium. The sequence continues at coordinate 598,534 of JADKBM010000004.1, forward strand.
TGAAAACGTCGAACAGTTCGACGACGCGCATACGTCATTTGAGAATGGCCTCGACAGTGAACCAGAAGAAGTTTCGGAGAGTTTCGGTGCAGTTGAAGAATATGCGGCGCCTGACAGTCCGACCCAGGATCTGAACTCGATCCCGAGTTTCGTTTATCAACCGGTCGAATCGCTTGACGATGAATCGAACGATTCGAAGAGTGAGGATAAGGGTTTTGCAATCGCGGGCCCCGACTTCGAAAACGGACTCGCGGCCGAGATCGAAGCTGAAGAAACTGAAATGAGCGCAGCGTTCGACGCTTTGCTCCGCACATCGTCACCTGACCGGGAATCTGCGGCCGACGTCGCAGTTAACCCCGACAGCGGCTTCGATTCGTACTCCGACGACCAAGCGATGCAGGAAGTTCCGAAAGATGAAGCCGAATGGAAAAACACTTCCCCCGAGGTGTTCGTCGGCTACGTTCCGAAAGCGCCGATCGAACAATCGAATGAAGCCCTATCGGCGAACGACGGCGATCAGCCTTTCGAGCAATTCTCCCCCGCCCCCGAAGATCACTTTGAATCAGCGCCCGTGGCGGCGGACGAGGACCCGCGTTTCGAGTATGTCGCGGAAATGCCGAATTTCGAGGAAACGCCGGAACCCACGTATTTCGAGGAAACGCCGGAACCCGCATATTTCCACCAGGCTCCGGAGTCGGCTTTCTCTGAACCGACGCGACAAAAAGACTGGGAAACGTATGAGTCGGAGTCGGTTGCCGAACCGATGAGCTTTGACGCGCCCGAGACCACGGTCAGCGAGCCGGAAGCCCCGATGCCTGAGCCGATCGTGGAAGTCAAAAACGAACTGGCGCTCTGTCCGTTCTGCAACTCCGAGAATGAAAAACTATCTTTCTCTTGTGCCTCGTGCCACGCCTTGCTCAGCCTGACGGATCTTGAAAGCGTTTTCAATCACAATGAAATCAATCAAGAGATCATTGCCCAGGCGGTCGCGAGTTTCGAACGTGAGCACGAGAGCTACGGCCTGAATGCCGACCAACTCGCCTCGCTCGGAATCGGCCACGTGAATCTCAAGAACTACCGCCAAGGCTATATGTATCTGCAAGAGGCGGTTCAGGCCAATCCGAGCAACGTCGTTCTCGACGCCCAGGTCAACTCGTTTGCGATACGCCTCGCAGAACTTGAAAAACAGCAAAGCGCGCAGGAATCGATGTCAAAGAACCGCAGGATCCTGGTGGTCGACGACAGCCCGACGGTCCGCAAGCTGATCTCGAGCAAACTCGAAAAATGCGGCCATGAAGTTGTCTGCGCCATCGACGGGCTTGACGCACTTGAGAAGCTGAACGGCTTGACGCCGGATCTGATCTTGCTCGATATCACGATGCCGCGGATGGATGGTTATCAGGTTTGCAAGTTGATTCGAAACAACGCCGAGATGAAAGACGTTCCGGTGGTAATGATCTCCGGCAAGGACGGATTCTTCGACAAGGTTCGCGGTCGAATGGCCGGCACGACGGACTACATCACCAAACCCTTCGGCCCTGAAACACTGATGAAGACCGTTGAAAACTACCTGAGCTAAAAATGGAAAACCTCACTCTCAGCGTTAATGCCGATATTGATCTTTCCTCGGTTCTGGACCTCAACGACCCGGACGAAAACATCGGTTCAGTTTCGGAATGTGAAAAATTCGTCGTCTTTCAAATCGAGGGCGAGTTTTTCGCACTTCCGGCGGTTGCGGTCAAAGAGGTTGCCCATCCGCTTCCGTTGACCCATTTGCCTGATTCGCCGACCTGGCTCCAAGGGCTTTCGAACCTGCGCGGCGACATCGTTGCGATCGTTAATTTCAACCTGGGAAAGTCGGCGCCTCGAATTACTCCGAAGTCAAAGATCGTGATCTTCAAAACCCCGCAGTTCGACACTTTGGTCGGAATCCTGGCAGACAAGATCTCCGAGATCGTCGCGATTCCGGGTTCTTCGATCGAGCGGACCGAAGATCCGAACATTCTCGCGCGAGCCACTATCAACGGAAACTCCATCGGATTGTTCGACATCGACCGGTTTTTTGCTTCAATCACCAAAACCTAGGCGCACTCGGCGTATCAGATCCAATCGAAACTCGCTTCGGAGACACTTATGGCCCGCTATAACGCGAATTCACTTCTCAACTCGCTCAGAGGTAAGATTTGGCTTGCGACGAGCGCGATGGCGTTTTTTATCTGCACGTTCGGACTGATTTCGTATCTTGTCGTCTCGTTCGTTGTCGATGACACGTTTTACGCGATCTTCGTTCCGTTCCTCGTTCTTGCCTTCGGCATAATGGTCTTCGGTTGGTGGCTTTCCAACGAACTCGTTACCCCGATTGAAAAGGTCGGGATGCTCGCCAAGAGTCTCGAAAGGAGCGCGACGACTTCATTGCCGAAAACAACCGGATCGGTCGAAACCGACGAACTTCTCCAGACGCTCCACCGTAACAGCCGCCAGATGCAGACCGTTGTTTCGCTGATGGATGAAGTCGCGAACGGAAATACGGACGTCGCGCTCTCGCCATTGCAAGGCTCGGACCGTTTGAGCGGCTCCTTTCAGAAACTGCTCGCCAAAGTTTCCGAATCGATCGACGCAAAACAACAGCTCGAAACTCTTCAGCTTGCGGTCGCGCAGGTGAAGGACGATATCTCCACGGTTCGCAAGGGCAATCTCGCTGTCGAAATTCGCGCGGACTTCAAGGAGACGAAAGAGATCTCCGAGACACTCCGGTTTCTGATCAACAGCCTCTCGGAGATCGTCACGCAGATCCGACTTGATTCGGAGTTCTCGAGAACGAACGCGCACGAGATCCGGCAAACGCTCCAAGGCTTGATCAATCACAAGGAATCACGAGTACTCGACTTGAACGAGGCAGCCGCCGAACTTCGGAACATCCCGATCGGCATCGAGAAGATCGCCGATGACCTTTCAAAAGCGGTCGCGTTTGGCAACGATTCGCTTGAAGCTGCGCAGCGCGGAACGCGATTTACGCTTGAAAACCGCAATGGTCTTGGGTCGCTGCGCAAACAGATCCAGGAAGCGGTCGGCAGAATCAGCCGGCTGACGGAACGCTCGCAGGAGATCACAAAGATCGCAAAAACCGTCGAGGACATCGCTCACAGGACGAATATGATCGCCCTCAACGCTTCGATCCAGGCTGGCGAGACGGGCGACAAGGCCTCCGGTTTCTCGGCCGTCACCGACGAGATCCAGCGTCTGGCGGAGCGGGCAGACAACACCAACAAGCACATATCGGTGTTGAACAAATCGATCTCCGTCGAGATCGGCGAAGTCGAACGTTCTCTCGGCGCCGCAACCAAGGAGATCTCAGATCTCTCCAAACTCGTTCTTGAAACCGGGAACAGCGTCGGCGAGGTCGAGAAATACCTCTCGCAGTTCGTCGGACTCCAGAAACAGATCACGGCGAATTCACGTGAGCAGAGCATTCGCAGCGAGCGCGCCTACAAGGTTTTCGAAGGCTCGATCGACGAGTCTGAGCGGATGATCGGCGACCTCCGGCAAACCGAGCAGTCGGTGGCAGGTTTTGCGGTCGCGTTGAAAAACATCGAAAACGCCGCGGCACCATTCAAACTCGGGGAGACGGCCGAGGAGACCTCCTCTGGACCGGATTATTCGATGTTCGGCAACGAAGTCGAAGAACGCAAATCGGAAGCGGTTGAAGCGCTTTAGGGAGGAATATGTATCAATCGAATCTCTTGTGGAATCTCGTCACGCGGCTCTTCTCATTCTTCGCCGTGTTGTTTCTGCTTTTGGGAGGCGGACTTGTCGTCGCATCGCACTTCGGATTCACGCAGAACAAACTCGCCGGCGTTTTGACAACCGCGTTCGCGGTCGTGATGGCAGTTTTCGCGCTTCTCGCCCTGAATTACTCGACCCTGAAACTGAACCGCCAAATCCGCGACGCGGCCGAGGTCGCCCATCAGATCTCGAATGGCGAACTGTTTGAAGAACTGCCGGAAAACCACAGCGACCTCTTCGACGCGCTCAAGAATATCTCCGATTACCTGCAGGAAAAGAACAACGTCACCGAGCGAATCGCCCTCGGCGATCTTTCGGCCGAAGTGTCGCCGCGTTCGGACACCGACGCTCTCGGAAACGCTTTCCGCAATATGATCGAAAAGCTCCGAGTTTCCGTCCAAACGCAAGAAGAGCGGGACCTGCTCGAACGTTCGATCCGCAAGCTGCTCGAAGAAGTTTCGGATGTGGCCGATGGCGATCTGACGGTCCACGCCGAGGTTTCCGCGGAAATGACAGGTGCCATTGCGCAGGCATTCAACCTGATGACGAAGAATCTGCGCTCGCTGATCAAACAGGTCAAAGACGTGACGTTTCAGATCTCGACGTCGGCGAATGCGATCAACGATACGACGGAACAGCTCGCACGCGGCAGCGAGGCGCAGGCGTCGCAGATCTCGAGGACCACATCTGCGATCTCGCAGATGGCGTTGAGGATCCAGGAAGTTTCGGAGAACGCCACGCTCTCGGCCCAGGTTGCGGCCGATTCGCTCGGCAATGCCCGTTATGGAACGCAGGCGGTGCAGGACAACATCAACGCGATGAACTCGATCCGCAAACAGGTTCAAGAAACCGCGAAACGCATCAAGAAGTTGGGTGAACGCTCGCAGGAGATCTCGCACATCGTCGCGCTTATCAACGACCTTTCGGACCGCACGAGCTTGCTGGCGCTAAACGCCAGCCTGCAAGCGGCCGCTGCCGGTGAGGCCGGCCAAGGATTTGCGACCGTGGCTGAAGAGGTCGAACGGCTTGCCGAACGCTCGAATCTACTGACGCAGCAGATCAGCGCGCTGACACAGACCATCCAGTCTGAAACCAAAGACGTCGTCGCGTCGATGGAAGAAACGATCCACGAGGTCGTCATCGGTTCGACGCTCGCCGACAAGGCCGGTCAAACGCTGATCGAGATCGAGCAGGTCTCGACTCGTCTTGCGGTGCTGATCAATTCGATCTCCGAGTCCGCCAAACAGCAGGCCGCGAGTTCGGATGACATATCAAAGGCGATGACCAACATCTCGCAGGTCACGGAACTCGTCCAACTTGGCTCGCAGCGCGCTGCCGATTCCGTCAAGCTGCTTGTCGAGCTTTCGGACGAACTTCGCGTTTCGATCGCGCCGTTCAAACTTCCCGAGGACCGCCGCCCGCCGCGTCGCCAAACGCCGGAATCCACCGCGTTCTTGAACTAATCACCAGAATCGCAGATCCAAAATCGTATGAGTACCGGTCACTTGCAAGCGTTTATCGAAGAGGCGGAAAGCTATCTGCCGATGATCCGAAACCTGATCCTGGTTTGTGGCCAGGAGCGGAGCAACGGCAGCGAACTCGAAACCTCCCTTCGCTATTCGCAGGCCATCAAGGACGCGGCGACGATGACCGGTTTGATCGAGATCGGCAAGTCCAGCGAGAAGCTGGAATTCGAGATCGCGGACGTGATTGCCGGCCGGCAGCCGATCGCCGATGTGCAGACCCGAACGATCCTCGACAGACTCGCCCAAGTCGAGGCGCTGCTCGCGAAAGCGCAACTGACCAATGATGATTTTTCAATCAATCTCGACGGTTTCCTCGATGAATCGTTCGAGAATCTGACACAGCACAACGGCAGGCAGGTGACCGCCGAGGTAACCGAAACAGTTCCGGAAACGGTCGAAGAAGTCGATCTCGAGGGCTTCGAGATCGACGAAGAAATGCTCGAGATCTTCGCGATGGAAGCCGAAGACTTGCTGCGCAACATCCAAACCAATCTCCAGACCCTTGAATCGAAACCGAACGAACGTGAGGCATTGCTTGAGATCCGGCGCAACGCGCATACGCTGAAGGGCTCGGCGGGAATCGTCGGACTAAAACCTTTGTCGGACCTGGCGCACCGTGTCGAGGACCTGCTTGATTTCGTTTCCGAGCAGGAGATAGAGGGCGACCGTAAGATCTTCGAACTGCTTATGGCCTCGACCGATTGTTTGAGCGCGCTCGCCGCGGGTGAGAGTTCTCCGGAACTTTCGCAGCGAATCTCAAGGCTCTACAAAGACTTCGAAAACGCGCTCAAATCGCTGAAGCTTGAAGACGAATGGGAAGAATCGATCGCCGAAGTGCCGTCCGTAGAAAAACCGGTATCGGTTGCCGCCAAAACTGCCGAGCCCACGGTTCCGCAGACGGAACCGACTCCGAAGTCAGTGATTCGCGTATCGCTCGAAAAACTTGACGAGCTGGTCCGACTCGTCGGCGATCTGGTGCTCACACGCTCGGTCTTTGAACAACGTCTCGGCGACCTGGAACGACAGGCCGGTGAGCTGCGCCACAGTACCGAGCGACTCAAGAAGTCGACCGGCAAGCTCGAAACCGATTTCGAAGCCTCGATGCTCGGCGGCAATGGACTTGGATTCTCGCAAACCCTGAACTCCGCGCGCCAGCCGCACCAATTCGACTCGCTTGAGTTCGACCGCTACACGGAGTTTCATCAAACCACCCGCGAACTTCTTGAAACGACCGGCGACGCCACGACGATCAACTCCGAACTCGACAACTTGCGAGGCAGTCTCGAACTCCTCTACGACGGGCAGAGCCGTTTGATCGACGAACTGCAGGACAGACTCCTGCGGCTTCGGATGGTGCGATTCGACTCGCTCGCAGCCCGGCTCAACCGGACGGTGCGCGTGACGTGCGAACAGGAATGCAAGAGTGCTGAACTTGTCATCGAAGGCGAAGCGACCGAGGTCGACACACAGATCATTGACGCGCTTGTCGAACCGCTGCTTCATCTTCTGCGGAACGCCGTCGCCCACGGGATCGAGTCGCCGGACACGCGACGGATGCTCGGCAAACCGGAGAAAGGAAAGATAGTTCTCCGCATTCACAGCGAAGGCACGCATATCGTTCTGACGCTCAAAGACGACGGCCGCGGCATATCGGCGTCGGCGCTCAAGGAAAAGGCGCTTCAGAGCGGCGCGATCAACGCCGAGGAGGCCGCCGCGATGTCCGAACAGGAAGCATATTCGCTCTGTTTTCTGCCTGGCATCACGACCGCCGAGACCCTTCGCCAGACCGCCGGACGCGGGGTCGGGATGAACATCATCAGGGAAAGCGTGATTCGCCGCCAGGGCACGATTCGAATCGATTCGGAACTCCAGAAAGGAACCGAGATCACGATCCGGATGCCAATGGCGCTCGCCGTGACGCGCGGCCTTTTGGTGAAAGTCGCCGGGCAAGTCTTCGCTCTGCCGATGAAACTGGTCAAGAAACTCACGGAGATCCCGGCCGAAGATCTGTCATTCGTTCTTGTTCAGAACACGGCGGCGATCGATGGCGTGGAGTATCCGGCCACACATTTGAACTCGTTGCTTCGGCAATCCCGAAACCAAACGCGCCGGGAAAGCGCCTCGGTGCTTCTGGTCGATACGCTTGAAACCTCGTCGGCGCTGCTCGTCGATGAAGTTCTTCGCGCCGACGAGATCGTCATCAAACCGCTCGGCTCACCATTGCAGGATTTCCCGCACTTGCTCGGCGTGACGATCCTTGGCGACGGCAGCGTCGTGCCCGTGCTCGACCTGATCTACTTGCTGAAACATCAGGTTCAGGCGCCACGGCCGCAGTTTTTGGTGCAGTTCGAGAACAAAGTGCCGGAGACCGTCGCTCCTGCGGATGAGATTCCGTTCGAGTCGCCGGTTGAACCGCAGACGCTCCGCGTGATGGTCGTCGACGACAGTCCGAGCGTCCGGCACATTATGTCGAAGCTGATCAAAAACGCCGGATGGGAAGCGATCGTCGCGAAGGATGGACTCGAGGCTCTCGATCTTCTGCAATCGACAGAATCCCTGCCGAACGTGATCCTGACCGACGTCGAAATGCCGCGAATGAACGGCTACGATCTGCTCGCGTCGTTGAAAGGAAATGATTCGCTGAAACAGATTCCGGTGATTATGATCACTTCACGTGCGAGCGAAAAGCACGAGCAAAAAGCGATCGAACTCGGCGTTTCGTCGTATTTGACTAAGCCCTTCGATGATTCGTTCCTGGTTGACGAGATCAAAAACCTGACCGAATCGGTCGCCGCCTAACGTCGGAACCTACCAACGATCTGGCCCGGTCAGAAAGGACCGGATTCTCTTCATTTCCTGGGCGGCTTGCTCGGCCGGATCTCGATCTTGCTCGGAAGCGCCCTTGGGTTCATCGCGAGCAGATCCATCACGACGTCGGCGATGTCCTCGGGCTGCAATTGCCAGCCGTTTTCCTTCGACGGCGAGTCGCCGCCGAAATATGTGTTGACCGAGCCCGGACACACGTAACTTACCTTGATATCGTCTTGTCTCACTTCCTGCATCAGCGCTTCCGAAAATCCGTTGAGTCCGAACTTCGAAGCGTTGTATGCGGCCATCCGCGGATGCGCGTTCTGGCCCGCGAGCGACGAGATGTTGATGATGTAACCGCCGCCGCGTTCGCGAAGCATCGGAACAGCGTAATGACACGCGTAAAATACGCCGAACAGATTGGTTTCGAGCGTTTGGCGAAATTCTTCTCCGGACAGTTCCTCGACGGTCTTGCCGAAAACTCCCATTCCCGCGTTGTTGATCAGGATGTCGACGCCGCCGAAAACGCGTTTCGCTTCTTCGAGCATCATCCTGACCTGATCCTCGCTGCGGACGTCGCATACTTCGCCCTCGACCGTGCCCGACGCCGAGAGCTGTTCGAGCGCACGTTTCAGTTCCGGTTTGTTGCGCGCGCAGATGAAGACCCGCGCCCCCGATTCGAGCAAACGCTCGGCGATGGCATATCCGATTCCCTTTGTTGCGCCCGTAACGACGGCTACTCTAATTTCCATATTCTTATGCTGACGGTTTGCTGTCGGACTTCTTCTTAGGGAATTTGATCCGTGGCGATTCCCGCCTTTCGAGCTCTTTCCAAACGATCGTTACCGAACCGTCGCTGTCCTTCCGAACGATGCGAAAGGCGAGCGTCATATCGATCCGTTTGTCGCCCTCGAGAAGATCGAAGCGCCAGCCTCGAAACGACCTTATCACGTTTCCGCGATAAGCGATGATGCGCATCGCATAGGTCGTGTTTTCGATCGCTTTCGCGACCTTCCGGTATTCGTGTTTTCCGGCGACGACGCCGTTGATCAACTGCATATACTGATCTTTGGCAGCGACTGCGGCCGGATACGGCGCGAAATCCCGGAGGTAATCGAAGCCGTCCGATTCGAGCGATACACGGTCGAGCGCGACGTCGCCGAGATTCGTCATCATACCCTGCGTCAGTATCCCGTCGCTGACCAGATGGCCGTTTTTGAGTCGGATATCCGATAGAACCTCAAGCGTGTGTTCGCGCTCGCGGAACGAATAAAACGAGCTTTCCGGAATCGCGTTGCGGCAGACTTCGTCGGCCTTGAGGATGTTCATATTGTCGTAGCATCCAAGGTCGGGCAGCAAGCGAACGATGCCGGTGCGCGGTTGGTCGAGAAGCTCGGCAAACTTGGCGACGTCCCGCGGATCCGGTTGAAGCCTTTTTTTTTGCTCCCTGGTCGGCTTCGTACGAAGCGGCCAAACCCCCGCGCGTTTGATCATCGTCAAACTCGGACGCGTCGACTGCGCGATAACAACGCCGCCAAGCAATAACAAAATACACGCCAACGTTATGCATCGGATTCCCATAAAACCTCTTGTTTCAATCACATAGTTTTCACGCGCGATCAACTCGAATGAACTGCCCAAAGACTCCCAAAACGCAAACCGCGAGTATCGCCGCAATTGCCGCCGATTCTCGCGATATGTTCATAAAAATTCCTCTCTTCGCTATAGTTTGGCTTTCAGTACTTCGTTGACGATCTTCGGATTCGCCTTGCCTCCGGAGGCCTTCATCACCTGTCCGACAAAAAACCCGAAGAGCTTTTCATTGCCGCCACGATAAGCGTTTACCTGATTCTCGTTATTTTGAATGATCTCGTCAACAATTTTTTCGATCGCCGACGCGTCCGAGATCTGTTCGAATCCTTTTTCAAGAATCACCTGCGCCGGCGTCTTGCCGAAGTTGAACATCTCGACCAGCACTTCCTTCGCCTGATTGTTGTTGATCGCGCCGGTATCGATCGTTTTGATGAGCGCCGCGAAATTCTCGGCGCTGACGTCGGATTCATCGGCGGACTTTCCGGAATTGTTCAGTTCGCGGACGAATTCCGAAATGACAAAGTTTGCCGTCGTGCGCGGGTTGCCCGAGAGCCTCGCCGCCGTTTCGTAAAACGCGGCGAGCGATCTGTCGCCGATGATCTGCGAAGCGTCCCCGAAAGACAGTCCGAATTCAGCCATAAACCGGTCCCGCATCGCATCCGGCAACTCCGGCAATTCCGCGCGAACCGATTCGACGAACGCGCGCGAGACCACGAGCGGCTGAAGATCCGGTTCCGGAAAATAACGATAGTCGTGCGCGTCCTCCTTCGTACGCATTACCCGCGTCCGGTTGTTCTTTTCGTCCCACAGACGCGTTTCCTGCGACACGCCCTCGCCGGCTTCGTGCGCCTCGATCTGCCGCTCGATCTCATACTCGATCGCCTTTTGCATAAAGCGCACCGAGTTCAGATTCTTGAGCTCGACCTTGTTGCGGAATTCTTCCTCGCCGACCTTGCGGACCGAAACGTTCGCCTCGCAACGAAGATTTCCTTTTTCCATATCTGCGTCCGAAGCTCCGACCCATTGCAGGACGCGGCGGACGTGGTTGACGTAATCGTACGCCTGCCACGAGGTCCGAAAATCGGGCGCGGTGACGATCTCGCCGAGCGGCGTTCCAGCGCGGTTGAGATCGATGTACGAGTATTTGTCGACTTCGGGCAGACCCTCGTGAACGTTCTTGCCGGCGTCTTCTTCGAGATGCATCCGCTCGATCCGGATCGTCATCGGCTGCCAGTCGTGCGCGCGGCCCGATTCGTCGCGTTCGGACGTCATAATCGTGAGTTCGCCGTCCGACGAGAACGGTTTGTCGTATTGCGAGATCTGATAGCCCTTCGGAAGGTCCGGATAAAAGTAGTTCTTGCGCGAGAAAACCGAGGTTTGGTTGATATTGAGCCCGAGCGCCAGCGCCGCCTTGGCGCCATATTCGACCACCTTTTCGTTCAGGACCGGCAACGCGCCAGGCAATCCGAGACAAACCGGGCACGTGTTCGAATTCGGCTCGTGACCGAAACTGGTCGCACACCCGCAAAAGATCTTCGTCTCCGTCGCCAACTGCGCGTGGATCTCCATCCCGATAACTGCTTCCCAACCTTCTTTCATAATTGAGTTCAATGATAATGCAGTAGACGGCAGACAGTAAAACTCGGCATTTGGGATTTCGGATTCGGATTTGGGATTTGGGATTTGGGATTTCGTTGAATCTAAATTTCGATCAAATCAGGAGCTTCGTTCCATTCGCGACCCATCAATAAACGACCGTTCGCCTTCTTGTTTCTTCTAATGCCATCCGCTCCCCAGGTTCCCCACTGTTTGAAGAAGAATGCAACTCCTTGGTCTCGGCATTGTTGCTGGATGGAAGCGGCCCAGATTGGATCCATCGGACGTGCTCGGTGACCGCTTTCACCACCCACGATTACCCAATGTATTCCATCCAGATTCAGATCGCCCAAATCCTGAAGTAGGGGTTCAAGAGAAAGAAATCTGATCGGGGCGCCAATTTTCCGCAAAACGTCAATTCTGTTCTTTTTGGCTCGATTTTCGACCGTCACGCCCAGCCAGACATTCTTTGGCACTTTTCGATTTGCGAAATACTCTTCAAGAACCTCTTCTCGCTTGGTAAGTATCTGGTATGTATGTTGAGGGGTCTCCCGAATTGTCATGAAAACTTGATCCAAGAATGTGAAATCCATCGTCTCGTGGAATAGATCGCTCATTGAATTCACGAAGAACTTGGTCGGACGTTGTATACTCCGCGGCGATTCAATTCTTTCCGGCAACACCTTGAACTTAAATCCGTCCTCATAGTGCTTGGCGCCCATCGCTTGGAGACGCTTCGCCATGACCTCGGCATAACAGTTCTTGCAGCCGGCGGAGATCTTGTCACAACCGATCGACGGATTCCACGTCGATTCCGTCCACTCGATTTTCGATGTACTCATGAATTAATGACTCTAAATTTGATCAAACGCCTACCTCTATGGACGTTTTGGTAGTTGATTAGGGGTGACCTTCCTTCAAAGTCAATCTTCCCCTGTTTTCGTAGTTCGATCAACACGTCGTGAGCGTGTTTGCCGATGTGACCGTTTCGACGCACGAAGTCTAACATCTGAAAATTATCTTGAATTTCGCCTGAAAGGACCATCTCCGTGACGGATTCCTGAAACGCCTCAATTTTAGTCAATTGCGCGGACTCGAACAACGAACCTTGTAACTTCGCACGATCATCGTGAATGTCGAAATTCGCCTCTCCATTGATTGGGTTCTTTTGCCACGCCAACGTAAGAAACTTATCGACGGCTCGAGGATGAGCAGCGCCGAAAATCAGTCCGTATATGTTCGCCGATTTCTTCAAAGAGAACGGAAATAACTCATAGCCGCTCGATAACGGCAACTTTTTTCTGAGTTCGTCGAGAAGTGTTCGGTGGATGAATTTGTAAGGGTTCTTTCTAAGTTCGGTAATATCAATGTCCAAGTGGGTCTTAAATTCATTAACTTCACCGAATCGCCAGATGTACGACGAAGCCGCGAAGAACATAAAATCCGTACCCCTCGTTCTGGTGAGTGGTGCGAGTGAATCCAAAAACTTAACTCCATTCTGATCAAGAAACACAAGCGATTGATATCCTTCTATGGTTGACAACAACCTTTCGAAACAGACTCCGAAATCGTCGTTGGAGTATTCAACAGATACGACCTTGTACAATTCTGGAAATTCCAAGAAGTACTTCGAACAGCTTTCCTTCAATGATGCGAACTTTGATGAATCAAACTCGTTGAGAAAGAGACGAACGCTGACTTGGCTATTTCGGATTAACTCAAATTGTTCGCGGATCTTCCCAAGGATTCGAATAGGACTTCCAGGCACGCCCAACGAATCATGACCAGGTCCCGCAAAAAAATCGAAAATGCAAATCGTTCGAGGTTTGCCAAAAAGAAATGTTGGAATCCAAGCCTGCGTGTAATCTTCAAAAAATTCAAGTTTCGTAAGTGTTCCTTCATCGAAGGGCTTAGCGTGTAGATTCAATTGCGCCACGTGAGATACCTCCCATTTGTCAAATCGCGACATTACGATTGTCTCACACCTGACACAATGTTGCAAGAATACGCGGCCGTATGTACTGATCGGAGGGCGGAACTCTAAACGTGTTATCCTCTATCTAAATGTTCAAGGATTTTTCGGGATCGAGGCGGGTGGTGATCACGGGTTTTGGATGCGTGACGCCGATCGGGATCGGGCGCGAGGCATTTTGGGGCGGGCTCGAATCGGGAAAGAGCGGCGTCAAAAGAATCGAAGGCTTCGACGTCACGGATTCGTCGGTCAAGATCGCGGCCGAGATAGTCGATTTCGATTGGGAATCCGAACTCGATCCGAAAGACCGGCGCAATGTTTCGCGATGTGTGCCGCTTGCTTTGCGGGCGGCGCGCGACGCGGTAGCGGACGCCGGGATCGATACCGCAAAGCTCGATCTCGTTGCGCGCCGGAACTTTGGAGTTGTCCTCGGAACCGGCGGCGGCGGGCTGGCATTTACCGAGAAACAATACGTTTACTGGCTTACCGGCGAGCGAAACAAGGCGAGCGTTTATACCATCCCGAGTTCGACGCACGGCGGATTGTCGTCCGAACTTTCGATGGTTTTCGGCCTTCACGGACTGTCGCATATCGTTTCGACCGGCTGCACTTCATCGACTGACGCGATTGCCTACGCGGCGCAGCACATTGCTTTGGGGCGCGCCGATATGATGCTCACCGGCGGCGTCGACGCGCCTCTGGCCCGCGGCATTCTCGAAGGATTCAACTTGATGACGGTGCTCGCGAAACACTGGAACGAAGAACCTGAACGCGCATCGCGGCCGTTCGACAAGAACCGCGAAGGGATCGTTCTCGGCGAAGGATCTTGGATCTACGTCCTCGAAACGCTCGAATCGGCGACCGCACGCGGCGCGCGGATCTACGGCGAGATTCTCGGCTATGGCTCGACCTGCGACGCGTACCATCGCGTCCGGCTCGAGGAAAACGGCGTCGAGCCGGCGCGCGCGATGACGCTCGCCCTCGCGGACGCTGGCGTCGCACCCGAAACGATCGACTACATCAATCTTCACGGCACATCGACGCAACTCAACGACCGGATCGAGACGCAGGCGATAAAGAATGCGTTCGGCGAGCACGCTTACAAACTAGCTTCAAGCGCGACGAAATCGCAGATCGGCCATCCGCAGGGCGCGTCGGGCGCGGCCGGGATCGGCGCCGCATTGCTCGCGCTGAACAAAGGAATCATCGCGCCGACGATCAATCTCGACGAACCCGATCCGGCTTGCGATCTCAATTACACGCCGAACAATGCAAAAAAAGCCGAAGTCGACACAGTTCTTTGCAACTGCATCGGCTTCGGCTCGAAGAACTCGGCGCTCGTCCTCAAGAACGCTTAGCCGATTTCAATTCATTCAATACCAGGAGTCATTGCACGGCGACCGGTGTAATGCCAAACTTCAGATCGCCGTCAACCGAGTAGATCATCATTTTGTTCTCAACGATATCGCCGGCGAGAAACGTCGCCTTTCCGTTCCAGAGTACGGGCTCATCGCCGCGTGTGATGCGCACCGAATCCGACAACTTAACTGCCTCCTTGATGATCTCGCCGTCCTGATTGATCTTCATCGCCCAGGTCGAATCGAACTTGCCTTCGAGGCTTTTGCCGTCCTTCTTGATCTGATGCGTCCAACGCTCCCAGATCACGACATAGTTACCATCGGCCATTCGGACCATTTTCGGACGTGAAGCACTGTAGCTGTCGTCTTTGCTGTAAGACGTCAGGTAGGTGCGTCCGGTAAGGTTCAAGCCTTCGCGAAACTCGGACCGGACCATCGAATTCAGAGCCGTCTTGAGCGTTTTCTTATCGTCCTCGCTGCCGTCCCCAAGCGCATCCAGATCTTGGGCGAATCCTTTTTTGATCCGCATCACGAGCAAATTTCGATTACGGATCATCTCGGCCGTCGAGGCCGCACCCGAAACCGATTTCCCGGATAGAGACTCGGAATTGTTTCCCGCAAAAAGCACGAGATAGCCATCGCTCGCGGGCTGAATCGACCCGAGTTGCGTGAAGCATTCATTCCCATCGGTGGTCGTTCCGTAAAAGAAATGAAAGATCAGCTCATCACGCCGCGTCATCAGATAATTTGACATCAGGAGTCCGCTGTCGCTGCGTTCGGCGGTGATGACACCCTCGTCAGTGACCAACAACTGATAGTCGAAACTGTGGGCCATCGCGCCGCCGTTGAGATCCTGGACGGGATCGCCGGTGCGGGCATCGACCGCCCGCCAGTATGCGTTTTGGTGTCGTCCGTCGATCTGCGGATCCCACTCGGTCGCGCCGCCATAGAGCGCAAAGATGATCGGCGTTCCCTTGTGCACATAAAATCCGATCCGGGAAGTTGCCGAATGCCTGTCACGACCCGGTACGCGGCCTGCTTCTTCGGCGCCGCTGTTGGGCGACATTGGGGCGATGAATCCAAATGCCTGGCCGCCCTTTTTCGCCAGATTCTTTGTCCAAAGTTCGGCGCCGTTCTTGTCGAGCTTCGTTAGCCGCACCATATCGGGACGATCCCAGTTCGGATCGGGCTCGCCTTTATCATTTCTCGGCGGATCCGGCTGACTCTTTTTGTCGTGGTCGCCTTCATCGCGCACGCGGAGAACATAAATGTTCCCATCCGGGTCTTCGGTGAACCCCCCGAGCAACTGGTACTGATTCGGGTCAACGCCCGGGACTTCTTTCGTGAAGATGCGTGAACCGTTCGCAGCAAATCGAGTCAGAAAAACGCGCGGCGGCGTGCCCATATCGCGCCAGACAACATCGAGCGTCCCATCGGCCTTCGCGAATGAAATGATGTTCGGCTGCTTAACCGACAACGCATCGCCCCAGGGCTCGACGCGGTCCTCACGCGGATCATACGGTCGATTTCCGAAGTCCGAGTCATTCATCAAATAAGCCTTTCCGCCAAGCCCGGCGAGCGCGATCACAATATTGTCGCCCTTGATCGAGAATCCCGTGAACCTTACCGCCGGATTCAAAAGGTTCTTGTAGTCCCATTCCTGACCGCGCAAAAAGAACCACAGGATCGCCTTTTTCGCGTTCGCGTCGGGCGTCGTCACAACGCCGTCGGGTTTGAACAGTTTGTTGTTCGACTGCCCCCGATTGTTCGCGATCGTCACGAGATCGGAATCCCATTTCAGCGGTTCCATCTTCGGCAGCGATTCAATGTACTTCACCGCCTGCTCGACAAGCTGGCGGCTTGTCTTGCCGTCATATTTGTCGTTCAGCGTCTGATTGCGCAGCGCCTCGTCGGTGAATGCATCCGCTATGAATTCATCAATCAGTTCACCCGCCCGCTCCGGTTCCGCACGGAGTTTGTTGATCTGATCAAAGGTGGCCTTGAGCTCGCCCTGCGCTCGCGCGTACGGCGACGCCCCCAGGATCGCGACAATCACGGCCGCAATCGACATCATCAAATTTCTTGTTTTCATATTTTTCTATTCCGCGTTGATCGCGATCTTGTATTCAGTTCTTGTTTTCCCGTCGATCCGCGCGCTTCCCGCGAATGTCCCGAGCGGCATTTGGAACGACGATTGTCCGAACGCGGTGGCCGCGGAGGTCATCGCCAGTACAAAGAGCGCAAATATCAGAATCGTTGATTTCATTTCTTCGTTATTCCGCGACAGGCGCTGTTCGCCCGTTAATCAATTCCGACTTTCAAGGTGAACCTGCAACTCGGAAGATCGTCGTTTTGGACACGAATAACATAATCGTCCGTTCCCGGAAGTTCGTCGCGATATTCGGTCACCGGATCGGTCAACGATTGACCGGTCCCATTGTCGATTACGTCGAGCGTCACGCTCTCGCAAACCGAACTGACATTCGCCCAAAGCTCCTGTCCTTTCATCCCGCGCAGGATATACTCCTTCTTGCCGTACCGGCCAACTGTCCCGCTCAAAGTTGTTGACGATTTTCCTTTCGCGAACCGAACCCGAATCGGGGCTTGAAACGCGCTGACACTCGTGACAATGAATGTGACCGCGACGGTCGCAATCATCAGTTGTATCGTTTTCCTTTTCATTTTTATCTCACCGTTGCCTCTGAACTGATCAATACTTCGCCGTTGAGCCTAACTTCGATCTTGTACGTTCCCGGAAGTACTTTGCCCGTCGCTCCGGCCTGGCCGGTGACCGTGAAACTCATCGCTCCGCTGCCTTTCAAATCGTCGAAATTCTCTGATCCGAAGAATTTGCCATTCAAGTACTTGCGGATCTGAATCGTGAATGGCGCTTCTGACGGATTATCGAAGGCAAATTCGCCTTTTAGTTCATCGATGTTTGACTTGGTGAATGACGTCGAATAGTTGTCCTCACCGGTCAGAAACTTGAGCGACGTGAATTTCAAACCGTCGGGTTTTTCCGATTTCGGGCCTTCGGAATCCTTCGCCAACGGATTCCCGAAGACCGAACACGTATAGTAATAGCCGGGCTTTTTCTGTGATTTCGCGAAGGCGAATCCGACGTTTTTGAACTCCTGCCCCTCCAACGAAAGGAACGGACGAAAATGCGTATTGCTGCTCGCCCATCCCATCATGGAGTCTCCGCCCAGAAGGCTCAGATCCGACCAGTCGCCTTCGCCGGTCGCTTCGGTTCCGGCGTTTCCTTCGTAGCCGAATTTGCTGGTTCGCAACCACGGATGCTGCATATCAGTAAACTGAGTGCCGCCGATATCGACGGCGTCGTGTCCGCCTTTGTCGTACTTCGCCATCAGGTCGGCGAACCACTGACAGGCTTGGTTGAGCTGATCGCTGAGTTCCATCGGCGTCAGATTCCGCCCCCGGCGAACGCGATTTAGCGTTTCAATGAATCCGGTTCGCGGATCCGAATAATTGATGTTGCCGACCGTCGTGGTGTGATTTGACGAACTCGCAATGACCTCTTTGATGATCTGATTGCTGTCTGCCTCACGGACACGAAACGCTTGTCCTGTTTGAACATTCGCGTTGAACGCTCGTCCGGGTTCGACCGACTCGCCGTCGGTTTCCTTGCATTTGTCGTCGACCCATTTGACCGAAAACGACTTTTCGGTCGCGTTGCGGATGTAAATCTTTACTTCCGAACCGTCGCCCGGCTTCGTGCAGACGGTCTGCGCGACCGAGAATGTAGCTGAAACGACGATGATAGCGATTGCGATTGGAATTGATTTCATTGATTTTGATTGCTGATTAACTTCAAGTTATTTTTTGACCGTCGGATCGATTTGAAATCCGACCTCGTGCTTTTCTAATGCTCCCCGATCAATCGACGCAACGGCATCAGATCCTGCTTCCCGCAAAAACCATTGGCTCCCGCGTCGATCGCGGCTTGTCGCGTTTTCGCGTCCGTGTGATCGGTGACAATTACAATTTTTGTTTCAGGAAGAAACCTCTTTATCTTGCGTGTCGCCGTCAGACCGTCCATCGGCCTCATACTGACGTCCATCAAAACCCATTCGGGATGATGAACCACACAGGCTGAGATGGCCTCGGTTCCATCGGCGCATTCGACGATATCGCCGTCCAGGTCTTCCACCAGACTTCGGATCATTCTCCGAACTTGCTTGTTGTCATCGACGATCAAAAGCATCACGGGATCGATTATCGCGGCTGCGCCGGCAGGAAGACAGAGAGTTGGTACTCAATTCGGGATGAGTGGGTCTACTCAATTTTGGGTAAGTATCGACCGCGGGAGTCGAGAGCGGCGGAGGAGAAGCAAATCCGTAGCAGATTGTCGTCAGTGTTCAGAACCGAAGCGGGTTCTATCCCCGACTCACACATTTCCCTGATTCTGAAGGGCAAACTTCACCAGCGCGTTGCTTCCGCTGACACCGAGCTTCTGACATATGTTGTAGCGGTGATTTTCCACGGTGCGGTGACTTATGCACAGGTCATCGGCGATCTCGCGGCTCGTCTTGTATTCGGCGATCTGCTTGAGGACCGTTCGTTCCATCGGTGTCAGATCATCAACGCCGCCGGATCTTCTCGGATTGCGCGTCGCACGCTTAAAAAGATATGTCGTCACCGCCGGACTGGTGAAATTCTGTCCGTTTGCGACCGCCTGAAGACAATTGACGATGTCGGTCGCCGCGCTTTCCTTCAGAACATAGCCTTTCGCGCCGAGATCCATTGCCTTGTTGAACATCGCCTCTTCAGAATGCATCGTCAGAAACACGATCTCGCAGCCGATCCCTCTCGTTTGAATTTCCTTTGCAAGCGCAAAGCCCGTCATCTTCGGCATATTTACATCCAGCACGAGGATGTCCGGAACTTCGTTCTCGATATGTTTCAGCGCCGCCTCTCCGTCAGTCGCTTCGGCAACGATACTGAACCGGCGTTCACCCTCGATGATCTGCTTCAATCCCGATCGAAAAATCGGATGATCGTCGGCAATTATTACTTTGATCGGTTCGGTCATTTCTTAAGATCCACAACCAGACTGACCGTGGTTCCCTTTCCCTCCGTTGATCGTATTTCGTATTCGGCGTTCAGCATTTTCGCGCGTTCGGCGATGCCCGCGAGTCCGAGCCCTCGGATTCCGGCTTCATACCCGACGACGAATCCGCGGCCGTCGTCTTTGATGGATAAATGCAGATTGCCGTTGTTTCTGAAAATCCTTATTTCGGCCTCTCGTGCGCCGGAATGTTTGAGGATGTTGTTGAGCGACTCCTGCACGACCCGGTATAGATTTATCTCATTTTCCTTTGTCAGCGTTTCATCGACATTATCGATCTCTGTCATAAAGTGAATATCCGAAGCCTTTTCGGCCTGCTCGATCATTGTTTCGAGCGCCGTCTTCAAGCCCAGATGTTCGAGTTGATACGGATGAAGGTTATGCGCGATCTGCCGGACCTCGTTTATCGAATCGGCGGCCGAATCCGAGATCTCGCTGAGCTGCTCAAGAACACGCTCGTGATTATCCGGGGAATTCAGGCTCATTAGCGCGCGGTTCCGAATCACGATCAGGCTTTGACCGATCGAATCGTGCAGCTCGACGGCGATCCGTTTGCGTTCCTGTTCCTGATAATCGATCAATTGCAGTGTAAAAGCCTCCTGAAACTCATTGATTTTCCGCAGTTGCGAGAGGCGATACCGATAGATCAGCCAGGCCACGGCGAAGATCGCCAAAACGCAGAGCGCGTAAAACACCCATGTTTTGTAGTACGGCGGAAGCACCCGAACGGCTATAGTCCGCCCCTCTTCAGACCAGACTCCCTCGCCGTTGTCAGCGATCACGTGAAAAGTGTAATTGCCCGGCGCGATATGAGGATAAAACGCGGTTCGGCGGGTGCCCGCATCGAACCAATCGGCGTCAAGCCCGTCGAGTTTGTATCGGAACCTCACCTGATTCGGACGGTTCCAGCTTATCGCGCTGAACCGGATCTCGAGATTCTCCTGTCCGGGGCCGAGTTCCGGACTCGAACCGAACGGGATCGGCTTGTCATCGATCATGATCTGCTCGATCATAATCGACGGCGGCGTTTTTCCGAGCCGCGCCGGATCAACGACCGCAACGCCCTTGATCGTCGGAAACCAGAGCCGTCCGTCGGGACCGCGCGCACCGGCCGGGTTGGCACCGTTGCATTCGCGGCTGAACATTCCGTCGGCGCTCCCGTACGCGAAAGAGTCTACCGACTTTCGCTTGCCCTCGAGAAACCCTTCAAGCTCGTCGATCCGAACACGGTAGATTCCTTTGTTTCCGCTCATCCAGAGATTTCCGGCAGCGTCTTCGAGGATCTGAAACGCGAGATTGTCGTAGAGCCCGTCTTTCGAACTTACGGACGCGAACTTCCCGTCACGGAACCGGTAAAGGCCGTCACCGTGCGTGCCGATCCAGATGTTGCCCCGAACGTCTTCGCGGAACGACAAGATGTGCCTCGCGTTGAAACCGTCGGCGGCCGTCGGCGTCGTGATTCTGCCATCGTAAAAACGGCTTAATCCGTTACGCGTGCCGATCCAGACGGTGCCGTCGGAAGATTCGAAGAGCGCGGTCACATAATCGTCGGCGAGTCCGTCGGGCTTTCTAAACGATTGTTGGGTGCCGTCCGAAGCGATCACGGTCAAACCTTCATAAGGGTTCGCGTACCAGAATCTTCCGTTTCGATCGGTGATCGAAGCAGCCATCGACTTTCCCGTGACCGGACTCCGGACAGTCACGAGCCGACCGGTAAGACCGTCATATCGAACCTTCATCGACCGGAACCCGCGGCTGTGCGAGAGAAGCCAGAGACTCCCGTCCGGATTCTGACTGATACTGTTTATTCCACGCAGATCCTCGCCGTTCGGGCCCTTGACGCTCGCGATCCGGTCGCCCTCGAACCGGGCAAGTCCTCCTTCGGTTCCGATCCAGATCGCACCTGATGAGTCGGCGAATACGGCGGAAACCATTTCGTCCGGCAACCCCTCGGCCTTTGTCATAACCTCGATCTGGGGTCGTCGAAGCAATACGAGTCCGCCGCCATTGGTGCCAAGCCAAACGTCGCCGGACTCGCCTGTAAACAACGCTTGGATCTCGTCGTCGATAAGTCCGGATTTGGTGGATACGGCTTGGAAACTGTTCCATATGTATCGGTAGAGTCCACCGCCGGCGGTACCGACAAAGATCGCACCGTCCGGATCGGAGGCGATCGACAAAACCTCCTCCGAGCCGAAGCCGTCGGCGTCATCAAAGATGCGGATAGTTCCGTCCACCTTGATCTGGCGAAGTCCGCTTGCGCCTCCGAACCAAATTCTCCCGGCTCGATCGACGAAGATCGCTTCAATCTGGTCGTCCGCAGCGAGAACCGTGAGTTTTCCGTCGTCGAATTTCACCAACCCGCGATTGGTGCCGATCAGGATCTTCCCGGAACCGTCCTCGCCAATCGCGTTGACAAAATTGTCGGGAAGTCCGTCGGCGGTTGTGAGCGGAACGAAACGGTTGTTTGAAAAACGGTTCAAGCCTCCGCCGTCGGTGCCGATCCAAATTTCTCCCCGCGAATCTTCAAAAATGCACTTGATATGCGAATCCGACAATCCGTCGTTGGTTGAATAATTCCTGAAAACACCGTCGCGAAAGGTTGTCAGGCCGCCGCCATGAGTTCCGATCCAAAGCGTTCCGTCACGCGAGACATGCAACGCTTGAACATTGTTGCTTTTGATTTCAGTTGTGTTTCCGGTGTCGAAAGCCGTGAACCGAACGCCGTCGAAACGCGCGACGCCTTCGGCGATCGCAAGCCAAAGATATCCGTCAGGTGTCTGGACGATCGCGCTGATACCGTTCTGCGGAAGCCCATGCTGATCCTGCCAAACAAATTGTCGGTAGCGGTCGAAAATCGTCTCATGCCCGATGATCTGAGCATTGGCCTGCGCGGAAACGGCGAGGCCCAGCGCGATCGCGGCAAGCGCAATTCGGCAACGGCGGACAATTATCGATTCTGAAACTTTCGGCATTGATTCTGGCGGATTTGGAGATTTAACCACAAGACGGGATTGGCATCAAGCGGTATCAATGAGTCGGAATTTCGGACCCGGAATCAATCCCGTCCTAAACGCTTTTGATTCAAGAACGGTGCCGATGTCGCTGTTCATACGAAGGCGAAATAATCAAAAGCAACACAGAACAGATGAACTGCTCGCAGATTCCGCGGGCCTCGAAACGGGTCTTATGAAACCAGGTATGCAATAGAAAACCCGAACCGGACGCAGTGTCAATAGAACACATTTCGGCAGACGTGCCGGAAATGAAAGCGTCAATTTGGGATTCGTCCTGAGACAATGTCGCGGAGATCAAAACATCCGTCATGCAGCTTCTTTGCTTCTCGCTTTTTCGTTCCTGTTAACCTTTTCGACGAACTTGTGCGCCGCAGCGGATTGAAAAAGCTCGAGCGTTTCGGTTTCATTGTCGGTCACGGGCTCAAGCGCGGTATCCATATATTCGAACCGCGCCGGATCTTTGCGGACCTTGCGATAGATCAAACGAAACCGCGAATAGAGCGCGATCCACCTCAGCTGTTTTGTTAGAGTTTCGAAAAAGGTCCGCGGATAAAAGACCAGCGGGTTTTCCAAAGCCATCCCCGAGCGACGCGTTTTGCGATGTTTGCGGCGCAGAAACCCGCCTTCGAGCGGATGAATGCGCTCGATGTCGATGCACCCTGTAAACCAGGTGATGAAGAACATCGTCTTTCCCGGACTCGTGCCGGTCGCGATCGCGCGGCGCAGAACGGTCTCGATGTGCTCGTCGGTGTAATACGTTTTCCAGGCCTTGCGGTAAGCCGCTTCCCATTCCGCCTTCGACATCCGCGGATGTCCGGTGACCGCGTGGTTCAGATCGTACTTATTGAGATCTTCGTCCATCGCGATGCCCAATTCGAAAAGCCTTTTGTGATCGGCGGATCCCGGAAGCGGCGTGAGATAAAAGAACTCGAGCAGATCGACAGGAAGTTCCTTTTTGATGATCTCGATGTCGCGCAGAACCGACTCTTCGGTATCATCGGGGAAGCCGAGAATATAACCGCAATAAGTAACGATTCCGACCTTTTTCCAGGCGAGCAGCATCGCCCGGTAGTCGGTGATCTTGTTCTGGCGTTTGCTGGCGCCCATCAGGCTGTCAGGGTTGATGTTCTCGAGCCCGATGAAAACGCGCTTGACGCCCGCGCGCTTGCACTTTTCAATGAAATTCGGCAGTTTGTGACAAAGCGTGTCGACCTGGATGATGAAGCTGATGTTCAGTTTTTCGACTTCTCGCAGTTGAATCAGACGGTCGAGAATGATCTCCCAGTCCTTGTTCCGAGCGAAATTGTCGTCGGTGATAAAAAACGAATGCAGTCCCTGCGCGACGTTTGCGCGGACGATGCGTTCGATGTCTTCCGGCGAACGGCGGCGGGATTTTCGGCCCTGGACATTGATGATCGTGCAAAACGAGCAAGTGAACGGGCAACCGCGTCCGGCATCGAAACTTGTCGTCGCGCCGGCGGTCAAATGGACGCGTTCAGCCGGAAGCAAAGGCGTCGCGACGTTCTCGATGTTCGGAAGATCGTCCATAAAGTTGTAGATCTCCGAAAGTTTTCCCTCGGCGGCGTCCTTGAGAACCTGTCCGAGGCGGCCTTCCGCCTCGCCCGCGAAAACGGAAACGCCGATGTCGAGCGCCTTTTGAACATATGGGTCACGCGTCGGAAGCATCGCCATCGTTCCCGAGACGTGAAATCCGCCGATGGCGGTTTTTATGTTTCTTTCGCGAAGCGGACGCGCGATGTCGATGGCGCGGGGAAACTGGTTCGACTGTACGCCGACGAGCATTACCATTCCGTCGTCCGCGCGTTCGATCAATGACGCGATCTTTCTGTCATCGATATGGGTGTTGGTTTCGTCGAAGGCGTGAATCTCGAATTCAACATCATCTCCTAAGATCTTCTGATCGCGGCATTCGAGCGCGAGTCCGTACAGGCACGCCAGCGAGTTCGCGGGAATCGCCGACCGATACCATTGGATAACGTATCCGTCCTCGTCGTAATGCGACGGCTTGATCAAGACCAGCGTGAATTTTCGGCGAGTTTTCGACATCGTGCAGTTTGGCTATGATTCTATATCGCTCACGACATCGTGTCTATGAGAACTGCTCCGCGAATTCGAATTGCATTTCGATTCGTATGCGCCGGCGAATCACGCTAAGATTCAGTTTCAATGTTCAAAACGCGAAGCTTGAAACTCGAACGCATTGACACCGGCGACTACACGCCGGCCGAATATGATCGTTTTCTCGAGGAAATTGGGCTCGTGAACCGATTCGCCGGCGATACCCGTGCGCTTCGACGAACGTTGTTGAGGGAAATCAAGCGTTTGAGACTGGATGAGTTCAGTATCCTCGATGTCGGCGCCGGATCGGGCGAACTGTTGCGAACGATCGCGAATTTCGCCAACGATTCGGGGCGAACCGCGAGGCTGACCGGGCTCGAACTTAACGCGCGGTCGGCGCGGTCGATCGCGGAAGAATCAGCGGATTTCGGGGAAATCTCGGCGGTTCGGGCCGATGCTTTTTCGCTGCCGTTCGCGGATGATTCGTTCGATTACGCGATCTCGTCGCTATTCACACATCATCTGACGAATCCGGCGATCATCTCGGTTATCAGGGAAATGTCGCGCGTCGCGCGTCGCGGCGTGTTCATCATCGATCTGCACCGCCATCCGCTGGCGTTCGCCGCCTACAAGGTTTTCTGCGCTGCGTTCCGTATCAGCCGGCTCGTTCGCGAGGACGGGGCGCTTTCGATCCTGCGGAGTTTCAAACCAGCGGAATTGACCGATCTGGCAGAACTCGCCGGTGTCGGCGAGTTTCAAGTGATCCGTTCAATGCCGTTTCGATTGGTGCTGCACCTGAATCTTCGTGCGCAAAGGCAGGCCTGAAAATAAGACCGTTCGTGTTTTTTTGTTTGGCGGGCAAACCTCTCTCAATGCGGAATTCAGGCGTTTTGCTTGTCTTCGTCGATCTTCGCGAGATGTGCCGAGACGGAAGCCGCGGCGAGCCGGAAAAGAGCCGGATCGATCTCGGGATAAATAATCTTTGCAATGTCTTCGGCGGACTCGGCTCCGTTTCCGAGAGCGTTTAGTATTTGCTTCTCACGATGAGCGCGGTGTGAAATGTACTGATCGATCTTGCCTTTGGCGTCAAAAATGGCCGCGCCGTGCGATCCGGCGAGAAAGCGCAATCCGGGAAGTTCGCGCATTCGCCGAAGCGACCTCAGATAGTCGTTCATATGTCCTTCGGGCGGAGCGATGACGACCGTTCCGGTGCCGACGACATTGTCGCTCGAAAGCAGAAATCGCATTTCGCGATCGTAGAAGGCGAGATGCCCGCGCGCGTGACCGGGCGTGTGGAGGATTTCGAGTTTGAATGAAACCCCGTTCGCATCGACTAGTTCGACCGCCTCGCCGTCTTGAAGGGATTGCTGAAACTCGACCTTGCCTTTTAGACTCTCGATCGTCAATGCTTGTCCGGCGATCGGAACTCTCATTCCGAACTTCGTTGCAAGATGCTTCTGCAACGCCATTTCGCCGCCGAAGTGATCGTTGTGGAGGTGCGAGACGATGATCGACCGGCAGATGCAGCCCGATTCGATGTACTTCCCGATCAGTTCGAGCAGTTTCGACTGTTCTTCTTCGTACGGCGAAGCCGCGTCGATGACGACGAACTCGCGTTTTCCGACAACGAAGCAATTCGTATGCGTCGCCGGCGGCAGGGTTTTCGTTCGCAAAGGGATGCAGACGAGCCGGGGATTCAATTCGATGAACTCGATGTTCCCGCCGCAGGCGCTGGATTTTTCAAGGAGTTCTTCGCCGCGGATACGCAAAGTCGTGGAGAATCTTGGATTGCCGTCTTCGATGCGATCCTCCGAATCTTGCTTTTCGCTTTGCGTTTCTCCATTCCCAGCGAGTGCCTTGAGTGAGATGAGAACCGGCGGCGAGATCAGAACTTCCGACCGTTCCCATTGTTTCAGCGCCGCGACTGCCGCAATGAATTCGATGTTTTCGAGTTCGCTGATCGCCGCATACGGAGTCTGTTTCGGCGGACATTGCGCGATAAAGAATCGCGTCTTGAATCGAACCGGCGAAAATTGCGGCGTCGTCCAGAATCCCGTGTAGATAAAATCGGCGGCATCGATCCACAGGCCCCAGTCCGCGAGGATCTCGCCGAACTTGCTTCGCCCCGAAATGAGATCGTCGTGGAGCGAAAAACGCTGCCCCTTGGTCAGCTTTTCTCCGCCGCGGACGAGCAACACGCCGACCTCCTCAAACACCTCGCGCACCGCGCAGGCGAGCATCGCGGACATTTCCGCGTCGTCGCAGTTCTCGACGTTGATTGCCCGGTCTTCGGGATCGGTCTTGCCGCCCGGAAAGGCGTGAAAACCGCCGAGGAACTTAAGATTCGGATTGCGCCGCGCCCAGAGCACCTGGTCGCCGCGAACCAAAATCACCGCAGCCGCGTCTTTTGGAGTTACAGGTTGAAATTCCACAAATTCAGATTAGTAGGAAGGCGTGTAACAATCAAAATGAGTTTCGGATTTGATTCGCGATTGCGGCGGCGGGCGCTCTTTCACGAAGGATAAATTGAGAATCGGAAAGCGAATCGCTTCCCGATTCCATCAAACAGCCATTTTTCGCGTTTTTGGCGTGTTTTCGGGGGAAAGAGAATCTCCGGCTCACAATCTCGACCGGTTCACTCAAACATTCCGAGCTTTGCCAGTTGGAAGAGGCTCTCGTCGATCCATTCCGGAAGATTCTTCAACAGCTCGGCCTTGTCTTCGAGATCGTCCGACGCTTCGACGAACGCTCTGAGATCCGTCTTGAGTTCCGCTTTTGAACGTTTGCCGTCGAGTAATTCAAGGAGCCGGCGCGAAACCGCGTCTTCGACCTTGACGTCCAGGTTGAGCATCGTGAGGACGTTGTTGGCTTGCGGCAGCTGCCAGCGCGCGAGCGAGTTCGTGACCGGACGGTCGGGCACTTCCTGCGACGCGGCCGGTTGAAAAAGGTGAAGTTCGATCAGCGCGGTGCTCTGGCAAAGCTGCATAAAGATCGACTCCGCGATCGCGAACTGTTCATCCCAATCGTCTGCCGCGAAGCCCCGCCTGACGATCTCGTCGCGCGCACATTCCAATAGTTCCGTGAAATCGATCGCGCGTCCCCAGATCCGGCCGAGTTCGACCAAGGCCCCCTTCGTCAACGGGTGATCGATCTCGATTCCGAGGCCCTTTGAGCCGACGAACTTCTCGATTTTCGCCGACGCGAGTTCCGGGTTCGGAGAGGCCGCACGGATTGACGAGGCCACCTTGAATTCGCGAATTCTAGAAGGTTGCGGATCGCGTTCGAGTTTGATCCCGGCCCGGCAAAAAAGCGTCTGGCGGAAAATTCGGCCGCGGAAGAAATCCAGATACTGCTCCCGTTCGATCGGGTCGTCGATCGATTCGACGAATCCGCGCGCGTCAGGCGGCAGGCTGCCGGTTCCCATCGCGTGAAGTTCGGCCTCGGCGAGATATTGAAGGTCGTGCTTTTGCAACATTTCCGCGAACTCGTGAAAGTAATAGGCGCGATTCAGGTCGGAAAGATCGTCGTGAAAAATGTCGGCTGCATCGTGTTCGAAATGGCGTTTTAGCTCGCTGCTGAGAATCGGACGATAGATGTCGCGGTCGGTCGTGTTCTCGCTCAAAAAAGACAGGAACGAGATCGCCTTGCCGACCTTCTCGAGCGGCTCGGCGATCTTTCGGGTATGGAACCGAAGCATCTCCTGAACCATTTGCCGGTAATGCGCGCCGGGAAGAGCGTTGTAGCTGATATATCCGACGCCGTTTTCAGCGAGCATTTCCCGGCAAACCTCAAGAACCCGGTCGCGGACGAACTCGGGCACCCACGAAAAAAGGCCGTGCGCAATGATGTAATCGAATCTCCCGAACTCCCCGACGGTCATTTCCGCAACATCCATTTGGCGGAAATCCGTGTTCGCGAGTCCGAGTTCGGCCGCGCCGCGGTTCGCGTCGTCGATGTGATTCTGCGCGAGATCGACGCCAACAAACTTCGCGTCCGGCAAGTGAAAGGCGTGTGAGATCAGATTGCTGCCGTTGCCGCAGCCGAGCTCCAGGACGCGGCAAGTCTCGACCGCCGGCGCGCTGACTCCAAAGAATGCGGCGTGCGCGGCCAGGCGATCGGGATGCATCTGCAAGAAGAACTTGCTCGGATATGGCATTACATCGTACGAAAATATTTCTTTCATAGGTCCTCAACGAAAGTAGATCGGATTTGTCATAGCCAACATTTTGCCGTCGCGCGCCCGTATTTCAAGTCGCGCGTATGTCGCCATTTCCGGTTTGAATTCAAATGAGAGCTTCTGCCGTTCGCTGACGGATTGGTCACGGATGACTATTCCGCCTGAAACAACCAACGCGCGTGCGTCGGCCGGAAATCCGTCGATCTCGATCTCGATCTCGGTTCGCTCCACCGGCGCAGTTTCGCCGACCGAACGGTCGCCGGCCGTGAACATTATCCTGTGCCTCGGGTTTTCGGCGATAAAAACGCGGCCCGAACGGATCGCTTCGAAGATCGCCGCCTGTGTGAGCTTTCGCGCGGCGACAAAAATCGACGGATCGCCGAGACGGAGATTAGTCGGATACGGACTAGCCTCGTACGGCGGTTGATGCGAATCGCTCGATCCGACCGCGGTGATCATTCGTCCGTTCTGCAGCAAGGAATCCCAGATCTTCAGCGCGGCCTCATCGTCCGCATCCCACGTCGCGTTCCAGATCTCGACCGAATCGAGCGTCTCCCAATCCTTGTCGTACGTCCAACTGCATCCGCCGCATACCATCGTCGGATGGTTGACGGAGGCGAGCCCGCCGAATCTGCGCGTTTCATTGAGGATCGAAAAGCCGCTTGCGGGCATCCCCGGAATGAGTCTGAAGTCGACCCACCGGCCCGAAGGCAGTCCCCAAACGTTGATATGTCCGCCGTACGTTGTGACTTCCTCCCCGCGGATGATGAGCAATTCGGGAAAATCATCGCGCAGGGCGTCGATCTCCGCGTGGTGCGAAAACGTGTTGTGTTCGGTCAGTGCGACGAAATCGAGTCCATTCGCGCGCGCCGACCCGAGCGCACCTTTGACGCTCCAACTACCGTCTCCGTGAAACGTATGCGCGTGCAGGTCGCCGCGAAACCAGGTGTTCCCGTTTTCTCGGGTCAGCGGAAAGATCGGCCGATTGCCGTCTTCGGTGAATGTCTTCGAACGCTCGAACTCCAGGCGTCGTTTGGATTCACGATCGATCGAGTTGAAGACAATTCCGATCTTCAACTCGACGCCCTCGGGCGCAACGCGGGCCCGACCGACGACCAGACGCCATTTTCCGGCGCGGATCGGACCCGCCTGATATCCGTTCGAGGCTTCGTCAAGCGCGAGGAAGAATCGGTCACGAATCGCACCGCTCCAACCGCGAAAGCCGCGTTTGTCCGAGTTTGATCCCGAAAACCGTTGATCGAACAGACCAAAATCGAGGCGATTCAGCGATTTGTCGTAGCTCACCGAAACCGAGATCGATCTTGTTCTCGCGGGCACATCGAACGGCACGTAAACGTAAGGATTCTCGTCCGCTTTCGTCGGCACGACCCGAATCGACAGGTTCGTCTGCGCCGCCGCAGAAAGCGTCGAGAGCACGAACAGGGCGAACAATATTTTGAATCTCATAACGTTTAAGTCAACGCGTCCAAGCCGCGAGGGCCATCTGCGAAACGACACGTTCGACTTCGGCGGGAACGTTCTGCGGCGTTCGCGACATCGATCCGGCGTTTCGAACGAGATGTTCAAGACTCAGTGTTTGGAGCGCGAGTCCAAGGTCCATAACCTCGATCGGATTGCCGTCGGCTCCGGCAAGATTCACCGGCCGACCACGCGCCAGCAGGAAAAGTTTCCGGCCGTCGGCGAATTCAAACCTTTCGATGTTGCTCCGGATCTCTTCGCTTCCGGCCGCTGCGGCCCGCAATCCCTGTACGTCCATTTCGAACTCGAAATGGCCCGCGTTGACAAGGATCGCTCCGTTTTTCATTTGCGCAAAATGGTCCGTCGTCAAGATTCCGTTGCGCCCGGTAACGGTGATTATCATATCGTTCGCAGATATTGCTTCATCAAGAGCGGCGATATGGAAGCCTTCAAGATGCGCGTCGAGTTGGGTTAGCGGGTCGAGCTCGACGACCGTGACGTGAGCGCCGAGATTGCGGAGGCATATCGCGACGCCGCGTCCGCAATATCCGTAGCCGATCACCGCGATCCGCATTCCGCCGATCAAAACATTCGTGCAGCGCATAATCCCGTCGACAACCGATAGTCCGACGCCGTACCGGTTTTCGATGATTCTCTTCGACTGCGAATCGTTGATGACGATCGTCGGGAACGACTGTTTGTGAAGTTCCCCGCGGAGACGAAATCCTCCGGAGGTGGTCTCTTCGGTCGCGCCGATGATCTGCGACGGCGAGAATCGCGAATCGCGGTGCAACAGAAAGTGCAGATCGGCACCGTTATCGGCGATCAGATCGGGTTTTGAGGCGAGAACATCGGCGCAATATGACAGGTGGTCATCGAAGGATTCATCGCGGCGGGCGAAGACGCGGACACCGAGATCGACGGCGAGCGTCGCGGCGACTTCGTCCTGCGTCGTTCCGGGGCTACCGGTGATCGCGATCTCGGCGCCGCCGGCGACGAGTGTTTCGATCCAGATCCCGGTCTTCGCCTCGACGTGCAGACAGATGCCGAGCCTCAAACCGGCGAACGGTTGATCGCGTTTGAGCCGCGCTTTTAGCTCGCGCAGGATCGGCATCCGTTCACGGACCCATTCGAGCCGCGCGCGGCCGGCCGCAGCGAGTTTGGGGTCTGCTATTGCGTGTTCAGTCATTGAGTTTGGATGTCAGAATCAGGTCGCTGTATGATTCGGAAACATAATCCGAATGTTTGATCTCAAACAGCTCCGCATATTTGCGGCATTGACGTTCGAGCGTTTCGATCCCGATCGATCCGTCGCGGTCGATCGCCTCGACTTCGACGAATGTCCCTAATCCGTCGAGCCGGTCGAAATGAAATTTGACGTTTTCGATGAAATAGATGCGGCGACGCTTATCGACGACGACCTTGACGCCGAGGCTCCTTTTCAACATCTCTTTCAGATCGGCGTTGGGCTGATGTTCGTAAAGCAGGATTGACGATTGTTTCGCGCCGGTTTTGTCGGCACGTTCGTAATGGATCAGGGCATTTTCAATGTTTCCTTCACGCAGTTTGAGCCGGCCCCTCGCGACATTGAAATAGGTGTCGATCTGGCGATCTTCACCGCCGAATCGAGGGTTGAAATAAAGCAGACGTTGTTCGAGTGCGTCGATATCTGCCGCGCGCGCTTTGAATTCAAAATTTAGAATCGCCATTTGATGTTATGACAGCAAGGCCGAAAACTCAGTGAGCGAAGATCTCGAGCAACGTTCCGACGATCGAATCCTCCACCTCGCGCCCGACTACGCCGATCTTCTTTGTCAGTCGCGATTTTTCGACCGTTTGGATTTGGTCGAGAACGATCGTTCTTTCGTTTCCGAGAAAATCGAACGGCACGCGCGTCGGATACTTTCGCGTCACGCTTGAAACGGGCGCTATGATCACCGATTCGAGGTGCGCATTTATTTCGTTTGGGGAAACAACGACGCACGGACGTGTGTCCTTCGCATCGGGTGTGTCGTCCATATTAAGTAAATAGACATCGAAACGCTTTACCATCGCCAGTTCTCCCGCAGCGTTTTGGGTGAACTGCCTTCGATCAGCATATCGTCGTCGTTGTTCTGCGCCATTTGTTGGAAAGCCTCGTCCCAATTCTCACGGGGACGCGTCGATTTCCTGATCATGATTCCCTGATCGCAGACTTCGAGATCGACTTCGCCCGAAAGACCGGATTGATCGAGCAGGATCTTGGGGATCCGGATGCCTTGCGAGTTTCCGATGGCGACGATGTTCGCTTTCATAGCTACAATGTAATTACAATTGTGCGATTTGTCAACGTAATTACATTGTAAGCATATTTCAGTTCACAAAAGCGAATGAAACTATCGTACTATCGCACAAACTTCCCGTTCAAGAAATTCTCGAGTTCCTTGCCCGCAAGCTTCCAGGCCGAAACGAATATATTTTGCCCGTCAACCATAATGAAAAGATTGGCCTCCGGGTTGAAATACACGGTATGCGCGACTTTTCTGTAATTAACGTTCTCGTATCGAACCGTCGCATCGGCATTGAGGTGGTCGAGCAAAATCAGCTTCCACTCTGCAAGTGCGGCCTTTGAGTAGTTTTTCGTAATGCCAAAATCCTTGGCGTGCTTGAACTTCGTTTGCAGTTGCAGATTCGTGAATCGTATTTCCTCAGGCCCTCTGACAAAACGTCCGCCGGCTTCGTCTTCGTCATTTTCGAGCCGCCAAACTTCGTCGTCTCCTTCTTCTTCATCGGATTCGTCGACTTGATTGTTGCTGTTTCCGGCCGGCGGCGTCGGCGTAACCGCGATTCGACCGAACGGCGCGCCGTCCTGTGATGAATTATCGGCCGAGACGATCGAGTTCAGCCCCCCAATCAGAAGAAAGCCGAAGAACAATATGAAAACAATAAGTGCGGTGCCCCGAACGGAATTCTCCGAGCCGCGTCCAGATCTTCCTTCAAATAATCTACCCATATCTTCTCCTCGTTGATAAATTAGAGCCGGAAAAGCCCTGCTGTTCTTTACAACGCGATCGAATGACGAATCGGGTCACGTCTCTTGAACCAAAAAGAAGCAACGACAAAAATCGTTGCTCCGGAACTACATACCATTTACGAAATACTAGATCGGAAAGTCGATTCTCTCCATCCCGTTCATAAAGGGTCGCAGAACTTCGGGAATCAGGATCGTTCCGTCCGCTTGCTGATAGTTTTCAAGGATCGCCACCCAGGTGCGGCCGACGGCGAGTCCGGAACCGTTGAGCGTGTGAGCGAACTCGGGCTTCGCGCCGCCCGCGCGACGAAAACGCAAACTCATACGCCGTGCCTGAAAATCCCCGCAGTTCGAGCAGCTGGAGATCTCTCGGTACGTATTCTGCGACGGCATCCAGACCTCGATATCGTACGTTTTGCGCGATCCGAAACCCATATCGCCCGTCGAGAGCACAACGGTCCGATGCGGCAACCCCAGCAATTGCAGGATCGTTTCCGCGTTTGCCGTCAGTTTCTCGTGCTCTTCATCCGAAGTTTCGGGCAATGTGATCTTGACGAGTTCCACCTTTTCGAATTGATGCTGACGAATCAATCCGCGCGTGTCGCGGCCGTAACTTCCGGCTTCGGAGCGAAAACACGGCGTGTATGCGGTGAAACACTTCGGCAGATCTTTCGCGTCGAGAATCTCGTCCGCGTGATAATTCGTCACCGGAACTTCCGCCGTCGGGATCAAGTAGAACTTGCGCTCGTCGGTCAACTTGAAGAGGTCCGCCTCGAATTTCGGTAATTGCCCGGTTCCGAAGAGCGAATTTTCATTGACCATAAACGGCGGCAGCGTCTCGGTATAGCCGTGCTCGCGCGTGTGAACGTCGAGCATAAAGTTGACCAACGCCCGTTCGAGCCGCGCGCCGGCGCCGTTGAGGATCGCGAAACGCGAACCCGTGATCTTCACCGCACGCTCGAGATCGAGAATGCCGAGCGCTTCGCCCAGATCCACGTGATCTTTGACCTCGAAATCAAAGTCGCGCGGAGTTCCCCACCGGCGGACCTCGACGTTTGCCGACTCGTCCGGCCCGACCGGAACATCGTCCGACTGGATATTCGGAAGGTTCGACAACAGGTCTTCCATTTCGGCTTCAAACTTCTTGCGCTGTTCGTCCAATTCGGTCTGACGATCTTTCAGTCCCGCGACCTCGGCTTTTTTCGCATCGGCTTCGGCCCGTTTTCCGGCCTGCATCAACGCGCCGATCTCCTTGCTTGCAGTATTGCGTCGCGCGTTGATCTGGTCGCTCTCGCCGATCACGTGCCGACGGTCTGCGTCCATAACGGCGAAATCATCCAAAAGCGCGGTTGGGAAATTGCGATTCTCAAGCGCCTTCCGGACCGTCTCCAAGTTATCTCTGACAAAATTAAGGTCTAACATTATTTTTTGATTGTAAATGGTTAGTAGTGAATTGTTAATTGACGCCGCTTCCGACACGGGTCGATTTGTTTAGCAACCGGTTTTCACCTAAACTTTTCCTTTTCGCCTTCGCACGCAAAACGTCGCCTGTGGCAGAAGGCAAGGGTTCGACAAGCTGATATGACAAACAAAGTAAGAAAAGCGGTTTTCCCGGCGGCCGGGCTGGGAACGAGGTTTTTGCCGGCAACAAAAGCATCGCCAAAGGAAATGCTTCCGTTGGTGGATAAGCCTCTGATTCAGTATGCGATCGAAGAAGCCGTCGCGTCGGGCATCGAGTCCGTGCTGATCGTTACCGGTCGCGAGAAAGGCTCGATCGAGAATCATTTCGATATTTCCTACGAACTCGAAAGCCTTCTACAGGAAAAGGGAAAGACCGAGTTCTTCGCGGAGGTCCGCGCGATTTCCGAGATCTGCCGGATCAGTTACACGCGTCAGCGGCAAGCGCTCGGACTCGGCCACGCGATCTATCAGGCAAGAGACTTCTCCGAGAACGAGCCGTTTGCGGTCCTTCTCGCCGATGACGTCATCGATGCCGAAAAACCGGCCCTCAAGCAGATGATGGACGTGTTTGAAAAATACAACGCCCCGGTCATCGCGACGATGCAGGTCCCGGGTGAAGCGATCTCGCGATTCGGTGTGATCGACGCCGAAGAAGTCGCGCCAAACATCTTCAAGATCAACGATATGGTCGAAAAGCCGAAGTTTGAGGACGCGCCGTCGGATCTGGCGATCATCGGCCGCTACATTCTGACTCCGGACGTTTTCGATGCCATCGAACGAACCGAGAAAGGCGCCGGCGGCGAGATCCAGATCACCGACGCGATGCGCCTGATGCTGCGCGAAGGCAAACCTTTCTACGCGGTCAAGCTCGAAGGCACGCGACACGATGCGGGCGACAAACTTGGATTTCTGATTGCCACGGTTCAATTCGCTCTAAAGCGCACTGATCTCGGTGACGATTTCCGGAAGTTCCTCAAGACACTTGAACTTTAGGCAGGGAAATGTGAGAAATGAGAACTGGGAAGTGAGAACTGAGATGTGAGAACTGAGATGTGAGAACTGAGATGTGAGAACGGAGAAGTGGGCAGTGGGCAGTGGGCAGTGAGCAGTAAGCAGTAAGCAGTAAGCAGTAAGCAGTGAGCAGTGGGCAGTTCTCACTTCTCAGTTCTCATTTCTCACTTCCCAGTTCTCATTTCTCATTTCACACTTCTCACTTCTCAGTTCTCATTTCTCACTTCATTATTTCCTTGCGTTCGAGGTCTGCGAATCGTTACAATTCCATTTACGTTATTTTGTTTCCCCGACCGAAGAACTGCATTCTGTTAATGAAGATCAAACCCATTGCGGCCGTAGCGGTTGTGTTCGCGGTCTTGTTTATGTTTCGAACAGTTGATGCCGCGAGATGCGCGGCAACGACCTTTCGCGGATCGTACGCGTCGGCGAATTCGGTTTTTGTCGGCAAGGTTGCATCCGAAAAGGTCGTCGGTGATGCGCGTTTGATCGAGTTTTCGGTTGAAAAGTATTGGAAGGGTCCGGGAACGAAGCGATTGACCGTCTCGGTATACGAGACGATGCGATTTCAATCGTGGTTCGGGATCGGCGACCGTTACCTGATTTATGCGACGAATGGAAACGACGGGTTGGTGGTCGAGCGATGCTCGCGAACCCGGACTTTCGAGCTCGCTGCGGATGATTTGAAGAAACTCGGCAAAGGCAAGACGCCGCGCCGTTAGATTTTGCGGAGCAATTTTTATGAAAAGAGTAAAAGTCGGAGTTGTTTTTCTGATCGTCATCGCCTCGATGGCGGCGGTCGTTTTTGCGCAGGGCGTTCCGGCGCCGTTCACAATCAGGCTTCAGCCATTTCTCTCGGGATTGGCTCAGCCTGTTTTGCTCCGCACCGCGAAAGACGGAACGAAGCGTCTTTTTGTCGTCCAGCAGCGCGGAATCATCCGCGTCGTCCAGCCCGGTTCGAACGTCGCGACGGACTTTATGAACATCGCGGCGAAGGTTAGCTCGACCGGCAGCGAACGCGGTTTGCTCGGACTGGCTTTTCACCCGCAGTTCGCGTCGAACAGCTACTTTTTCGTCAACTACACACGCGCTTCAGACGGTGCGACGATCGTCGCCCGTTACACTGCGACCAACAACAATACGCTTGGCGATCCGAACAGCGAAGTGATACTTCTGAATATCCCGCAGCCTTTCTCGAATCATAACGGCGGGATGATTGAATTCGGTCCGGACGGAAATCTCTACATCGGTATGGGTGACGGCGGTTCGGCGAACGATCCGGGCGCACGCGCGCAGAACATCAATGAGCTGCTCGGGAAGTTCCTGCGCATCACGCCGAGCACGGCCGCCGTTCCGCCGGTTCCGGCCTACACCAATCCGGCGGACAATCCGTATGTCGGAATCAACGGCGCGGACGAGATCTACGCGATCGGCGTCAGAAATCCGTGGCGTTGGTCGTTCGACCGCGGCGGGACCAACCAGCTTTGGGCCGGCGACGTCGGGCAGGATGCGATCGAGGAAGTCGACATTATAAACCGCGGCGGAAATTACGGCTGGCGCGTTTACGAAGGCACGCAATGCACGAACAACGATCCGGGTCTCTGCACCCCGGGGAACTTTACGATGCCTGTGTTTCAGTATTCGCAAACCGCGACTCGATGTTCCGTGACCGGCGGTTATGTATATCGCGGCGGACTACGGACCTTTCCTGACGGCACGTATCTCAACAGCGATTATTGCACGGGCGAGATCTTCACCTGGAACGGCGCCCAGCACGTGATGCAGCTCGACACGCCGCGCCTCGTCGCGTCGTTCGGCGAAGACGATGACGGCGAACTTTATGCGGTCGGCATCGGAAGCACGACGAACGCGACCGGCACCGTCGAAAAGATCGTCCGCGCAAAGGCGTCCGCCGACTTTGACGGCGACTTCAAGACGGACATCTCGATCTTTCGGCCGTCGACCGGTGTTTGGTACATCATCAACAGCTCGAACAGTTCGCTTCGGATCCAACAATTCGGTCTCAACGGCGATATCCCGACCCCGGAAGACTGGGACGGCGACAATATCACCGACATCGGCGTTTTCAGACCTTCTAACGGTGTTTGGTACCACTTCCGAAGCAGCAACAACACCGTTGGGATCACGCAGTTCGGATTGAACGGCGACACCCCTGCACAGGGAGACTTTGATGGCGACGGCCGGGCCGATCTCGCCGTTTTTCGCCCATCGACCGGAGTTTGGTACGTCCAGCGCTCGTCGAATGCGTCCGTCGACGTTCAGCAGTTCGGACTTACGGGCGATATTCCCGTTGCCGGCGATTATGACGGTGACGGAAAATACGATCGAGCGGTTTTCCGTCCGAACAACGGCGTCTGGTATCGCTTGGGTTCATCGACCGGAGCATTCGTCCAGCTCAATTTCGGATCCTCGGGAGATGTCCCGTCGGTAGGCGATTTCGATGGTGACGGCAAACTCGACTATGCCCTGTTCCGTCCGAGCACCGGCGTCTGGTATCGTCTGCGAAGCTCCGACGGTGCGGTCCAGATCAATCAGTTCGGGGTCAACAACGACGTTCCGGCCGTCGGCGACTACGATGGCGACGGACTGGACGACATCGCCGTCTTCCGACCGTCCACCGGAGTCTGGTACACACAGGCGACATCAAACGGCGCGGTTGGGATCCAGCAATTCGGCCTTAGCGGCGACGCACCGGCCCCGACATACGACGCTCCGTAAACCGCTGGATGAAGGATGAATTCGGATGATTCATCCTTCCTTAAATTCTACTTTTATCAAATCGCGCGCGCGATAGTCAGAACATTGACCTTTCGCGCGCCGTTTTGTTTCAGGGCTTTTGCGCACGTCGAAACGGTTGCGCCGGACGTGAACACATCATCGATGAGCAGGATCGCCCGTCCTTCAATCAGTTTCGGACGTGTTACGGCAAAGGCCCTTTCGACGGTCAGTTCCCGCGCCCGTGAATCCATTGCCGCGCGATGCATCGGCGTGTGGCGTACACGTGCAAGGCTCGCAACATCGAGTCGGATGCCGGTGTGTTTTACGATAATGTCGGCCAGAATTTCGGCCTGATTGAAGCCGCGTTCGATGCGGCGTTTTCTTGAAAGAGGAATGGGAACGACAAGGTCAGAATCATAGAACGGCGTACGGTCAAAAGCCGCGCACAACATTTCGCACAGACGCCGCGCGACAAACGGTTCGGACTTCAGCGACAGAACGGACGATGCGAGTGCCTTTTCGTACAAACCGATCGCCATCGCGGCATCGTATGAATGGTCGGCGCATCGATGACAGAATGCTTCTCCGGTAGGCGATTCCGGGCGCAGGAATTGCGAGCATTTTCCGCAAACGGTTACGTTGCCCGAAAAAACCCTGGTCTTCCGCCAGCACGCGTCGCACGCGACGCCGTCAGCATAATTTTCGTTGATATTCCCGCAAACGCTACACGCCTGCGGAAACGCGACGGCGAGGAGTGCGTCATAGATCCGGTGCAGCATAGATGAGGTGAGTCCAAGCCCGGACAGTTTCTTGAAACGGCTCTATTCTTCTTCGAGCAACCCCTTCTCAACCAGCTCCTGACAGCTCAGACAATATCGCGCCCAGGGAATGGCGTCCAGACGCTTAGGACTGATCTCCTTGTCGCAATTCTGACACGTTCCGTATTCGTCGTCATCGAGTCTCGTCAACGCTTCGTTGATCAGGGTCAACTGTCGGCTTTCGTTCTCCGAAACCGCCAGCATCACGTTCTTTGAATAGTTTCGGACGGCCAGATCAACCGGATCCGGCGTTTCGGCATCGTCAACCGAAAGATCGTTCTCCTTCAGCTTGTTTATCAAACTATCGCGCTCGGCGATCAGCCGTTCCTTGATTTCATCGAGATTAATTTCTGTCATTTTTGATACGGAAAACCCTTTATGATTGTAAATGCCCGGTAAAGTTGTTCCAACATTACGACGCGTGCCATCTCGTGCGTAAACGTCAGAAACGACAAGGATAAACTATAATCAGCCCTTTCGACAACCGACGATGCCAATCCTTCGGCTCCGCCGATCACAAAACACACTTCCTGAAGACCGCGGTTTTGCCATTTTTCAATTTCTTTCGCGAGGTCCGGGGAAGTTACCGAGCGTCCCAACACGTCCAAAATGCAGACGAAATGGCTTTGATTCAGTTTCTCGAGAATTAGTTTGCCTTCGGTCACTTTGCCGCTGTCCTTGATTTCGACGATCTCGGTTCGCACGAAATGCGACAGGCGAGCAAGATACTTTTCCTGCAGCGCCCGCCAACTACTTTCCTTGGTTTTTCCGACCCATATTATTCGGAACTTCATAGCGTGCGAAAGATCGAGGATATGATTTGCCGGCATCCAATTCAAACACAGTTGATTTTCCGCACGCAAGCGGATGATGCGAGTTAATCCGACGGACCGCGAAAAGCGATTCAGTCAGATGTGAGGATTCCCCTTTTCCGAAACCTCGAGGCATTCCTCTGCGCTCGTAAACCGTTGCCGTACTGCAACTTAGTTGATTTGCAATAAAGGCACGCTGATTGCAAAGATCATTTGCGGCATTGAGCTTTCGGGCGATCGAATGAGTTATCAGGAGTTTCAGGCGGCGTCAGCCTCCGATACAGGCAAACAAATCGACGGATTCGCGTTCTTGTCGGAAGATGAGGCTCTGTCATTGCTCGAGTCCGGGCGTGACGGACTTGATGAGAAAGAAGCCGAACGCCGTTTCGCATTGTTCGGGGCCAACCTTCTTCCGAAGGGCGCGAAGCGCGCCTGGTATTTTGACCTGGCGCGAGATTTCACCCATTTCTTCGCGCTGATGCTCTGGTTCGGGGCAGCGTTGGCTTGGTTCGCCGGACTCCCGGAACTCTCTTGGGCGATCATCATCGTCATTGTCGTCAACGGCGTCTTCAGTTTCTGGCAAGAGTATCGGGCAGAACGAGCCGCCGAAGCGCTGCAGGCACTTCTTCCGCACCAAGTCACCGTGCGGCGCGACGGAGATCACAAGATCATTCCGGCCGAAAATGTAGTCCGCGGCGATATTCTGGTCCTTTCTGAAGGTGAGACGATCCCCGCCGACGCGCGATTGATCAAGGCAGAAAAATTAAGGCTTAACCTCTCGTCGCTGACCGGCGAGTCGAAGCCGATTCCGCGCACTACCATCGCGCACGGAAAGCACGATCAACCGCTCTCGGTCTTCCCGAATCTGGTTTTTGCCGGAACGTCCGTTTCGAGCGGCCGTGGTGAAGCCGTTGTCTTCTCGATCGGCGCCGCGACGGAATTCGGGCGTATCGCGCAACTGACCCAAGAGCAAACGAAAGGACTGAGCCCGCTCGAGAAGGAACTGCAGCGGGTAATGCGTTTCGTCACGGTTCTCGCGGTCGGTCTCGGCGCCGCCTTCTTCGTACTCGGCGTAATGTTCGGCGGACTTTCCCTACCGGTCGCGTTCATTTTCGCGATCGGGATCATCGTCGCCAACGTCCCCGAAGGACTCTTGCCGACGCTGACTCTTTCACTCGCGATCGGCGTGCGGCGAATGGCGCGGCGGAGGGCTTTGGTGAAGCGCCTTTCGGCGGTCGAAACCCTCGGCGCGACGACCATTATTCTGACCGACAAGACGGGAACCCTAACCGAGAACGAAATGACGGTTCGCGAATTATGGGCCGACGGCAAACTGACAAACGTTGAAACA
This sequence comes from Acidobacteriota bacterium, assembly GCA_016715115.1. Taxonomy (NCBI): domain Bacteria; kingdom Pseudomonadati; phylum Acidobacteriota; species Acidobacteriota bacterium. The sequence goes on from JADKBM010000004.1 coordinate 640,213, forward strand.
AACACCAAGGAATCGCAAGCTTCCGGGCCAACGTTCGAGGTGCTTCGAACCGGCGCGCTGTGCTGCGACGCCCATCTCGTTCCACCGCCCCCCGGAAGTCGAAAGTGGACCGTGATCGGTGACCCGACCGAGGCGGCGATTCTCGTCGCGGCCGCCAAATTCGGCTTGACCGAAGATCGTTTGAAGGTATTCGAACGGATCGCCGAACTCCCGTTCGATTCGGTGCGCAAGCGTATGTCCACGATCCAGTCGATTGACGGCGCGACCATCGCGTGCGTTAAAGGCGCGCTCAACGAAATGCTCCGATTCTGTACCAAGATCAGTTGGGGCGGCGAGGAAGTGGAGCTCACGTCAGATCTCCAGGAAGCCATCCAGGCGGCTCACGATTCTCTCGCGCAGAAGGGCCGGCGCGTACTGGCGGTCGCGCGGCGTGAGTTGAACTCCGATGAACCAAGGTACGACGGCGAATGGCGAGGATCCGACGTCGAACGGAATCTGACCTTTCTGGGACTCATCGCGATGGAAGACCCGCCGCGACCGGAAGTCGCCGCCGCCATCGCTCTTTGCCGCAAGGCCGGAGTCCGGGTCGCGATGATAACCGGCGACGACGGGCTGACGGCGGCCGCGATCGGGCGCGAGATCGGTCTCAACGGCGATACGCCGACAATCATCACCGGCGAGCAGATCGATCGGATCGACGACGTCACGCTGACCAAACTGCTGACGCAATCCGACGTCCTCTTCGCGCGGGTCTCGCCGGAACATAAACTCAAGCTGGTCCAAACCTGCCAGAAACTCGGAGAGGTCGTCGCGGTTACCGGCGACGGCGTCAATGATGCGCCGGCGCTGCGAAAGGCCAACATCGGGATCGCGATGGGGGCGACCGGCACCGATGTCGCGCGCGAGGCGTCCGATATGGTGCTGACCGACGACAATTTCGCGAGCATTGTCGATGCCATCAGCGAAGGCCGCGCCGTATATGACAACATCCGGAAATTCATCGGCTACGTTTTCGTCAGCAACGCGGCCGAGATGATTCCGTTCGTAGTCTTTGTTATGTTCGGAGTTCCGTTGCCACTGACGATAATGCAGGTGCTCGCGGTCGATGTCGGAACCGACCTTCTGCCGGCTCTCGCGCTCGGCGCGGAGCAACCGGGACAGGAGGTGATGGAACGTCCGCCGCGCAAACAGAGCGAGGCACTGCTTAATTCCGGGATACTGATCCGCGCGTACCTCTGGCTCGGATCGATCGAAGCGGCGCTCGCACTTGCGGGTTACTTTTTCGCGCAATTTCTTGCGGGTTGGCGTCCCGGCGGCGAGTTCGTTTCGAGCGGGACCGTTTACGTGACGGCGACGACGGTCACGTTCGCCGGCATCGTGATGGCGCAGATCGGCAGCTCCTTCGCCTGGCGAAGCGAACGGCAGTCGATCTTCAGTCTTGGATTCTTCAGCAACCGCCTGCTCTTGTGGTGCATTGCGGCGGAAATCGGCTTGATGCTCGCACTGATCTACACCCCGCCGTTGCAGAGGATCTTTCAGATGTCTCCGCCAACGCTCGAACATTGGATGATGATCGGGACATTCGGCGTCGTGCTGCTCTTGCTTGAGGAATTGCGAAAACTCATCGCACGCCGCTGGTTATAGATCTTTCGGGATCTCAACTTGCCGCGCGTCGCGCCACAAGCGTTCGAGATCGTAAAAATCACGGGCGTTCTTCTCGAAAATATGAACGATGAAATCGCCGTAATCCATCAGGACCCACTCGGCTCCCGAATAGCCTTCCGTGCGAACTGGGCGCCGGTTGAGTTGTTTTCGAAGCTGCTCGTCGATCTCGTCGATGATCGCCTGAACCTGACGCTGATTGGCGCCGGTGGCAATTATGAAAAACTCCGTGAAGCTGACTACCTCGCGCAGATCGAGCGCGATCATATCGAACGCTTTTTTCTCTGCGGCGCAATGAAGCGCCAGCTTGACCTCTTCGTCAAGCTCCGAAAACGGCGTCGGCGTCTGCGCGATCTCGACCGTGACCGTTTCGTGGTGCAGTGTTTTTTCCTTTAATTCTTCCATTACTTATAAAGTTCGTACTTTTCGATGTAATTTGCAACCTCGATCGGAACGCCTGCACGCCATTCGGACTTGCCGTCGCGCACCATTTGACGTATCTCCGTTGCCGAAATGTCGATTTGAACCGAACCGTTGAAATAGATCTGAGTTTGGGGATCGGTTGTTTGCGAGGCCCGATCCGCGTTGCCGCGAAGATCGACAATGCGGTTTCTGATCGTGTCGGTGACGTGTCCGACGCCGATCTCGTAGTCGGGGCGCGTGACGACGATGATGTCGACGATCGTCAGAACCGTCTCCCATTCGCGCCAGGTCGTGATATCGGCCCACGAGTCCGCCCCGATCACGAAAAAGATGCGCGTATCCGTCAATTCGGACTTGAGGCGGGTCAACGTTTCCACCGAGTACGGGCGCTCCGGCAGATCGAGTTCCATCTTTGAGACCGTGATTCTCGGCTCATCCTTTGTCGCAAGCGCGAGCATCGCGAACCGGTGGAACGCCGACGTCGGCTTTTTGTCGCGTTTGTGCGGCGCATGGAACGCCGGAACGTAGACGAATTCGTCGAGTTCGAATTCTGTGAGCAGAGCGTGCGCGATCGCGAGGTGGCCGTTGTGCGGCGGATCGAACGAGCCGCCGAAAAAGGCGACGCGACGCTCCGAAGTGTTACTGATCAACGTTGTCATTCTCCAGCAAGGCGCGAAAATGCGCGCAGACTTCAAGCAGGATCTCGTCCGGACATTTCGGGTCGCGTACGAAGAACCAATAGTCGCCGAATTGATTGTTGACCGAGAACCGGTGTCCGCGATAGTCGAAGTCGAGCCACATCTCGACTACTCCGTCGGTGATAAATTCAGTGATCTCGACGCCTTCGAGCTTTTCGGCGTGATCCGCGAACTCATCGAAGAACACCGCTTCCGGTAAATCGGCGAAATGCCGCGAGCCGTCGTTCATTCTCAATTCAAACAAATCCTTGATCATCGTGCTGCTCGGTCAATTCAATCTCGTTGCGCTTGATCTCCTCAAGCCGCCGGGCGACGACGGCGACAAGGTCTTTCGTGCCCTTTCCGGCGACGGCCGAGATCTCCAGAAACGCTTTGCCGTCTTCGGCGGCCTTCTTCCGCAGGTTTTCGAGGCGTTCAGGTTCATCGAGGGCGTCGAGTTTCGTCGCCACGACGATCTGCGGGCGGGCCGCTAGATCAGCGTTGTAGTTCGCAAGTTCGCGGTTGAGAATCTCGTAATCCGAGACCGGATCGCGTCCCGAGATCGACGAAACATCGACCAGATGGAGGATCAGTTTCGTCCGTTCGACGTGGCGCAAGAAACGGTCGCCGAGCCCCGCGCCCTCTGACGCGCCTTCGATCAATCCGGGAATGTCGGCAACGACGAACGTCTTGAAATCACCGAGATCGACAACGCCGAGGTTCGGTTCGAGCGTCGTGAACGGATAATCCGCGATCTTCGGCTTCGCGGCGGAGATCACCGAAATCAAAGTCGATTTTCCGGCATTCGGAAATCCGACAAGTCCGACGTCGGCGATCAATTTCAATTCAAGCTGCAGTTCCTTTTCATCGCCGGGCCGGCCGGTATAGTGAAACTTCGGCGCGCGGCGCGTCGGCGTCGCGAAATGCGAGTTCCCCCAACCGCCCTTGCCGCCCTTGGCCGCGCGAAAACGTTGACCGGCCTCTGTAAAATCATAGATCAGATCACCCGATTCGACGTCGAAGATCTGGGTTCCGACGGGAACCCTGACGCACGCGTCGCCGCCGTCCTTTCCGTGGCGGTTCGAACCTTCGCCGTGGCGTCCGCGCTCGGCCTTGTGTTCGGGGTTGTAGCGCAGATGAAGCAGCGTGTTGAGTCCCTCGTCGGCTTCAAGCCAGACGTCGCCGCCCTTTCCGCCGTCGCCGCCCGAAGGGCCGCCACGCGGAACGAATTTTTCGCGGCGAAACGCCGTCACTCCGTTCCCGCCGTCTCCGGCCTTTACTCTGATCTTCGCGCGGTCAATAAACATAAGCTCTAATTGTAGACGATTCAAGGGAAATTCCAAGTCATTCGAAGATTCCAGAGCAATTCCAGGGATTCCAAGTCATTCGAAGATTCCGGAACAATTCCAGGGATTCCAAGTCATTCGAAGATTCCCGAGCAATTCCAGGGATTCCAAGCCGTTCGAAGATTCCAGAACAATTCCAGAGATTCCAAGTCATTCGAAGATTCCAGAACAATTCCAGGGATTCCAAGTCATTCGAAGATTCCAGAGCAATCCCGGGGATTTCAAGTCATTCGAAGATTCGAGAGCAATTCCAGGGATTCCAGGTCAATTTCAGGATTCCAGAGCAATTCCAGGGATTTCAAGTCAATTTTAAGGTTCCAGGGCAATTCCAGGGATTCCAAGTCATTCGAAGATTCCAGAACAATTCCAGTGGCTTCTTCAAGCGTGCGGAGCACGCGAACTTACGATTGCACCACGTGGAGCGGAGTTGCTTCCACGGCTTTTTCCGACAGCCTTCTTGAATCTTGGAATCGGCTTGGAATCCTGAAATCGGCTTGGAATCTTTTTAAGTCGGCTTGGAATCCTTGGAATCTGGAATCTGGAATCTGGAATCTGGAATCTCTTCTGGAATCTGGAATTTCCGCAACAAAATCGAAGACCGCGCCGATTTCTCAGCGCGGCCTTCGATTTTTTTGGCAACTTTCAAATGTACACCCTACTCGCTGCCGTTTTTTGTATACCGAACATCGTTCAACGGAGAACCGATTCCGGTCAGCAATTCTACTTTGCTTTCGCATTTCGCGCCTCGTCTTTCGATCCGGCTTGCCGCTAGGTTTTTGTTGTGGTGGCTTTTCCTCCACCGCCGGTTACGTTCCCGGCAACGAGGCCTGCCGACTTTCGCCTGCAGACGACTTTCGCTCCTCTCCGGTGGTTCCTTGCCGTCGAGCGCCTTCCGTTTTTATCCGGATGGCCTGAGTTCGCCTTTCAGCTCCCTCGCGAGCCAAGCCTTTCGGCTTCGATCCAGGGCGTAATAGCAACTAGTTTCCGTTTTCGCTGCTCTCGAATCGGTGCGTCACCGCTCCGCTCGCCTCTCCCTGGGCCGGTCAAAATGCCCGTAAGCAATCTCGACTATGTTTCCAGTCTACTCCCCTTTT